>JAMFSN010000101.1 GCA_026225295.1 Frankia alni
CGTTGTGCTGAACCACACGATCGTCGCGGCGCGGGACAAGAAGGTCTCGGCGGCCTATCTGGCCGAGATTCTCGGTCTGCCCGAACCCGAACCGTTCGGACATTTCCTCGTTGTCGGCACCAGCAACGGGGTCAGTCTCGACTTTGCCGATACGGCCGAACCGATCCGTTCGCAGCACTATGCGTTCCTGATCAGCGAGCCGGAGTTCGACGAAAGCCTCGCGCGGATCCGGTCACGGGGCATCCCGTTCTGGGGGGACCCGGGACGGCGCCGGCCCGGCGAGATCAACCGCAACGACGGTGGCCGCGGGGTGTATTTCGAGGATCCGTCCGGCCACTTCCTCGAGATCCTCACCCGCCCTTACGGCAGCGGCCGCAGGTAGTCGCCCGGAGGCTGGTGAGACCGTCGGCGCCCGTTCCCCACCACCGCGTCAGTCGGGCCCGGTGAACGTTTCCGCGGTTGCGGCCAAGAGCTGGATGTTGGCGTCACCGACGGACGGAGTACGCGTGCAGGTCCCGACGAGAACCGGCAACGGTAGCGATGCCGACGTCATCACGGCGTCGCTGGCGGATCCGGATGTGTTCTCGACCCTCTTCGCCCGACACCATGCGGCGATCCACCGTTATCTCGCCCGGCGGGTCGGCCCCCAGCTGGCGGAGGAACTCGCCGCCGATGTGTTCGTGACGGCGTTCGGGGCCCGGGCCCGGTACGACGTCTCCCGTCCGGAGGCGGCGCCCTGGCTGTACGGCATCGCCCACAACCTGCTCCGCGGGTATCAGCGCACCGAGCGGCGCAAGCTGCGGGCCTACGCCCGCCACGGCGTCGATCCACTGGTGGACGAGGCCAGCGTCGCCGCGTTCGCGGCCGCCGAGCGGCGCCTCGACGCGGCCGGTTCGGGCCCCGCTGTCGCCCGCGCCCTGGCGTCGCTGCGTGCTGACGAACGCGACGTCCTGTTGCTCGTGGTCTGGGCGGAGCTCAGCGGCGAGGCCGTGGCGCAGGTGCTGTCGGTTCCGGTCGGGACCGTCCGGTCGCGGCTGCACCGGGCCAAGCGCCGGATGCGGGACTCGTTGGAGCACACCGGATTGCTGACCACCGACCGGGAAGAAGGATCACTGTGAATGCGACCGATCTGGTCCGGCGTTTCCGCGCGGAGGTACCGGGCCCCGACGATGCCGCCCGGGCCCGGGCCCGGGGTGCCCTTCACCGGGCGATCGAGGCGGAACGCTCCCGTCTGACGGCCTCCGGGTTGGCCGCGCCCGCTGCCGCGCCGGCGGACCGCGGCCCGAGTGAGCCGGGGCCCGGGGATTCCGCCGTCCTCGACGTCCGCACCCGTCCGGCGGGGCGCCCGACCGGCCGTCGGCGCCGCCCTTCCTGGACCTACCGGCCGATCGTGGCCGTGGCCGGCGCGGTCGTCGTCATCATCGTTGCGGCCGGTGTCTTCATCCCGTTCGGCCATTCGAAAGGGTCGGACACCCAGGCGCTGACGACGCTGCCGACCGGTGGGCCGGCCCCGCCACCAACGGCCGCGGCCGCGAACCCGGCGGCGGCCGGCCGGTGGCTCGCCGTCATCGAGATGGGGGCCTCAGCGCCAGCGAAGACCCTCACGGTTCGGAACGCGGTTACCGGTGCCGTCACCGCCCGGGTGACAACTCCGGTCGGGCTCGAGGGGTGGTTTTCCCTGTCCGGCTCGGCGGTTCCGGGATTGTTCTTCGTCTCGGGCAGCACCCCCACGACGGCGCGGCAGAAGGCCAGGGCGGTGATCTACCGCCTGCAGGTCGACGGCCGCGGCCGGCTTTCGTCCTTCACCCCGCTCCGCATCGACGGCGCCCTGCCCGAGATCGTGTGGGATCTCGCGGCGTCACCGGACGGTACCCGCGTCGCCTTCGCGGTGGCCGATTCCAGCGGTTCCCAGCCCGGAGTCTGGGGGCCGGCCCGGATCGACCTGGCCGAGGTCGCCACGGGCCGGCGGACGACCTTCGCCAGCACCTCCACCGGCGACACCGTCAACCTGAGCTGGGACGCCACGGGCCGGTATCTGGCCTTCGGTGAAGGAGGAACAGGCCCCCCGGTTCTCCATGACGGACTGTGGATCCTCGACACGACCCGCTCCGGGGACCTGTTCGCCATATCGCGGCGGGTACCGACCGGGCGACTGTCCGTGGGTGAATATCAGGCGGTGCTCAGCGCCGATGCCCGACACATGTATCTGGTCAGCCTCGACGAAAACATCACCGTGACCGGGATCGACCTGGCGACCGGGCAGCAGCGGCAGCTCCTGCGCACCGCCGCGGCGAAGCAACCGGCCTCCCCGGGCTGGGACAACGTCATCACCCGCAGCCCCGACGGTTCGGCACTGCTGGTGATGGAGGCCGGCGGGGTCGCCCACCGGATCGACCTCGCCACCTCGGCCGCCACGGACATTCCGTTCACGGGCGGACAGCCGTTGGCGACGGCCTGGTAGCCAGGGCCCCGTCGACCCTCGGTCCGGCCCGGTGGCCGGGCCGAGGGCCCGTGCGGCCGGTCAGGTTTTCGGCACGTAGTTCTCGACGAAGACGTCGACGACCGCGCACCACTTCTCGGGGGTCAGCTCATTTTTCGGCGGAATATCGAGGTCTGCCATGAGGTCCCGATACTCGAAAACGGCCAGCGGGGTTTTTGTATCTTTGTCGAGGTCCATCGGGAAAGAACCCATCCCGTAGTACGTGGCTTTGTCCTCCAGGTTCGAGTCGGGGAAGGTGGTGAGGTATTTCGGGTCACGGCCGCGGAAACCCGGTGGGGGTGAGGCGATGTCCTTCGGCAGTCCGGGGCGGCGGGGATCACCATGTTTCACCGATTCCCACCATTCGGCGATGGTCGGGCCGTGCGTCACCAGCGTCCAGCGCACCGGGCGCCGGGCCAGCGGCGGCGCGTGCGGTGGTATCCATTCGTCGGTGGTCAGCGGCGGGGTGCCGGCGCGGGTCGCCGTGTCCAGGGCCTCCGGATCCGCGCGGTACGGCAACGGAAACACCAGCTGATCGGGCGAGCCCCAGACCGCCGGCCAGATCGCCTCGGGATTCGTCGCCTTCAGGACGGTCTTTCGATCGGCCTCGGGCAGCGCGAGAAACATCGAGTGGAAGTCCGTGCGGTGCAGCAGCGCGAACATGTCCTTCGGCGAGTCCGAGCCGACCCTCACCAGGCAGCGCGCCGGCAGCGCCGTCGTGCCGGCCGCCCGTTGGTTGACCTGCCGGGTCGGGAGGCTGTGGCTGAAATCGAAGATGGCGGCGCTCTCGGTCGGCACGACGTTCGCCGGGCCGGCCCCCACGAAGTAGGCGGCCGGAGACTGGACGGCCCGGTGCAGGAACAGATGGCAGGCGGTCAGGAATCCGAACAGCTCGTGCGAAGCGCCCTGGTAGAGCGGGAGCGTGTCGTAGAGCAGGGTGAGGTCATCGGACTCGGTCCCGGCACCGGTGGCCCGGAGCAGATCCCCCGTTGCCTTGCTCTTCTGCCAGCATCGGCTCCAGACGCTCGACAGCAGAGTGGTGAACCCGGCCAGCGGAACGCCCACGGTTCCCTGGGCCTGCGCGCCGAAGCCATTGTCGTGGATCTCGACCGCGCAGTCGGTCAGCCACGTTCCACCGGCGTATTGTTGACCTTTACGGAAAGTGAGACACCGGGTCTGGGCGGTCCATTCCCGGGCCATTGTCTGAGCGAGCCCGACGGCTGCTTCGACCGCCTGGACGGCTGCTTTCCGGTCGGCGCAGGCCGGCGTGACGAACTCGAGGTCCGAAGTCGCTCCCGACCGTCGGGATTCATCCCCTTCGAGCGTCGTTTTCGTGGCCCCGTGCCGCCAGGCCGTTTCCCGCTCCCGCACTCCGGCCGTGAACGGGCCCGCCACAAAAGCATTCTCCGTCTGAAACTCGAATCCGAACAAGAACCACGTCCCCCTGACCTCGGGCGCCCCCGCCCGTGCACGCGCTGACGATGGGTCAGCGACGAGGAGTATTCGGGACCGGGCGGGACCCGGGCGAGGCCACGGCCGAACCCGTGTGCGGATGGGCGCTATGTCGGCTTCCATACCCGGCCGGGCCGGGCCGGCCCGCCGGCGCGGTCCCGGTCGGCGGGGTCCGCGGCCGGAACGGCCGGTGTTCCATACTCTGTCTTGCGATATATATCGGGTTGTGACGAGCAGGACGATGACCGAGCAGGCGTTCTTTGTTCTCACCGCGCTGGTGGGGGAGCCGCGTCACGGCTACGGCATCGTCCGCCAGGTCGAGGAGTTGTCCGACGGCCGGGTCCGGCTCCGGGTCGGGACGCTGTACGGGGTGCTGGAGCGGCTCGCATCGGACGGGCTGGTCGAGCCCGATCGGGAAGAGGTCCGGCAGGGCCGGTTGCGCCGGTACTACCGGCTCAGCGAGTCGGGCCGGCGGGACCTCGAGGCCGAGGTGGCCCGCCAGACCGCGAACGTGGCGACGGCGTCGGCCCGGCTGCGCGCCGCCCGGCCCGGGCTCGCGGGAGCCTAGGCATGGCTCCTCAGGAGGACCTGAGCCCGCTGGAGCAGCGGTACCGGGCGTGGCTGCGGCTGCTGCCCGCCCCGTATCGCGAGGTCTGGCAGGACGACCTGGTGGCCACGTTCCTCGACGGCGCGGAAGACATCGACGAGGCGGGGCTGGCCGACGCCCACCCGACCTGGTCGGAGGCCGGCAGCGTGGTCGCTCTGGCCGTGCGCCTGCGGCTCGGAGCGCCGGGCGCGACCCCGCGGGCGGTCGCCCTCGGCGCCGGTCTGCGGCTGCTTGCCCTGGTCGGCCTGCTGGCCCCGACGATCCTGTCGTTTCTCTACGTGGACAGCGTGCTGTGGACGAGCGGCCGACTGCCCGGCGTGGCGGTGCCCTTGACCGACGGGCACCTTTCGTCCCTCGACGGCGCGACCCGGTTGGCCCAGGAGGCGCTGCTCCTGCTCCCCGTCGCGGCCCTGCTGGCCGCCTTCCACCGCGATGCCCCGCCGGTGCGGCGCACGCCATGGCTCGCCGCGCTGGTCATCGGGGTGGTCGTCGAGCCAGCTCTGTGATCACGGCCGTGGTCCTCGCGGCCGGCGCCCGGCGGTTCGACCGCACCGACGTCGGGCCACGGGCACTGGCCCTCGTGCTGGTCGGGTCGACAGTTCTCGGGCTCCGGCTGGTCAGCCTGGCGCAGTACCGCTACGTCCCGGACTTCGGGGTCCACAACCCCCTGGTTGTCGTGCTCGTGAGCGAAGCCGTCGCGGTCGTCATCGTCGTCGGGGTGGCCGCCGTCATTGCCGCCCGTTCGTTGAGCCGGCCGGCCGCATTGCCGGAACAACCCGCTCGATCTCATCGCGACCTGACCAGGGGCGGCCCGCCTGGCGAATATTGACGGGCGACGCTGCACGCGCCGCTCGGGGGGCTCCAACTCAGCGGCCCGGCCTTCGAACCGATCATTGATCCGACGGCCAGCGCGCTGGCCGGCTTGGCTCCCGCGCTCGTGGTCCCCGGGCACCGCACCGGTTGGCGCGCCCAGCACGCGCTGGCCGCCGCCCTGCCGCACGCGTGGGTCGCGGGCAGCAGCGGCTCGTGGCCGAGGCCCGTCGTGGCGCGCGCCGGGCGAACCGCGGCTGTCTCCTGGCTGACAACGCCGTCCGGGCCCGGTGTGATCGAGCGCACAGTAGGTCACGCCATAAGGGACACGAACGGACGTTACGGGGGAGCAATGAAGACTTTTCGCATGTGGGTGCCCAAGCGGCAGGGCCGGTGTGCTCTGCACTTCCACGACACCGAGATAACTCCGAACTCGGTCATCCATATCTCGGCGTCCGAAGCAACGGCCATCACCCACCCGCAGTCATTCTCGGGGCAGAGCTTCGGCCTGAATTTCGGCGGGGCCAGCATCACCGTGCAGAACGTCACGCCCGGCAACGGCGTGGTCGACTTCTATGTTTTCGTCGACTTCCACGCGCCGCTCAATGTGGCGACCGACATCACCATCCTCGACCCGCCCGTCCAGGTGATCATCGGGACCTGACCGGCCCGACCGCCGTCAGCTTCCGGCCGATCGGGCGGACCGCCGCGCGGCGACGAGCTCGGGCAGCGCCGCCCGTTGCACCTTGCCCATGGCGTTCACCGGCAGGGCGTCGAGCTGCGACCAGATCTCCGGGACCTTGTACGGCGAGAGTTCGCGTCGGCAGAGCTCCGCCAGCGCCTCGGGGTCGAGCGGGGGGCCGGCCGTCTCGACGACGGCGGCCACCCGCTGCCCGAGCCGGTCGTCGGGCACCGCGTACACCGCGACCCGGGCCACGTCCGGGTGCGTGGCGATGACCCGTTCCACCTCGAGCGGGTAGACGTTCGCCCCACCCCGGATGATGACCAGCTTCTTGCGGTCCAGGACGGTCAGCCAGCCGTCTTCGTCAACGGTCCCGACATCCCCGGTGGGGATCGGCCCGGGGTCCAGGGGTCGGACGCCGGACCGTTCCCAGTATCCGAGGGCCGGCGTCCACGCGCCGGCCCACGGGCCGGTGGTGGCTCCGCTCAGCTTCAGCTCGCCGAGCCCGCCGGCCGGAAGCCGGCGGCCGTCGTCGTCGTAGGCCGCGACGTCGTAGTGCGGCAGCACCCGCCCGCTGGTGCCCGGTCGCCACTCCCGGCCGGCCGGGTCGATCGCCACCACGGTCGGCGCCTCGGTCAGGCCGTAGGTGACCCGGGGAACCAGCCCGTGCGCCTCGGTGAACGCCCGGCGTAACGCGTCCGGGGTGTCGCTGCCGCCGCTCCACACCTCCTGGAGCGAGCGCAGGTCGAGCTCCGGGCGCGCGGCGAGGTCGTAGAGCTGCGCCGGGGCGCCGTTCCAGACCGTGACCCGGCGGGTGGTGATCCACTCGGCGACCCCTTGGACGTCCCGCCGGTTCATCACGACCGCGCAGCCGCCCGCCTGCGCGGTGAGCAGGGTGGACAGGACCATGAGGTTGAGGATGGTCAGCGGGAAGCTGTCGCCCTTGCGCAGGTCCGGTCCCCAGCTCCGGGTCGCGACCAGGACCGCGCCCGGTAGCAGCAGGTTGCGCTGGCTGTGTACGACCGCCTTGGGGCGTCCCGAGGTCCCGCTGGTGAAGGCGATCCCGGCCGGCGCGTCGAGGTCCGGCTCGACCCGCGGGGCGACCTCGTCCTCGGCCACGAGCCGGGCCCACCGATCGGGGTCGACGCAGTTGGGACCGGTCAGCGTGCAGCGCGGGCCGGCCAGCACCACCGTCGGATCGCACAGGTCGTACAACTCCTGCTGCTCGCCCGGCGCGAGAGCTTCACCGATCCCCGCCCAGACGGCGCCGATCCGTTGGGCGCCGTGGAAAGCGGCCACGATGTCCAGGTCGTTGGGCAGGCCGGCCGCGACCCGGTGGCCGGGGCGCACGCCGAGCGACCACAGCGCGCCGGCCGCCCGGCGGGCCCGGTCGTCGAGCTCGCCGTAGGACCAGACGCCGGACACCGCCTCGATCGCCGGGGCGTCGGGGCGCGCCGCGAGCGCGGCGTCCAGCACTTCGGCGATCGAGGCGGGGACGGTCGCGGGACCCGTCCGCCCCGCTGTGCCGCGCGGGTCGGTGCTGCTCACGTCGGACGTCCTTTCCATTTGGGGAACGCTTCTGGACCGACAGTGGGGCGCCGGCCAGAATCTCGGCGGTGACCAGTTTGTCCAGCTGCGACGCTCGGGTCGATCCGCCCGCGCGCATTGGTAGCCACCCCGGCCTCGACCGGCTCGACCAGGCCGTCAGTCACGACCGGGCCGCTGACGACAACAGGGCCTGGGCGCGGGCCAGGTGCGGCCGATCGAGCATGGCGCCCTGGTAACCGATCGCGCCGACCCCGGGATGCGCGGCGAACAGATCGACAATCTCCTGAGCGGCCGCCCGTTCCTCTTCCGTGGGAGTGAAAGCCGCGTTGATCACGTCGACCTGGGTCGGATGGATGGCCAGCATGCCCCGATAGCCGTCCCGACGGACCTTTTCGGCCCGGCTACGGAGCCCGTCCAGATCGCGGAAGTCGCCCTGGATGGTCTCCACGGCCGCTACGCCGGCCGCCGCCGCCCCCAGCAGGCACAGACTCCGGGCCAGCTCGTAGGTGAACCCGTAGCTTCCGTCCGGGTTGCGGTTCTCGCTGGCCCCCACGGCATCGGCGAGGTCCTCCGCCCCCCAGGTCAGGGCGACCACCCGCGGCGCGTCCCGGTAGGTGCCGGTGGTGAACATGGCCTCGGCTGTCTCGGTGACCAGAACAATGACCTTCGTGGAGCCCCGCTCGATGCCGGCCGAGACCTCCAGGGCCGACAGGTAATGATCCAGAAGCTCGACGTCCGCCCGGCCCCGCGCTTTAGGAAGCATGATGCCGCCCGGCCGGGACGGGATCACCGCGGCCAGATCAGCCAACGTGTGGGGTCCGTCCAGCGGGTTGACCCGCACCCACAACCGGAGCCTTTCTTCCTTCGGCCGCGCGGCCAGGAAGTCGGCGATCATCGCCCGGGACCGGGGCTTGCCGTCCTCCGTCACCGCGTCCTCGAGATCGAAGATCACAATGTCGGCCGGACTGGCGGTGGCCTTCGTCATCTTCTTCTCGCTGTCGCCCGGGGCGAACAGCCAGGAGCGGGCGCTAAAGGTCTCTCTCATGCTGCTCATCGCTCCTCTTATTCCTCAGCTCGGGCGTCAGGGCGTCAGTAGGACTTCGGCAGTCCGAGCACCCTCTCGGCCAGATAATTCAGGATCATGTGCGGGCTGACCGGGGCGGTCCGCGGAATGAGAACCTCACGCAGGTACCGTTCGACGTGGTATTCCTGCGCATAACCCATGCCGCCCAGGGTCAGCATCGCGGTGTGGCATGCCTCAAATCCGGCCTCGGCGGCCAGATATTTTCCGGCATTTGCTTCGACGCCGCAATCCAGCCCCTTGTCGAACATGGTGGCCGCCTTCATGAGCATGAGGTTGGCGGCCTCCAGTTGCGCCCAGCACTTGGCCAGCGGGTGTTGAATTCCTTGATTCATGCCGATGGGCCGATCGAAGACGATGCGCTCCTTGGCGTACTGGGACGCGCGCTTGATGGCCACCCGGCCGAGCCCGACGGCCTCGGCGCCGAGCAGAATGCGCTCGGGGTTGAGGCCGTGGATAATGATCTTAAATCCCTCGCCTTCTTCGCCGATCCGGTCCTCCTCGGGGATCCACAGGTCGGAGATGAACAGCATGTTCGAATCGACAGCGTGGCGGCCCATCTTGTGAATCTTGCGGACCTCGATTTTGGACCGGTCGAGGTCGGTGAAGAACAGCGACAGGCCCTGCGTCTTGCGCTTCACCTCGTCGAGCGGTGTCGTACGGGCCAGCAGCATCATCTTGTTGGCCTCCTGCGCGACGGAGATCCAGATTTTCTCTCCGTTGACCAGGTAGCCGCCGTCCTGCTTCTCCGCCCGGGTCTTGAGCTTGGTCGTGTCGAGGCCGGTGTTGGGCTCGGTCACCGCGAAGCAGATGATGTCCTCGCCGGTGAGCACCTTCGGGATCATGCGCTGCTGCTGCTCCTCGGTACCGAAGAGCGCCACCGGCTCCATGCTGAACACCGGGCCGTGGATGCTGGAGGCGGCGGTCATCCCGCCCCCCGACTCCGAGACGGCCTGCATCATGATCGCCGCCTCGGTGATACCGAGACCCGCGCCGCCGACCGCTTCCGGCATGGCCACGCCGAGCCACCCGGATTCGGCCATGGCCTTGTGGAAGTCGGCCGGAAAGACACCGTCGTGGTCACGTTCGAGCCAATATTCGTCGGACCACTGCGAGCAGTATTCAAGAACCCCGTCCCGAATGCTCTGCTGGTCCTCCGTGAGGGAGAAATCCACGATCTCAATCCTTACATATGTGACGGAGCGGGCGCCGGCCAGACCGTAGCTTAGCGCCCAGGCGTCTCCGGCGCTGATGAGCTCGTCACGAACGTCATCCGGCCGCGGATCATCGTGATGGACCGCGTTTTCATGGGTCAGGTCGAGCTCGGCCTCTATCCCCTGCGTGTGAGCGCCCAACCGCGGTGCTGGTCCGGCGACATGACCGGGGGTTTCCGAGAACCAGGTCGGTGCACCCGGAAAGCGCACCGGGCCGTTCGGGCTGTCCGCCGTCTCGAAGAATTCCACCTCGTTGAGATGCGGATTACGGCCGGGCCCAACGGTGGGTTGAACACCTCGCCGTTGGCGTGTTCCACCAGCATGAAAGCGGCCATGGTCTCGGGCATGCTGACCTCGACCTCCTGGCCCTGACCGGTCCGCTCCCGGTGGAAGAGCGCCATCATGGTGGCGTACAGGGCGGTCATCCCACCCACTTTGTCCGCCATGATGGTGGAGTTTGGCGACGGCCTTGGCCCGCATCGAGTGAATGAACACGTCGCTGCGGCCGATCAGCCTGCGCAGGGTGGATCGACGACCCGCACCCCGACGAGCGGACCGGTGTGGGAACTGTCCGCACGCCTCGACCACTCCTTTAACTGCCTGGCGCCATGGCCTCCGGTAGCGCGAGGAAAACCAAGCTCGCACTGCCTTTGGCCCCCTCGCCGAACGGCCCGGCCGCCAGTGCCGTGGCGGCCGGGCGGGTGATACCAGGGGTACTCGTAGCGCGGGGCCACTCGTGAGGTGGCCGGGTCGGCTCACCCCCGAGTGGAGCCGGGTCCGTCCCGCCCTTCAGGAAGCGGCTTCGTCCGACCCGTACGCGAGGATCCCCTTGATTTCCAGGTAGTCATGGAAGCCGAACTCGCCCCACTCCCGCCCGTTGCCGCTCTTCTTGTAGCCGCCGAACGGCGCGCCGAAGTCGAAGCCGCCGTTGATGGCGACCGACCCGGCCCGGATGCGGCGGGCGACCGCGCGGGCCTGGTCGAGGTCCGCGCCGGCCACGAAGCCGGCCAGGCCGTACTCGGTGTCGTTCGCGATCTCGACCGCTTCGTCGACCCCGTCGTAACCAAGAATCACGACCACCGGCCCGAAGATCTCCTCGCGGGCGATGGTCATGTTGTTGGTGACGTTGGCGAAGACGGTGGGCTTGACGTAGAAGCCCTTCTCCAGTCCGTCCGGGCGGCCGACGCCGCCGGCCACCAGCGTCGCGCCCTCGTCGACACCCTTCTGGATCAGGGCCTGGATCTTGTTGAACTGGGCTTCGGAGACGACCGGCCCCATGGCGGCGCCGCCGTTCGGGTCCCCGACGGTCACGGTCGCCGCGGCGGCCCGGCCGGCGTCGATGGCCTCGTCCATCCGGGCCGCGGGCACGAGCATGCGCGAGGGGGCGCTGCAGGTCTGTCCGGAGTTGACCGTCATGCTCACGACGCCCTTGCCGACGTTCTCGGCGAAGGCCGGGTCGTCGAGGATGATGTTCGGGCTCTTGCCGCCCAGTTCCTGGGTCACCCGCTTCACGGTGGGCGCCGCGTTCCGGGCGACCTCGATGCCGGCCCGGGTCGAACCGGTGAAGGACACCAGGTCGACGTCGGGGTGACTGGACAGCGGCACGCCCACGCTCGGGCCGTCGCCCTGGACGAGGTTGAACACGCCGGCGGGTACGCCCGCGGCCTCGAGTACCTCGGCGAAGATCTGCCCGCTGAACGGCGTCTGCTCCGAGGGCTTGAGGACCATCGTGCAGCCGGTGGCCAGCGCGGGCAGGACCTTCACCGCGATCTGATTCAGCGGCCAGTTCCAGGGCGTGATGAGACCGCAGACCCCGATCGGCTCCTTCACGATCAGCGTGGCGCCGCGCTGGTCGGAGAAGGCGAAGTTCTTGAGCACTTCGATGGCCGTGCCCAGGTGTCCGGCCCCGAGACCGACCTGGAAGCCGCCGGCCAGCGCGGCCGGCGCCCCCATCTCCTCGGTCAGCGCGGCGGCCAGATCGCCGGACCGCTTCTGATAGACGTCGGCGATGTTCTCCAGGAGCTCGATCCGCTCGGCGGGGGAGGTCAACGACCAGGTGGCGAACGCCTTACGGGCGGCCGAAACCGCCCGGTCGACGTCGGTGGCCGAGCCGAGTGCGACCGTGCCGGCGACCTCTTCGGTCGCCGGGTTCACGACGTCGAAGGTCGTCGCCTGGGCCGGGTCGACCCACTGGCCACCGATGAAGAACTTCAGATATTCGCGCATGACTCGCCCATTCCCTCTCACGACGTGCTCCAACGACTGTCCGACCAACGAACCGGTCACTGCGTTCCCTCCGGCTACCGGGTCGGTTACTGCGTTCCCTCCGGCTACCGGGTCGGTCACTGCGTTCCCTCCGTGTACCAGGTGCGGAACCCGGCGTAGCACGTTCGACCTCGGCGCGACCACGGTGTTGGAACGGGATGCCACGCGCCCGGTAGCTGTCTGCGGCGCCCTGGGTGGCAGTCGGGTTGGCATCGGTAGTGGTGTGGCTCAGGACGAGATAGCGGCCGGCGGGTAGAGCGTCGAGAAGCTGGCGGATGATGGTATATGGCGCGTCGCCTTCGATGAAGTGAAGGATCGCGACGAGGGAGAGTGCGACGGGTCGGGTCACATCGAGGGTGTCTCGAAGCTCCGGCGCGGCCCTCGGGGGTGCTCGACAGCAGCGCTCGGGCGTGGGTGAGGACGATGGGTCACCCCAGGGTTGCGTCGCGAAGGCCGGCCGGCTGGGGCGCTACAGCTGTCTGGGGCCGTAGCCTCGCGCCATGACTGACTCCGGTCGGCCGCGACGCGCCTACGACAGCAGCCGGCGGCGCGAGAGCGCCGCTGAGACACGGGAGCGCATCGTCGCCGTCGGCATGGAACTACTCCATCGCTACCCGATCTGGAACTGGCAGCCTCTGACCGTTCCGGCCGTCGCGCATCGCGCGGGGGTGACCGAGCGCACGGTCTACCGGCACTTCCCGACTGAACGCGCGCTGCGGGATGCCGTGCTGGAACGCACCGCCGAGGACGTGGATGTCGACCTTGACGCGATGACGCTGGACACCGTGGAAGGGTTCACCGCGCGGGTCCTCGAGTACGTCGCGTCGTTCCCGGTGAAGGACCGGCAGCAACGTGATCCGACGGTGGTCGCCGCGCGGGCGCGGCAACGAGAGGCGCTGCTGCGCGCGGTCGCCGCCTCGACCGCCTGGGCCGAGCCCGAGGTGCGTACGGCGGCGGCGATGCTCGACGTGCTCTGGAGCGTGATGTCGTTCGAGCAGCTGGTGACGGAGTGGGGCATGCCGCCGCAGGACGCCATTGACGCGATCACCTGGGTCATCCGCGTCCTGCGTGACGCGATACGTGAGGACCACGGTCCGCGGAGCTAATGCTGGACAGCCAGACCTATTCATGTCAGGGTCTCCGCTGACATGAATAGGGTGCGATGGCCGTGCTCGGTGCCGCCCGGCTGGTCCGAGATCGCCTCGTGGCGGCCGCGGCGTCGGCCTGTTGTCCTGTGCCATCCGGATGCATGTCAACGGTGATCGCATTCCGCGGCTGAGGGGATAGACCATGGACAACGCGCCCGCCCCGGATCTCGGGATACCTGCGGACTGGGACGGGGTCACGGCGGAGTGGATGACCGCCGCGCTCGCGACCGCGTTTCCCGGCGTGAAGGTGCGCTCGGTGGACCTCGCGACACGTGACGACGGGACCAACCGGCGCGCCCGCTTCGCCCTGTCCTACACCGGCGACGGCGGCCCGCCCGCCGTGTTCGTGAAGGCAGCCGACCCGGCCCATGCCGAACTCAACGCGCTGACCGGCGGGGTCTTCAACGAGGCACGGCTGTTCGGCGGCACCGTGCCGCTGCCGATCGAGCATCCCGCCGTCTACCACGCGGCTATGGACGAACCGACGCTCAACTTCATCCTCGTCATGGAGGACATCACCCTGCGCGGTGCGGAACCGCGGGACGCGACGACACCGATGACTCCCGAGCAGGCCGCCGACGGCGTCCGCAGCCTCGCCCACTTGCACAGTGCCTTCTGGGACCACCGCCTTGATCCCATGGACTTGGACTGGGTCGCGCCCTTCATAGCGTGGAAGGGCATGAGAGGCATCGAGCCGGGCCTGCGGCGGGTGGCCGACACCGTCCCCGCCGAAATCAGGTCTCTCACCGGCGCCCAGATCGAACAGGTGTGGGTGCGCTACATCGGCACGCTCACAGCCGGGCCCCAGACGCTGCTGCATGGCGACGCCCACATCGGCAACACTTACACGCTTCCAGGGAACCGGGCCGGCTTCCTCGACTGGCAGGTACTGCGCCGAGGCAACCACGTCATCGACCTGGGCTACTTCCTACAAAGCGCATTGACGGCCGAGGACCGCCGCACCCACGAGGCCCACCTCATCGACGAGTACCACCAAGCCCTCAAGCTTCCGGCCGACGAACGGCCGACGCGTGACGACATCTGGCTGCGCTACCGGGCCTCGGCCGCCCACGGCCTCGCCATCTGGATGGCAACCGCATCCGCCGACACCTGGCAACGCCCCGAGGTTTCCATCCCGCTGGCACAGCGCTACGCCGCCGCCTACGTCGACCTCGACACCGCCGACGCAGTCAACCGTCTCTCCTAGATCACACCGACGCGAACTACACCGCGCACACTACGGGTCCGACCCCACGACCTAAAGATGGTGGTGAGACGCCCGAACCCCGCCTCACCACCCCCTGATTCACACCCGGAACGTCGACCGCCCGACGCTGGGCACGGAGGTGCGCTGACCGGCGGCGCCCGGCGATCCGTCCGCGCCGGCCGACTACTGTCGTGTGCTGTGAGCCTGGCGGTGACGGAGTCGGGGGTCGGCGACGACCTGGTGGTGTTCGTGCACGGCGTGATCGACAAGGGACAGTCGTTCGCCCGGGTCGCGGACGCTCTGGCGCCGGACTGCCGGGTGCTCTGGTACGACCGGCGGGGTTACGGGGCGTCCATCAACGCCCCGGGCGCACCGGTCGGCGTCAACGGCCATATCGAGGATCTCATCGGGATCCTGGACGGCCGTCGGGCCGTTGTGGTCGGCCACTCGTTCGGTGGAGTGATCGCCACCGGCGCCGCGTTACGGGTTCCCGACTGCGTCGCGGCGCTGGTGATCTACGAGACGGTGATGGCCTGGGCGCCGGGCTGGGACGACCGGACGATGCGGCAGGTGCTGTGGAGCGACGATCCCGAGGACGCCGGGCTGCGGTTGATGCTCGGCGCGCGGTACGGCGTCCTGAGCCCGGCCGTCCGGCTCCGTCTCCGACCGCAGGCCCGGGCCTTCATCGAGGAGGAACGATCGACCCGCGCGGCGTCGCCGCCCTACGACGTCGCCGAACTGCGGGTCCCGCTCGTGTACGGGTTCAGCGACACGTTTCCGGTGGTCGCGATGCAGGAGCACCTGCAGGCCGCCGTGCCCGACGTCGAGCTGGTGACGCTGCCCGGCGGCGGTCACAACGCCCACCGCGCGGCGCCGGAAGCGTTCGCCGGCCTCGTGCACCGGGGGCTGGCCCGTCGCGAAGTTCGACCCTGAGCGGTGGCGCCGTGGGCCCCGGCGGTGACGTCCCGGGCGCCCCGGCCGGCCTCACCGGGACTGGAGCTCCGGCCCGAGCGCGGCCAGGAACTCCTGGGTCCGCAGCCGGGATGCCCGGCGCGCCGCCGGGGTGTCGCCGAGCGGCACCACCCGGGCGGCGAAGTCGGTGACCCCGGCGTCGCGGTAGCGGGCCAGCCTGGCCAGGACGTCGGAGGCTTCGCCCACGGCCATGGTGTCGCCCACGTCCTCGGCATCGCCGTACTCGAGCAGGCGGGTGTAGTTCGGTGAGAGCTCGGCGTGCCCGAGCACGTCGCTCGCGAAGGTGCGGGCCGCGACGACCTCGCCGCCCGCGCACAGCGCGACGGGCACCCCGGCGATGATGCGGGGCGCCGGCCGGCCGGCCCCGGACGCCGCCTTGGTGATGCGCGGGGCGATGTGCTCGCCGATGGCCCGCTCGTCGGCCATCCACAGAATGGTCCCGGCCGCGTGTTCGCCCGCGAGGCGCAGCATGACCGGACCGAGCGCCGAGATGACGACCGGCATCGGACCGGAATCGACGACGTCCACGGGGCTGTGTACCCGGTAGGTCTCGTTCTCGACCGCGACCGGCCCCGGCCCGGCGAAGGCCGGGTTCAGGACGGCCAGGTAGTCCCGCATCAGGGCGGCCGGCCGGTCGTAGGGCAGGCCGAGCTGGTCCTGGATGACCCAGTGGTGGGACGGTCCGAGCCCGAGGGTGAATCGCCCGCCGCACGCCCCCTGGGTGGTGAGGGCCTGCTGGGCCATCGGGATCGGGTGGCGGGTCTGCACCGGCACGACCGCCGTGCCGAGTTCGATGCGCCGGGTCACCGACCCGGCGATCGCGATCGCGGTCATCGCGTCGAGGTAGCCGGGGATCTGCGGGATCCACAGCGAGGCGAATCCGTCGCGCTCGGCGGCCTGCACATCGGCCACCAGTCCCGCCAACCGGTCGGCGCGCGAGCGCTCCTTGTCGGAGCCGATCATCAGGCCGATGCGCATCTCATCCTCTTTCGTCGTCCCGGAGACAGTAGGTGATCCGGTGACGGGCCGTCGCCGTCCGGGCCGTGCCACCGGCGGGGCCGACCGGACCCGGCCACCGGGGACCGTCGGCGGAGGGTGTGGGGTTGGCCACCCGGTGCCGTGAAAAGCGATCCGGTGCGGTAATCCGGAGGGAGGGAGCGTCCTGCCCGGCGCCGCGAACGGTCGGCGACGACCGCGCGAGGAGAATTGTGACCAGCAACGACGTGACCGGCTACGCGCGGTCCGCGACCGGGTCCGGCCCGTCCGGCTCGGCTGTCGCGCCGTCGCCGATCCCGGCCCAGCCGTCCGGAGACCCGCGGTGGGAGGTCTCCGAGGCCGCGTCGCGTTTCCGGGTCGGCTCGCACCGCCTGGACGCGGACGCGGTGCGGACGCCGATGGCGGTCGGCTCGTGGACGGTCTGGCCGGACGGCAGGCCGTGCGCCGGTTCGCTCGGAGTGGTGCTCGACGACGCCCTCGGATTCAGCGTGTTCCGGGCCCGGCCGCCGGACACCGGCGCCGTCACCACCGAGATCTCCGTCGACGTGGTCGCCCCCGGGCCGTGGTCCGGCGCCGGTCTGGTGGCGGTCGGCCGGCTCCTGGCCATCGACGACATCGGCGGGCTCGCCGCCTGCGAGGTGGTCGACGATCGGGGCGCGATCGTGGCGACGGGGACCGCCCGGTGCCAGTTCGTGCCGGTGCCGCGAGCGGCCGCGGCCGCCGAGGCCGGCCACGCGGTCATGCCGACGGTCGAGCCGCCCGCGGTCTACGGCGTCCTGGATCTGCTCGGGGCCCGCCAGGAACCCGGCGAGACGACCGCGCGGATCGTCGTCGACAGGCCGGCCCCCTTGTCGAACGGCCTTGGGATGGTGCACGGCGGCGTCCTGTTCTGTCTCAGTGAGATGGCCGCCACCGCGCTCACCCGGCCGGGTCCGGACGCCGTCGCCGAGCAGACCATGTCGGTGCGCTTGAACCTCCTGCGTCCGGCGCGGATCGACGAGCCGCTGGTGGTGACGGCCGA
Organism: Frankia alni; assembly: GCA_026225295.1. Lineage (GTDB taxonomy): Bacteria > Actinomycetota > Actinomycetes > Frankiales > Frankiaceae > JAMFSN01. The sequence goes on from JAMFSN010000101.1 coordinate 17,483, forward strand.
CGTGCTGCACCGCAGCCGGTCGGTAACGGTGTCGCGGGTGACCGCCAGCGGGATGTCCGGGAAGCCGTACACGGCTGCCCACATCACGCGGCGTCAGGCCGGGGGACCGGCCCGGCGAGTCTGACGGCGGGCCGGTCGCGGCCCGCCGGGCCGGCGGGCCGAAGGCTGGCCCACCAAGCGCGAGGTGGCTGCCTCGCTTGGCGTACCAACCCTCGGCCCTTCCAACGCTGGGCCCTTCCAACGCTGAGGCGCCGGCCGGTCCGTCAGCGGCGGCGCAGCGCCGCGTCGGCCAGTGCCGGAGCCTGGTAGTACGAGTCGTCCCGGTTGAGGTCGGTGCCCGGCGGAACGATCTCGTCGATCCGGTCCAGGATCTCCGGGGTCAGGACGGTATCGGCCCCGGCGATCAGGTCGTCGAGATGTGCTTGGGTGCGCGGACCGATGATCACCGATGTCACGGCCGGGTGGGCCAGGACGAACGCCGTCGCCAGGTGCGGCAGACGCAGGCCGGCGTCGGCAGCGAGCTTCTGGAGGGCGGTCACGGCCTCGAGCTTGGCGGCGTTCGCGGGAATCGCCGGGTCGTACTTCTGGCGCTCCATCGCGGTCCGGCCGGTGCCCAACTCGACGCCCTGGGCGCCGCCGAACCGGCCCGACAGCCAACCGGCGCTCAGCGGACCCCAGGTCAGCACGCCCAGGCCGTACCGCTGGGCGGCCGGCAGGACGTCCGCTTCGATCCGGCGGGCCAGCATCGAGTAGGGCGGCTGCTCGGTCCGGAAGCGCTCGTGCCCCCGGCGTTCGGACACCCACTGGGCCTCGACGAGCAGGTCGGCCGGGAACGTCGAATGGCCGATGGCCCGGACCTTCCCGGACCGGATGAGGTCCGACAACGCCGACAGGGTCTCGTCGATGTCGGTTGTCGGATCGGGCCGGTGCAGCTGGTAAAGGTCGATGTGGTCGGTACCCAGGCGGCGCAGGCTGTCCTCGACCGCCCGCACGATCCATCGGCGGGACGCGCCCCGATGGTTGGCGTCCGGGCCCATCTGGTTGAAGAACTTGGTGGCCAGCACCACGTCGTCGCGGCGTCCCTTGAGCGCCTTACCGACAATCTCTTCCGACTCGCCGTTCGAATAGATGTCGGCGGTGTCGACGAAGTTGAGGCCGGCGTCCAGCGCCGTGTGAATTATCCGGATCGACTCGTCATGATCGGGATTGCCCCAGGGGCCGAACATCATCGCGCCGAGCGCGAATTCGCTGACCGTGATTCCGGTACCGCCGAGAATTCTGTACTTCATGGTGACCCCACTCCGTCGACGCCTCCGTGCTGCCTGCCTGCGTGTCGCCTGTCCGCGTATCGCCCGTTCGCGTGGGAACGGACTGCCGGGCCCGTCCCACGGACGACCCTATGCCGGCGAATCACCGGCCGTGCCGCACCCGGGGCGGGTCACGCCCAGGTCGCTGCGGCTGGTCAGGATCAGGCCGCCGCCGGCTCGGGCGCGGGGGAGCAGTGGGGCGGTGGAACCGGCCCGCGGAAGCGGGAGACCGAGCCCGTCCCGCGGCCTCCCGCGATGCGGTCCAGTGTGAGGGCGGCGAGCAGCGTGCTGGCCAGGGCGACCGCGGCGCCGGCCAGGACATCGGTGGCGTAGTGATAGCGCAGCACGATCAGCCCGATCGGCACGCCGCTGGCCAGAATCGCGGCCAGCAGGGCCATCCCGAACCGGAACGGAGTGGACCGGGAGGCCAACGGCCCGTTCGGCAGGAGGAACATCCCGATGACGGCCGCTACCGCGACGGCCCCGGTGGTGTGGCCGCTGGGAAAGGCGAACAAATGGCCGGCCTGCCGGCCTATCGCCGGCTTGAGGACGTATTCGGTGAGGGTTCCGGCCAGCGGCGGACCGGTGATGCTCAGCAGCGCGGCCCGCCGTTGCCCGACGGCGAGGCAGATTCCGGCCAACAGGGCCGACAGAACCCCGACCCCGAGCGGGCTGCCGAGCTGGGTGAGATCGCGAAAGAGCCCCGTGAACGGGCGGAGACGGTAGACAAGTCGATCGTCGACCGCCCGGTCCACCCCGAGGGGACCACGGGTGCCGGCCACCCGACTCGTCAGCACCGCCACCCCGGCCAGGCAGGGCAGCACCACCAACCACAGGAACGGTCGCAGCATCGGCGGCACGAGGGCGCCGGGTTCGACCGTGTTGTACGTGCCGCGGACCACGGCCCGGTCGTGGAGCCGGAATGCGGCCGCCAGAAGCACCTCCGCGCCCGCGGCGATCCCCAGGGCGAGGATCGCGCTGCCGCCGTTGGGAAATGCCCTGGTCCTCAGCACATCCGGATTCACTCCGATGTGCAGAGCTAGATAGCTTGTCGTCAGAAAAAGACCGACGGGCACCAGGAGCAGCGCGTTCGTTCGGCCGGGATGGGCGCCCAGGGTTAGCCGTCCCGCGGTATTCCGGGTGGCGCTGATGGCTGAACGACCCCGTCGGTTCAACATCATTCGGGGCACGCTACCCCGCGGTTCTGGGTTTTCGATGTGAGGGTCGCGGGGTCGGCGATCAGATATTTTCTACACGTTACTACAAGATAGTGGGACGAATCGATGAGTCCGGTTGGCCCGCAGGGTGCCCGCGTCGACGACCAGCCGCTGGAGTCCGAGGTGCTGGCCGTCCGGTGGGCGGCCCAGCGCCCGCTGGTGGCGGGCATCAGGCCTTGTAGGCGACCCCGCCGTAAAACGTGGAGGTCGTGTCGGCGTCGCCGGTCGCCTCGGGGTGGTCCGGTCGCCAGCGGCGGACGGCCGTGATGCCGGGTTCGATCAGATTCAGGCCGGTGAAGAACCGCGCGATCTCGGCGTGGCCGCGGAGCCGGAAGGGAACTCCCGTGGCCCGGTAGCGCTCGGCGGACGTTGCGGCCGCGGGGTTGAAGTCGCCGGTGGCGTGGCTGAACGCCAGGTAACTGCCCGCCGGTAGGGCGTCGACCAGCTTCCCGACCACGCGGTAGGCCTCCTCGTCATCGGGAACGAAGTGCATCAGCGCCACCAGGGACAGCGCCAGCGGCCGATCAAGATCGAGGACTTCGTGCAGGGCCGGCGCGGTCAGGATCCGGGCGGGGTCGCGCACATCGGCGTCGAGATAGGCCGTGCGCCCCTCGGGGGTGCCGGTGAGGAGGGCCCGGGCGTGGGCCAACACGATCGGGTCGTTATCGACGTAGACAACGCGGGTTTCCGCCGCGATGTTCTGAGCGGTCTCGTGCAGATTCGGGCTGGTGGGAATCCCGGTGCCGATATCGAGGAACTGGCGCAGCCCGGTCTCCCCGGTCAGGAACCGGACCGCGCGGTGGAGGAACGCCCGGTTCTGGCGGGCCGCGGCCCGCAGGTCGACCCCGCCGGAAATCGCTTGCTCGCCGGCCTCCCGGTCCGCTTGGAAGTTGTCTTTCCCACCGAGCCAGTAGTCGTAGATCCTTGCCGAATGCGGCCGTTCGACGTGCAGTTCGGTCGCCGGGCCGGCCGGGGCGAGGGGCTGCCAGGGAGGTCCTATCGAGGAGCCGGGCGATTCCACCGGGGTGAGCCTTCCGCCGCAGAAACTGGCCGAACGGGACAGAAATCATCGTAGAGCCACCGAGCGGACCACTCTCCCACGGGGCGCCGACCCCACCACGGCACCTTCTCTACCACGGCACCTTGAGACGCCGTCACGCCATTGGCGGACCACGTAGGTAACCGCGCGGGCGACGCCGGCTGGCTGGCCGCTGCCGCGCGCTGGCCAAGGCGAACACGAGCGGGCCGCGTCGTGTGGTTCGGTCACGGGCTATCGGTGGTTGTCGCGGTGGGTCGGGGTGGTCGTCTCGGTAAGGGGGCCGGAGGCGATCTCGAACGGGGTCACGGCGTAGGTGCCGCCGAGGTTGTCTTCGGCCCATTGTTCGGCGCGGTCGAGGGTGTCGAAGGTTCCGATCGCGCGGATGACCCGGACCGGGGCGTCGTTGTCGGTTTCCACGACCAGGTACAGGCCGGGACCGTGCTCGACGTACGGCGACGCGCCGAACGACCACGCCGATACCGGGTCCGGGTCCGGCTCCGGGTCCGGGTCCGGGTCTGGTTCGTCGGGATGGTGCTGGGGGGTGGTCACAGGCGGGCCAGGTGTTCACCGACCATGAGGGCCCGGGCGAGCGCGGTCCAGGCCCGTTGCGAGCAGGTCACCATTGCCGCGTCGGGGTGTCGGCCGTTGCGGATCGCGAGCCCGCCGCCGGGTACGGTCGCGATCTGGAGGGAGTCCGGGTGGTCGCCGGTGGTGTAGGTCGGGGTCCGCCACGTCAGTCCGGCCGGGTCGAGATTGGCCGCGATTGGGATCACGTCGGCTACACCTACCGTCGCCGGAGGGGTTTCCTGGCCGGGACGGGCGGGAGCCCCGGCGTGGTGGTCGGTGCCGGTCACCAGCCGAACCGGAATTCGTCGGCCCCGTCGAGGAAGGCGTACCACTCGTCGGTGGAGAACGCGACGACCGGACCGTCGGGCCGTTGGCTGTGCCGCACGACTACCCCGCCTCCGGCTACCTGGGCGATCTCCACGCAATTGCCGCCGTGCCCCGAGGAATAGGACGATGTCTGCCACGGCAGACTACCGAGATCCAGGGCGGCGACGTCCGGGACGAGTCGCGGCGTGCGGGTCTGTTCCTGCATGACTGTTCTCCTCCGATGGAATTGCGGATGGATGACGTGGGGGCCCCGGCCGAGTGGATGCCGGCCCTTTAGGTCGGGCGGCGTAGCGCCGGCCACGGGGGCGGGTCGACGGTCAGGAACGCCAGCGGTACGACTGCGTAGTCGTCAAGGTGTTCATGTTGGGCGTGCTCGTCGGCGTCGCTCTGGTGAGGAAAGGCCACCAGGACCCGGGCCGGCGTGCGGCTCTTGCCCTCGTAGACGACCAGCCCGAACAGCACCGCCGCAACCATCGCGAACCCGTGGCCCCGGTCAGGCGGTCTTCCCGCCGGATGCCGGCGGGTAGGAACACCCCACTGCGGGGCCGCGGTTTCGTGCACCGTGGTCATCGGTCGTCTCCTTAGACATTTGTTGAGCTGGAGCCGCGCTCCGGCGCCGTTGTTCGGGTGGGTGGGTGGCGTGCGGGACACATTGATTAGTTCAGTTTCGGTGGTTAGCCGGCAACCACATTGCTCGGCGCATTCTTCGCCGCGCGGTGTGGGTGGGGGCGCCACAGGGCGGCCACACGATTCCCACACCACGCGGGCAAATGCCTGTCGTGGGTGTGTGCGGACGGCTACTCTTGCGGCGGCGCCCATGCGAACCGGGGAAGGGAGAGCCGACCGTGACCGACCACCCTGGGTGGAATCCGCCCGTTCTGCGGACCTACCGGGACGGTGTTGGCCTGAGCCGGGACAAGCTCGCGGAGGTGATGCGTAACCTGGACCCGGGCCGGCTGGGTTGTCTGCCGCCGTTGGCGTCGGCGGAGATGATCCGCCGACATGAGAGGGGTTCGGCGTATCCCGGTCCGGACTACCAGGCCGCTTACGGCTACGTGTTCGGCGTGACCCCGGTGGAACTCGGGTTCCGGTCGGAACTTCCGTTCGACCGGCGGCGGAACGCGGACGCCGGGAGCGCCGGTGGGGCGCCGGTATCGGTCCTCCCCGCGCCGGGGGCGGGGGTAGCGTGGGAGCAACAGTCCACGGGCGGTGCGCCGTCCGGGCACGGGGAGGCAGCCACGAACCGCCGTGACGTCCTGGAGCTGCTCGCCGCGACCGTTGGTGTGACCCTGGCCGGGCTGCCGGTGCTGTCACCCGCGCAACGGTTGCTGGCGTTGGAATCCACCGCGTCCGGTGACACCGCTATTTCGCTGGGTGAGGCGCAGCTCTCGGACATTGTGGCCCGTTATCCGACGACGTCGCCGCAGGAGCTTCTTGCGAACGTCGTCGCGTTGCAACGTTTCACTGACGGCGTCGGTCAATTGAGTCTGCGGCCGGCCGAGTCGGCGCGGTTGTGGCGGCTGGCGACGCTGTGCGCGGGTCTACGTGGCTGGCTACATAACAACGCGGGTGAAACCTACGCGGCGCGGGTGTCGTTGTCGGAATCCTACCGGCGCGGGGAGCTGTTGGAAGATGACCAGCTCATCGCCTGGACCCGGTACATGCAGTCGGTGGTGGAGGACTACGCGGGAAACACCAACGCCGCTGAAAAATATGCCCTCGATGGTCTGCGTCATGCCCCGTCGGGGCCGCAACGGGCGCTGATCCTCGTGGAGCAGATCGCGGCGGTCCACGCGACACGCGGCGATCTCTCCGGCGTCGATAGAGCCACCAACGAAGCAATGGAGATCGCTAGCGCTCTCCCTGCGGATCAACAAAAGCCGCTTGGAAATACCACGATCATGGATGACCTTCGCAGCTATAGTGCGGTTCATTGTGCCACCTACAGCGGCACCGCCTATTCCCGTCTCGGCAGGCCAGACCGTTTTTCCCGCATTACGGCGGATGCGCAGGAGGCTGCGGAGCGCAAGGCATCACACACACGGTCGTATCTTCGGCTGGATGAAGCGCTCGCGATTGCCCGGAGTAAGGACTCAGACCCGGAACAGGTGGCGTCGCTCGCGACGCAGGGCGTCGATCTTGCCAGCGATTTTCAGAGCGCTCATGTCGGTACCCGGCTGGACAGCATTGTCCAAGCGACCGCCCCGAGCGGGCGTCATCCGGCGATCCGTGATCTGAATGAGCGGGCCCGGACGTGGATGAGTGAACGGCTACCAAGAACCGTCGTTTAACCCGAGGCGTCCCGGGTCGCGGCGATGACGCCGGGCGGGCGGCGCGACCAGCGCGCGCGACCGCAGCGCGAGGCCGGCGGTGCGGGTGATCAGCATCGCGACGGCCATGAAGATGAGGGCGTCGGTAAGGGCCGCGACCGGAATGCCGTTGCTCATCAACCATCGCCCGAGCGGGTCGCGGAACCAGTGGTCCGCGCCGTAGGAAAAGGCGCCCCGGGTGCCGATGACCGTGATCCAGAGAAAGGCGTAACCCCGGCCGGCCGCGCTGACCGGCTTGTCGGTCCGCGGGCTGCGGTAAACGCGCATCAAGCCGAGCGCGAGCAGACCGCCCAGGGCGCCGAGCACCGCTCCGAGAATCTCCAGGGTCAGACCGTGGCCGTGGGTGACGACCGCTTCCAGGAACAGCGGGACGATCCCCGCGGCCAGCAGGATCGGGCGCAGGAGTCGGAACCGGCTGATCTTCCGGTGCGGGCCGAGGTCCGCCTCGAGGACCGCGAGCAGCACGGCGACGTTGATGATCTCTGCTTGAGCGAGGGTGGACATGCGGACTCCTTCAGCGGCGTGGCCGGATTTCCGCTGCCAACGTTCGCCCGGATCGACCGCGAACTCATCGGCCCGCCGGGTGGGTTTCTCGCCGCCCTCGGTATGAGGCGGTACCAGACGACGCCGGGAAAACTCATACCGGATATCAACCGGCGGTCTGACGTCCCGAATCCCGCTGCTCCGTACGGTTTTCCTGTCCGGACAAGGCACCGGCGGTCAGCCTCGGGAGCAGCACTGTGAGCAACGTCGTCTCGGTCTTTCTCATTGTCGCGGTCGTCGCGGTGGTCATCGGCCGCCAGCTGCGGGGCGAGTCGCTCGGGGCCCGGCGGGTGCTTCTTCTGCCGGCCGCCGTGTTCGTGGTCGGGGCCGCGAAGCTGCACGGGACGGCCGGCGTCGGGGCGGCCGACGTCGCCGCCATCGCGACCAGTGTGGCGATTGCCGGGGCCGTCGGCCTCGCTCAGGGCACCGCGATGCACCTGGAGTCCCGGGCCGGGACGCTCTGGGGGCGGATGCCGGTTCGGGGCCTGTGGCTGTGGGCGGTGCTGATCGGGTCCCGGCTGGTCGTCACGGTGGTCGCCGTCCCGCTCGGCGCGCGGGCCGCCTCGTCGACCGCCTCGATCCTCCTGGTCCTCGGGACCAACCGGTTGGCCCAGGCCGCGGTCATCGCCGCGCGGGCCGCGGCCGCGGGGGTGCCGTTCGCGCCGCGGGACGGCGGCTCCGCCGCGTCCGGTCGCGCCGACCTCCCGTGACGTCGCGGAGGATAGTGAACCGGTGCTGAGGATGGCGACGACGGCGGTCCGCGCGCTCGCCGTCATCCTGGTCGGAATCGCCGTCTTCACCGGCGACCAGGGCAGCCGGACCCAGCTGACGATCAAGATCGGGGCCTTCGCGGTCGCGGTCACGGCGATGGGTGGATGGTGGGCCACCGAAGGCCCGACGGTCGGTCGCCACCAGCGCCCGCGTGTTCTGCTGGCCATCGTTCTCCTCACGACCCTCGCCTGCGGTTTCGCCGCCACCACCCGGGGCGGCGGACCGCTGATCTACCTGAGCCTGGTGGTCACGATCGCGGCCGGCAGTGACCTGGCCCCGACGGTCAGCTGGGCCACCGTCGGCGTCGGCGCGCTGGCTGCGGAAACCGGGGCGCTGACCTTCGGCGCCTCGGCCGGGACGACGCTGGGGTACGTGCTCATCCTGGTGGCCGGCCTGGTGGTGGGACAGAACCGGCGGACCTACCGGGTCCAGGCCGAGCAGTCGACCGAGCTGCTGTCCCGCGCCGGGCAGCTCCGGGAGGAACAGAGCCGCACGGCCACCCTGGACGAGCGTAACCGCATCGCCCGGGAGATCCACGATGTGCTCGCCCATTCGCTCGGTGCGCTGGGGGTGCAGGTCCAGGCGGCCCGGGCGGTCCTGACCGACCAGCACGACGAGCGGCGCGCCGTCGAGCTGCTCGACCAGGCCCAGCGGATGGCCACCGAGGGTCTGCGGGAAACCCGGCGGGCGGTCTACGCGCTGCGCGGCGACACCCCGCCATTCCCCGAAGGACTGGCCGATCTCACCGCCGCGCACCGGCTCCGGCACCGGACCCCGGTCACCCTCCAGGTGACCGGGACCGCCCGTCCGTTGACGCCCGACGCGCGCCTGGCGTTGACCCGGGCCGCGCAGGAGGCGTTGGTCAACACGGCCAAGCACGCCCCGCACCAACCGGTCGAGGTCTGGGTCGGCTACGCGGACGGCCACACCTTGCTGGCCGTCGCCAACCCGTTGGGCGATCCCGGTGACCGCGGGGAGCCGCAGGTGGAGAGCGTGAACGGCGGCTACGGGCTGGCCGGGCTACGGGAACGACTCCTGCTCATCCGCGGTTCGCTCACCGCCGGACCGCAGGACGGCCGCTGGGTCGTCACGGCCCAGGTCCCGCAGTGACGCCCGGTTCGGCAGGGACGCCGGATCCCGCGGCGACCGGGCCCGCCCCGCCCCTGCGGATCATCGTCGCCGACGACCAGGCGAGCGTGCGCGAGGGGCTGGTACTGCTGCTGGGCCTGCTACCCGGGATCGAGGTGATCGCCGCGGCCGCCAACGGGCAGGAGGCCCTGGATCTGGTGGCCGAGCACCGGCCGGACGCCATCCTGTTGGATTTGCACATGCCGGTCCTGGACGGCATCGAGACCACCCGGCGTCTCACGGCCCGCCATCCCGAGGTGGCGATCGTCGTTCTCACCACCTACGCCGACGACACGTCCGTGCTCGCCGCGCTGCGGGCCGGCGCCGGCAGCTACCTCACCAAGGACGCCGACCGGGCCGACATCGCCCAGGCCCTGCGGAGCGCGGCGGCCGGGCTGTCGGTCTTCGACCGCACCGTGCAGACGGCCCTCCTGGCCGCGACGGCCCCGCGGCCACCGGGAACGACCGGAAGCATCGCCGGACCGGTCGCCGGGCCGCTCCCCGCTGGGTTGACCCGCCGCGAAGCAGAGATCCTCGCGCTGATCGGCCAGGGGTTGACCAATCCCGACATCGCCGCCGCGCTCCACCTCAGCGCCCACACGGTGAAGAGCCATATCAACCGGATCTTCGCCAAGACCGGTTCCCGCGACCGGGTCGCCGCGGTGCGTTACGCCCGCGAGCACCACCTCGGATAAGCCGGAGCGCCGGAGCCGGCTTACGGTGCTCCCGCTCCGGCCGCTCCGGCCGCGGTGGTCGCCGTGAAGACGGGAACCTTGTCCCAGCCCCGCACCGAGGAGGTGTGGGCCTGGACGGCGTGGTCGTGGTCGACCTCCCAGTGGGACCAGCGCTTGAGGACCTCGTCGAGGGCCACGTTGCCTTCGAGGCGGGCCAGGGCCGCGCCCAGGCAGAAGTGCAGCCGCTTGCCGAAGGCCAGGTGGTGGCCCGCCGCGCGATTGATGTCGAACCGGCCCCCGTCGGGGAACTGGCGCTCGTCGCGGTTGGCCGACCCGTTCAGCAACAGCACGATGCTGTCCTTGGGCAGCGTCTGCCCGTGGATCTCGACGTCCCGGGACAGCGACCGGGCCTGGACCGGGGACGGTGACTCGTAGCGCAGGACCTCCTCGATCACCTTCGGGACGAGCGACCGGTCCTGCGCCACCTGGCGCAACTGGTCGGGGTGCTCGGCCAGGACCCGGCCGGTCCAGCCGATCAACCGGGTGGTGGTCTCGTTGCCCGCGCTGGCCAGCATGTTGACGTAGGTGAGGATCTCCGGGCGGCTCAGCCGGCGGGTGGTCCCGGTCTCATCCTCGAACTCGGCCACGATCAGCTCGGTCATGAGGTCGTCGGAGGGGTTCCTGGCCCGCCAGTCGAGATATTCGGCGAACATTCCCGCGGACCGGGCCAGGATGTCCTGGCTGCTCATGTCCTTGGGGGCGCCCTCCTCCAAGCTCAACCCGTGGTCGATCTGGTCGCGGATCGCCTGCTGGTCCGATTCCGGGATGCCGAGCAGCATGCCGATCGTGCGCATCGGCATCTGGGCGCCCAGATCGGCGATGAAGTCGAAGCCTCCCGAGCCGACCAGCGGGTCGAGCGAACGGGCGCAGAACGCGCGCACCTGGGGCTCGATGGCCAGCATCTTCTTCGGGGTGAAGACCCGGGCCAGGATGCGGCGGTGCAGGTCGTGGATGGGCGGATCCTCGAACAGGATGTTGCCCGGGGGGAACTGGATGTTCTGCGTCATCAGTTCGAGGACGGTCCCGCGGCCGGACCGGTAGGTGTCCCAGTCCAGCAGGGCCTTCTCGACGTCGTCGAACCGGCTGAGCGCGTAAAAGTTGTACTTCGCGTTGTAATACAGCGGGACCGAGTCCCGCATCCGCTTCCACAGCGGGTACGGATCCGTGTCGATCTCGAAGTCGTACGGGTCGTAGTAAACGTCGTTGGCGCTCGTCAGTGTCGTCATCATGCCCTCGCCGCCCGGTCGCCGACGCGACCTCGTTGTTCCGGACCGAGTCGGCGTACCGGGCCGAGCCCGGGTGGCCCGACCAGCCACGATCCGCCTCCCCGGGACGCCGGTGCGTTCGGGCAGGAAGCGCTGGGGAACCTAGCTGATGTTGACGTCACCGTCAATGAAACGGGTCGGGTTGTACCGTGCCGACCATGACATCGCCTCCCGCCGCGCCCACCAACGAGGAAAAAGGCTTTCTTCCCTCGACGGTCGCCGACATCGTGCACCGGGCCGGCGTTTCCCACGGGACGTTCTACAACTACTTCCCGGCCCGCGAGGACATTCTGCGCGCGGTGGCCACCGAGGCCCGGATCATGCGGGGGTGGCAGGCCGAGATGGCCGATTCGATCCGGGGGCTGGTGGACCGCAGCTTCGAGGAAGCGGTGGACCACATCGTGAAGATCGTCATCAGGGTCCTCGGGCTCCGGGAGCCATCCCACTGAGGGGGCGCCCGGATTGCGTACCACCCGGATGGGTACCGCGAAGCCAGGCGGCCTCGCCGCGGCCGGTCGGTCAGGCGTCGTCGCCGTGGTCGTGGTCGGGGTGGTTGGACTCCCCGGCCCGCCAGTAACCGCGGGTGACGAACCGGGCCGGGTCGATCCGGCCCGCGTCGAGCAGGGCCCGGCGGATGCCCCGGACCGCGCCGGCCTCGCCGGCCACCCAGACGTTGGTTTCGCGGGTGACGGGCGCGGTGGTGAGGGCGCGGTGCAGCTCAGAGCCGGGGTTCTGGCTGGCCGACCGGTCGAGCCAGTGGATCTGCGCCGCGCCCGGTCCGCCGATCTCGACCCGCTGGGCGCTGTCCTCGGCCTCGAGGTGGACGGTGGCGGTGGCGTCGTCGGGCAGGGCGTCGAGCAGCGTGCCGATGGCCGGAAGGGCGCTCTCGTCGCCGGCGATGAGCCACGGTCCGGCGTCGATCGCCAGGGGGAGGCGTCCGCCCGGGCCGCCGATGGCGAGGCGGTCACCGGGGGTCGCGCGTTCGGCCCAGGCGGATGCGGGGCCCTCGCCGTGGATCACGAACTGCACCTCCAGCCGGCCGGTTTCGGGATCGAAGCGCCGGGGGGTGTAGGTGCGCAGCGGCGGTCGCGGGCCGTCCGTGGGCCACAGCGGGCCCTCCGGCGTGGAAGGCGGCAGCGCGACCTCGTGCTCGCCGGGGAACGGGATGAGGATTTTGATGTGCTGGGTCGGGGTCGCGATCTCGAATCCGTCGAACTGGCCGGTGAACGTGACCGAGGTCAGGCGGTCGCTCAGGCGCTGGACGTCGGCGACCTCGACCGGGCGCAGACGACGACGGCGCCGGGTGGGGGTGGCGGTGGTCATAGGTTTCCTTTCCGTCCGCGGTGGGTTTCTTCCGCGGTGCTGGGCTCGGTGCTCCGGCGGGCGGGGCGTCAGTCGGTGGTGGTGGGCGTGCTGGCCGCCGGCTCCTCGGCCAGCAGCAGGTAGAGCGACCGGCGGGCGTCGCGCAGGATCTCGGCCGCGGCGGCCGTCTGGGCGTCGGTCCCGTTCCGGCCGACCTCGCGGGTCGCGCCGTGCACCTGCTCGAGGAGGCCGCGCAGATCGACGCCGGCTCGGGGTTCGCTGTTCTGGGCGAAGGGATCCGGGCGGGTGTCGCGCTGGGTGGCGAGCAGCTCGCGGCCGGCGTCGGTCAGGGTGACCAGCTTGCGGCCGGCGTCCGCGCTGACCGCCACCAGTCCTTCGTCCTCAAGCTGGCTGATGGTCGGGTAGATGGCGCCCGGGCTGGGCGTCCAGCGCCCGCCGCTGCGATCGCTGATGGCCTGCATCAGCTGGTAGCCGTGCATGGTCTCCTCGCCGAGCAGGAGGAGAACGGCGAAGCGCAGGTCGCCGCGCGGTACCCGGCCGCGACCACCCCGGCGCCCGCCGCGGGGCGGGCCACCCGGAGCGTCGTCGTGCGGGTGATGGTGGCGGTGATGTCCGGAATGCGGTCCGCCTGGTTGTCTGTTCCCGTACATGGTGATCCTTGTTCCTTTCGGGGACGGTAACGATATATCGTTATCTAACTTAGCACAGTCGTTAGATATTTCCGTGCGATCGACATCGATCGCCGACGAGGGGTGGGAGCCGTGTCCGCGACGCCGGAGCAGACCCGGGTGATCTGGTTGGAGGCCGAGATCTCCGGCGATCTGGTCGAGGCGATCGGAGCGGCGCTCGAGTCGTACGCGCCGGACGCGGTGCTGCACGTCTCGCACTCGATGGCGCGCAAGCCGAGCCCCTCGATCTCGCCCGGGGCCGGGGGCGGCCGATCGATCTACAGCGTGCTGATCCTGGTCCGGGAGCCGGTGTCCAGCGAAGGCTGACGCGGGCCGGTGCCCCGGCGATCACCAGCTCACGCACCTCAGCCCCCCGGCCCCAGCCGCGGCCCCGGTCACCGCCGGTTCCCCCCTCGGGCGTACCCGGATGTGACCACTCCGTGATTGTTCACCGTCGGGGTTCCCTTGCTGGTCGAGATGTCCTACATTCCGCTCCTGATTAGGTAAACCTAACTTGAGTGGAGAGCAATGACGGTCGACGACCGCAACACCGGCCCCGGACCCGCGGTACCGGCCGGCCCCGACGCCGAGCTGACCAGCGACAGCGACGAGCTGGTGCGTGGACGGGCGGTCGCCGAGGTCACGACCCGGTCTCGGGCCAGCACCTCCGGGCGACTACGGGCCGTGAACCGGTCGATCGTCGTCGCGCACCGCTGGATCGCTCTGGCCCTCGGGCTGGTCCTGCTGGCCGTCACCACCAGCGGGGCGGCGCTCCTCTACAGCCCGGAGTGGACGAAGTGGACGAACTCGTCGGCGTTCGCGGTGAGCCATTCCGATCATCCGATCCCGGTCGGCCAGGCGATGGACATCGTCGCCAAGGCCCACCCGTTCTTCCAGCCCGGCTCGCTGAACGTCTACGACGGTCTCTACGAAGTCTTCGCGGCCGACGAGGACGCCCACCCGGGCTTCTACGGAGTCGATCCGGGTAGCGGCCGGATCACCGGTTACGTGAGCCCGAACCGGGGCGTGATGGCCTTTCTCGGGCAGGTTCATGAGTGCTTCTTCAGCTGCGACGAGTACCCGGCGTACCTCTCGCCGCTGAACCATCCGGTGCCCAGCCTCGGAACGCACTGGCTCAAAGCGGTGACCTGGGGCGGGCTCCTGCTGGGGGTCAGCGGGCTCCTGCTGGTGTTCCTGGGGGTATCGGGCATCTGGCTGTGGTGGCCGGGGATCAAGAAGTGGCGGCGGGGGTTCCAGGTCCGGACCGGGAAAGGCCGCTACGTCCGCGACTACGACCTGCATCAGGTCGTCGGGATGGCCGCCATCCCGTTCCTGCTCATGTGGGGGGTCACGGGCGCCGGTTTCGAACTGCACTGGGTGAACACCGCCTGGTACGCCGTGACCGGCGGGCACAACGCCGAGGCCCCGACCTTCACCTCGGCCGCCGTCAAGAACAGCAGGACCCTTGACATCGGATTGGACCGGGCCCTCGCCGCGGCCCAGGCCCAGGCCGGCCCGGGGGCAAGCATCAAGTACGTGGGCGTGCCGGCGTCCGATGATCCGACCGCGACCTACTCCTTCTATTTCGCCCGGGACTTCGACCAGTACTCCCACGGCGCCTACCCCGGCCAGTACGGCGTCGACGTCGACCGCCACAACGCCGCACGTCTCCAGGTCAACGACCTCGGCGACGCCCCGACCGTGTCCAACAAGCTGCTCGACACGTGGGGACCGGCGACGTTCCACTACGGCGAGTCGGTCAACGGGTGGTGGCGGGTCATCTGGTTGCTGTTCGGGCTGAGCCCCCTCGCGCTCGCCGTGACCGGGGTGTCGACCTGGCTGTTCAAGCGGAAGGTCCGCAAACGACGGGCCCGGGCGGGCCGCCCGGCCACCTCCGCCGGTCCGACTGCTCAGCCGGCGACGCCGTGACCAGATCGCTGAGCCTCACGATCATCCTCTACGCACTCGGAGTGGCCCTGATCTGCGTGGTGGTGGCGCTGGCCGGGCGGCCCCGGCCGCCCGCGGTCACGGTCGCGCTGGTGATCGCCGAGGTGGCCGCGGCTGGCCAGGCGCTGGTCGACGGCGCCCGCCTGGTCGGCGGTCGGCACGGCCCGGAGGTCGCCGCCAACGTCGGATATCTGGTCACCTCGCTGATCGTTCTGCCGGTCGCCGTCGCGGCGGTGCGGCTGGACCCGGGCCGATGGGGGAGTGTGGCCGTGGCGATCGGCTGCCTCCTGCTGTCGGTGGTGTCGATCCGCCTGCACCAGACGATCGGAGTGCCCGGTGCCCACGCTTAGGTCACGGCCGGGCGATCGCCCGACCGGCACCGCGGCGCGCCCAGCGGTCGGGCCGGGCGCCGCGCTCGCGCTGATCTACGGCTTCTTCACGCTGGCGGCCGGGGCCCGCAGCGGTGTGCAGCTGGCCACCCATGCGGGGCGGGCGCCGGTGGCCTACGCCCTGTCGGCGGTCGCGGCGGCCGTGTATCTGACCGGTGCATTTGTCCTGCACGGCCTGGATCGGCATCCCGGCTGGCGGGCCCGGGCGACCGGGTTGTGTGCGGCCGAGCTGGCCGGCGTTCTCCTGGTCGGCACGGTCAGTCTGCTGTGGCCGGGCGACTTCCCCGACGCGACGGTGTGGTCCGGCTACGGATCCGGTTACGGGTACGTTCCCGCTGTCCTGCCGGTACTCGCTCTGACCTGGCTGCACGGCCGGCGGGCCGAGCCGCCGGTGGGAGGTGACGGTCACGCCCGGGGCGGCTCGCGCGGCAGAGGCCGTCTGGCGACCCCGGCGCCGGGCACAGATGCTGAAGCCGCCGACGTTGGTCACGCCGTGGGCCCGAGGAGGTTTGGAGGTCCGGTCGGAGGCCGGCGCGGGCGACGGTCAGGCCGGCCCGAGCAGGTCCCACCGGTTGCCGGCGATGTCGAGGAACACCACCACCCGTCCGTAGGGCTCCGTGCGGGGCCGGGCCACGAAGGTGACGCCGGCCGCCGTCATCCGCGCGATGGTGGCGTCGAAGTCGTCGACCCGCAGAAAGAATCCGACCCGGCCGGCGACCTGGTTTCCGATGGCTCCGACCTGCTGTCCGCCGTCGGCCCGGGCGAGCAGGATGCCGGTCTCGGCGCCCGCCGGCCGGATCACGACCCACCGCTTGGGCCGGCCGTCATTCGTTTCCGCCGGCGAGTCCTCGACGAGCTCGAAACCCAGAACCTCGGTAAAGAAGGCGATGGCCGGGTCGTAGTCCTCGACCACGATGGTGAAGAGATCGACGCGCATTGAGCGAGCATAGGTTCACCCGCCGGCCGCGGTTGCCGCGCGCGGTGCGTGACTCCTACGACGTGTCGAGCCCGCGGCAGGTGGTGCCCGCCGCCGCGCCGTGCCCCGTCCGGGGGTCGCCCGGCCCGGCACTTTGTTCGACGCTTGATTCCGGACTGTCCGCTGGTCCGCGGCCAGGGGCCGCGACCGGTCGCTACCCGACCTCCGCGATGACGGTGGTCACGACGATGCGGACCGCCTTCGGGTCGGGTGGTGGGCCGTCATGGCCGGCGAACAGCAGGTGTCCGGTTCCGATCAGCGTCAGCGCGAGCGTGTCGACGTCGGCGGCCGGGGCCACGCGGCCGAGCGCCTGCTCGGCGGCGAGGTAGGCGGCGATCATGGCGCTCGCCTCGGTCAGCACGGGGATCCCGCTCGGCGTGGTCCGGCGGAGGCGGGCGCGCAGGCCGTCCCGGGCGGTGACCAGGCCGACGATGCCCACGGCGACCGACCCGAACAGGTTCATCAACGCGCCGGTGACGTTGTCGGCGACGGTGCCGGTGCCAGCAGAATCGCGCAGGGCGGCGGCCTGATCGCCGAGCCGGGTGATCCGGTCCCGCACGAGCCCAGCCAGAAAGTCATCGAAATCGGCGAAGTGGCGGTGCAGTAGGCCTTTCGCGCAGCCGGCTTCGGTGGTGACCGCCCTGCTGGTCAGCGCGTTCGGCCCGTCCCGTAGCAGGACGCGCTCAGCGGCATCGAACAGCTGCCGGCGCGCGTCCCGCATCGCCACTCCGGTTGGCATCGCGCACCTTCTTTCTCGCGCGCCGCCCGTCCCGGTTGGCGAGTGGGCGCATGCCCACTAGGGTGGGCGCATGCCCACTATAGGCCCGGAGCCGGCGCGTCCTTCCGACGGCGAGCCTCATCGCCAACGGTCCATGGCGGAGTCGTTCGGCACCGACGCTGAACGCTACGAGCGGGCCCGGCCCGGCTACCCCGACGCGCTGGTGGACCGGATCGCCGCCGCCAGCCCCGGGCCCGACGTGCTCGATGTCGGCTGCGGAACCGGCATCGCCACCCGCCAGTTCCAGGCGGCCGGCTGCCGGGTGCTCGGGGTCGAGGTCGACGCCCGGATGGCCGAGCGCGCCCGGGCGGCCGGATTCGCGGTCGACACGGCCGCGTTCGAAGTCTGGGATCCGGCCGGCCGGGAATTCGATGCGGTCGTCGCCGGGCAGGCCTGGCACTGGGTGGATCCGGTGGTCGGTGCGGCCCGGGCGGCGCAGGTGCTGCGGCCCGGTGGCCGGCTGGCCGTGTTCTGGAACATGTTCCGGCCCGCGCCCGAGGTCGGTGCGGCCTTCGCCGCGATCCATCGTCGGGCTCTGCCCGGCGTGCCGCGCAATCCGTGGGCGGCGCCCGCCCTCGACGCGACCTCGACCTTCTTCACGAAGCCGGCCGCCGGGATGCGGCAGGCGGGCGCATTCGGCGACCCGGAGCGGTGGCAATTCGACTGGGAGCGGATCTACACCCGCGACGAGTGGCTGGACCAGGTGCCCACCCACGGTCTCCACACCCAGCTCCCGCCGGCCACGCTGGACGCTCTGCTCGAGGGATTCGGCGCGACCATCGACTCGTGGGGCGGCAGTTTCACGATGCGCTATGCGGCTGTGGTGGTCACCGCCGCGCGGACCCGCGGCCGGTGATCGCAGGGCTGGTTGTCTGGCGAAGCTGCCGCCACCGGAAGGACTGACCTGGTGGTACACCGTTTTCGGCGGCCAGGAACGGTTCAGCGGGGCCAGCGTCGGATCCAGGCCCGCAGCTCCTCATCGAGCAACGACGCGACAACGTGATCGGCGGGGAACTCCTCGTGGCGCAGCGTGGGCACGCCCACCAGGCGTAGGCCGGCGGCCCGGGCCGAGCGTAGGCCAGTCATTGAATCCTCGAAGGCCAGCGCGTGTTCGGTCGCCACCCCCAGCGCTTCGCAGGCGCGGCGGTACAGGTCGGGAGCCGGTTTCGGCTGCTCGACCTCGTCGGCCGCGACGCTCACCGGAAAGGCGTCCCCGAACCCGCCGCGTCGCAACGCGGCGTCCATCAACACGCGCGGAGAATTGCTGGCCACCGCGATCGGGACCGCCCGCGCGACCTGTTCGACGAGCGCGTACGCGCCGGGCATGGGTTCGGCCGTGTCGGTGATCACGTCGGTGACCATGGCCAGTAGTTCGACGGCGATCGCGGGGCCGGTTCCGGGCTCACCGAACGCGCCGGCCATGGCCTCCGCCCCGGCCGGTACCGACGCGCCGACCAGCAGTGCTTTCTGCTCATCGCCGAACCGCAGCCCCCGGCGGGCGAACAGCTCGGCCTCGGCCACCGTCCAGCACGACTCGGTGTCCATGAGCAGCCCGTCGCAGTCGAAAACGACGGCCCGCGGGGTCCAGGTGAACAAGGGCGGCCCGGACGGCATGCATCACTCCTGGAGAACGCGCTCCGGGGGCAGATCCTCCCGGTCCGTCATCGTGCCACCGACCGATTCCCGGGTATCACCCAGCACCCGCTTCAACATTGACATCGGTGTCAGAATGTCGTAGCTTCTCGCGTTATGTCGCGCCTGCGCTCGGGTGACCAGGCGGGGCCGGCGAACCGGGCGTCGGCGAGCAGGGCGCCGGCGAGCGTCGCGGCCCGGGTACTGGCTACGGCCGAGCGGTTCGGCGAGGTTGAGGCGATCGTCGACGGCGACCTGCGCCTGACCTACGCCGAGCTGGCCGGTGAACTCGTCCGGGCCACCCGGGCGGCGATCGCGGCCGGGGTCCGACCGGGGGACCGGGCCGCCATCTGGGCGCCCAACGGCCACCGCTGGATCATCGCCGCGCTGGGCATCCTGGGGGCCGGGGGCGTGGTCGTGCCGATCAACACCCGCTTCAAAGGGGCGGAGGCGGCGCACGTCCTGGCCGCGTCGGGAGCCGGCCTGCTGTTCACCGACCGGGAGTTCCTCGGGTTGGACTACCCGCGGATGCTGCGCGACCGGCTGACCGGAAGCGGCACCGCGCTGCCCGACCTGACCCGCGTGGTCGTCCTGGCCGGCGGTCCGGGCGTCGACCGCTCGTGGGAACAGCACCTCGAGGGCGCCGCCGAGGTCTCGGAAGCCGCGGCCCGGCGCCGGATCGGCCAGGTCCGGGACACCGACCGGGCCGACGTCCTGTTCACCTCGGGGACGACCGGCCGGCCGAAGGGTGCGCTGAGCACCCACGGCCAGCTGCTGCGATTGTTCGACGCGTGGAGTGAGATCGTCGACTTACGCCCACGCGACCGGTACCTGATCGTCACCCCGTTCTTCCATTCCTACGGGTACAAGGCCGGGTGGCTGGCCTCCCTGTTACGGGGGGCGACGGTTTTCCCGATGGCCGTGTTCGACGTGGCCGCCCTGGTGGCGCTCGTCGAACGCGAGCGGATCACCTTCCTGCCCGGACCCCCGACGCTGCTCCAGGAGATCCTGGACTTCCCCGAACGTGACCACTACGACCTGTCGTCGCTGCGGACGACGGTCACGGGAGCCTCGACCGTTCCGGTCGCGCTGGTCGAGCGGCTCCGGAGCGAAAAGGTCTTCGAGACGGTCATCACCGGCTACGGACTGACCGAGACGAACGGGCCGGCCTCGATCTGCCGGCCCGACGACGACCCGGCCACGATCGCCGGCTTCGCCGGCCGGGCGATGCCGGACACCGAGCTGGCCGTGGCCGGGTCGGACGGCCGGCCGGTGGCCCCCGGCGAAGCGGGCGAGATCCTCGTCCGGGGTTACCACGTGATGACCGGCTACCTCGGGGACCCCGAAGCGACCGCGGCGGCGATCGACGCTGACGGATGGCTGCACACCGGCGACGTCGGCACCATGGACCACCGGGGTTACCTCAAGATCACCGGTCGGGTCACGGACATGTTCATCGTCGGCGGGTTCAACGTGTACCCGGCCGAGGTCGAGAGCCTGCTGCTCGGCAACGGGAAGCTGATCCGGGCCGCGGTGGTGGGCGTGCCCGATCGGCGGCTCGGTGAGGTGGGCATGGCCTTCGTGGTGCCGCGGCCCGGCGCGACCATCGCGCCCGGCGACCTGCTGGCCTGGGCCCGGGGCCGGATGGCGAACTACAAGGTCCCCCGGTACGTCGAGGTGTGCGACGCCCTGCCCACGAACGCGCTGGGCAAGGTCGTGGCGGACGAGCTACGGGACCGGGCTCAGGCCCGCGCCGGCTCGACTGACGTCCGAGGGGCCCGGGTGGGCGACTCGCCGGCGCCGGCCCGGCCCGGGGCTGGCCAGCCGGCGTAGCGTCGCCGAATGAGGGTCGACGACGACGTCGAATCGGTGGGTCCTGAGGTAACGAGGGAGCGATGTCATGAGTTCGGCGTATCTGGCGCAACCTGATCAGCAACCCACCGTCGAGTGGCTGGCCGGCGGGACCTTCGCCGTACTGCTCGACGCGGCGGCGACCAACGGACAACTGGGAGTGGGCCGGTTCCGGGTGAGCAAGGGTGAGGCCCCGCCCTATCACAAGCATCTGCGTGAGGATGAAATCTTCATGCTGATAAAGGGCACGGCGCTGCTGTGGTGTGACGATGAGGAAATGGAACTGAGCGAGGGCGGAATCGTGTTTCTGCCGCGCAACGTGCCGCATGCTTACCGGATCACCTCACCCGAGGCCGACCTGTTGATGATGTGCACGCCGGGCGGATTCGAAGGCATGTTCCGGCAGGCCGGCAAGCCGATCACTACGCCCCGGGCGGCGAACGCGACCCCCGCCCCGGCCGCCCTGGCCAGGGCGGCCGACGATTTCGGACAGGTCGTGATCGGGCCGCCCCGGGAGGAGGTCAGCCGACCGCCTCGTCGCTGGGCAGGGCATGGTCCGTCCGCGGGGTCGGCGTCGGACGGCGGGGCTCGCGGACCCCGGATCCGCCATCGCTCCCGGTCCACAATGTCACCGGTGATCCGGCCGGCACCCGGGCTCCAGCTTCGGGACTCTGGTCGGTGACCACCCGCTCCAGCCACCGGGCCCCGCGCGGCGGTTCGTCCGGATCGGACCCGACGGCGACGAGTTGGCGCTCGTGCAACAGCTGGCGGGCCTCGTCCCAGGACTGACCGATCACGTTCGGCACCACGATCGAGGATCGTCGGCGCTGGTTGCCCGCGGCCTGCCGGGTGAGGGCGGCCGCCGCGTGGGCGAGCGACCCGAGCGGTGGAGTCGTGTCGGCCGGCGGTTGCGGGCCGGCGGGCTCGTCGAGGTCGCGCCACCGCTCCCAGGCGGACTGGCGGGTCACTCCGAGCTTGATGGCGATCTCGGCCCACGACCGGCCGTGCCGGCGCGCCGTCCGCACGGCGACCAACTCGGCCTGGTCGAGCAGATGGCGCACCAGTCCGACGTCGTCCAACGCCCGCAGGGCGGCGTCGGCGTCGTCCGGATGGCTCGTCGGCTCGGGCTGCCCGTCCAGATGCCAGCCGTCGAGCCGGTCCCAGGCCTGGCGGCCGTCCCGCCAAGGACATCGATCATCGTTCATAGCTGTCAGGATAGCCTGACAATCGACGGATCAGCGCGCGATTTCCTCACCGGCTGCGCGCTGGGCGTAGGCGGCCTGGACGACGGTTGCCCCGGCGGCGGCCGCGAGCCGGGTGGCCGCCGCGGCCGGCCGGCCGCCGCTGAATCGACCGCGGCCCGGCCGGCGGGCTGGGCCGGCGTCGGGGATCGGGGGCAGGACGAGCAGGTCGCCACGCCCCAACGAGGCGCGCAGGATGGTGGCGAGCCCGCCGACCTGGAGCCGGAGGGCGATCGCGACCCCTGACCGCAGGCCGGGCGGCACCATCGTCACCAGCCCGCGGGCCTGAGCGTCGGCCCGCTGGAGCAGCACGGTGAGCGCTCCGCTGTCGGGGAGGATCCCGAAAGTCACCGGCAGCTCAACTGGGCAGAGCAGAATCACCTCCGCCACCCGGGCGTGGGCGGCTTCCACCGCCCACCGCAGGGCGACGAGCTGATCAACGGTTCCGGCACCGAGCAACGGGTCGACCGGGACCAGCACCCGGCCCGGCCCCGGCGGACGGTCAGCGGGCGCGCGGGACAGCACCCGCAGCAGCGGTACGGGGCGGCGGCTCGTCATCAAGTCGCATTAGAACACCCGGGCGCCCATATTGTCGACGTATTCGGTGGGAAATGGTGATGTGATCTCCGCCCGGTCGTTCCGGGCCTACCGGTAGCGCTGTTGCTCCTGGCGCCGGATGGTGTCGATGGCCCGCCGCATCGACTCCGGCGTCTCACCGGCCTCGAACAGCGAGCCGGCATCGCAGGCCGGGCAGCGCAGCAGACCGTGGGTTCGCATGAAGGGGATGCGATCCTCGACCCGCTGCTTCAAGGTCTTGACGGGCGGCTGTGTCGAGCCGCAGCCGCAGAACACGTACTCGTCCGATGTTGTAGCCATGTCACCCCAGGAGTCGTCCGGGCTCACACTCTGCCCCAGAACGGATCAGCTTCTCCCGGGTTGGTCGGGGGTTGTCATGCGGACCGCTGAGACCACAGTGGGACAACATCTGACCGTCGGGCCGGGCCGCCCCAGGTTGGCCCGCCGAGAGGGGCGCCCGTGGTCCTCTGGTGGGTACCAGCATCGGCCTCCGCACCCTGGGCGAGGATCACCCCGCCCGGCCCCGGTCGGGGCCGGACGCGGTGGCCCGGGCCGGACCGGGTGACCTGGTCGTGCTGACCGGCGCGGCCCGCACCTTCCCACTCGTGCGGGCCGCGACGTCGGCCACGGTGGTCGGGGCCTGCGGCGGCTGCGCCGTGGCCGTCGGTCCCGAGGTGGCCCAGCTGCGGCGCCTCGCCACCGCGGTGCGGACGCACGATCAGCCCGACAGCTGCACCCGCTGGGGTGGCTGGTGGCAGGGGCACCTGTCCGAACCGACCTGGCGCCGCCCGGACGGCTCGGTGGTGCTGGCCGCCGAGGCGCTCGCGGCGGCCCACCCGTCGGTCGTGTACGACGTGCGCGCGGCCCGGCCCGGTGTCGCGGTCGGGGCTGGTGTCGCGGTCGGGGCCGGGCCGGCACCGCCCGGCGGTCCGGGCCGGACCGTCCACGGCTACAGCGTGCTGGCCTGCGATCCGGACGGCCGGGTCGAGTCCCCCCGGGGTTTCGGGCGCGACCCGGCGCACGGGTGGCCCGGAGACTTCCTGCTGTAGCCCCGATCCGCGCCGGGAACCGGCTGTGCCAACGAAGATCAAAAACGCGTTGACGATGACACGTGCCCGCCAGCTCGCGACCGGCAGCGCCAGCGCAGGTCGCAGCGTCCGCTGACGACGACGCCGGCCGGGAGTCCGGGCCGGGATTCGTAAGTGGCGGGGTCAGCCGGCGCTGGGGGCCGCGTCGACGATGTCACTTGCGGGGTCGGCCCGATCGGGCCGCCAGGTCGTCCGGCGCGGGTGGTCAGGCTGGTTGACGACCCCGCATGCCGTACCAGCTCGGGATGACGGCCAGGATCGACGCGGCCGCGCACAGGTGCGCGTATTTCGGCTTGGTGATCGCCGACAGAACGATACCCGGGCGGCTGCGAAGATGGTCAAGCGCGGCGGCCCGGTCGGAATTGATCAATACAACATGTGTCATCCGGTGGACCCCGACAAAGCTCAGCCCGATCCTCCCTTTCGCGTCGCCGCGAAACGCGAGAAGAAGTGCGACGTTCAGGCCCGGCGGAACAGGTGCACAAAATTATTGTCCGGCCCCGGGCGGGACTGTCAAGACCCGGCCCGGCCGGGCTTCGCCCGGCTGGCGGGCGGCGCGGGTGGCGGCGGTGCGGGTGCGGCGGTGCGGCCGGATGGGTGTGTGGCCCGGTGGCCGGCCACACCGCCGCACGTCCAACGGACGCTCGGAAGAAAGATGCGTGGCCGTCTTTCTTCCGAGCGTCCGGTTCGCCTGCCGGCCCGGACCGCGATCAGCAGACCGGCGAGGACGTTTGTGCCGGTGCCCGGGCCCGGGCACCGGATGGGTCCGATGGTTCAGGCCGATTACCGGAGGCCCGGATTCTCCATCGGGTAGGGATCGTCGACATGGAAGCCGATCGGGGCGATCACGTAGTCGGTGAGTCGCTTGTCGGTGGCGTAGCGGTTCGCGGCGGGGGCGTCCTCGAAGGCGACGACGACGTCGCAGACCTGCTCGCCGTCGAACTGGACAACGGCGTAGACGGGCGCGGAAAGGAAACGTCGACCGGTGGACGGGACGGTCGGGGAACTGCGCAGCGGAGCAACCATGGTGGCGGTACCTTCCGGCCGATCGAGGTGGGTCTCGGGCGGTCGAGCTGATTCGGGTGGCGACCCGCCCCCGTGACGGCGGGGCGGTCCGCGCGAGTGGGGCACCGATCTTCAGCGCCTACTATGGCCACCGGGGTGTGCAGATGCAAGATGCGGCTGCACGTGCATTAGGTCTCATCTTTCGGCCCGACCCGCCGGGCCGGCCCGGTCGCGGGGGTGCCTACACAACCGTCACACCGGTAGCGGGCAGGGTGGTGCGGGTGTCCCTGATCCAGCGCCGCCGGGCGGCCGGCGTCCTGACGGCCGGTGTACTGACAGCCAGCGTCCTGCTCGCCGGGTGCGGATCGTCGGTCGTCACGGTGCCGGCCAACCAACGGTCCTTCTTCGTGGTCGCCGCCCGGCGTTGCCCGGGGGTGCTGACCCCGGCCGGCCTCGCCGCCCAGGCGGAGGTCGAAAGCGGTTTCGACCCGACCCGCGATTCGCCCGCCGGCGCCCAGGGCCTCATGCAGATCACGCCGGCCATCTGGCGGATCTACGGCACCGACGCCGACGGGGACGGCGTCGCGAACCCCTACACGGCGGCCGACTCGGTCGCCACGGCCGCCAAGTACAACTGCGCGCTGGCCCGTACGCTGCGAGATCTGCCCGGTGACCCCACCACTTTGCGGCTGGCCGCCTACAACGCCGGGCCCAACGCCGTTCGTCGCTACCGGGGAACGCCGCCCTATCCCGAGACCCAGGCGTACGTCCGGCGCGTGTTGACCTGGACGACCCGTTTCGCGCCCCAGTTCGCGCCGTCGCCCACCCCGTCCGCGACCGGCTGACCGCGCCGACCCGGCCGGCTGGCGCACAGCTCGTTCCGTGGATCCCCGACCTACCGGTCCGGTTCGCAGCCCGAGCCCAGCGTCAGCACCACGGCGTGACCCTCATGGGTCTCCACCACCTCACCTGTCGGGTGGTAGACCAGCGGGTCGGCGTTCAGCCACGAGGAACCGAAGGTCAGGGACTGGCCAGGGCGTACGACGAAGGTCCCGCCCCGGAGGGGTCCGTCACCCAGAACCGCGAGAGTGAATTCCGAATGCGCCATAGTTCGCGACACTAAATGACGGCGGAGGGTCTCACCACTCATCCGCCGCCGGCCAGATCTTCCTCACATCTCGCCGATCGGTCCACGGCGGCGGCGTCGACCGGGGACGAGAATTCATCCATCGTCCACCTGCTCGATGTTTCGTCTACGCCGAGCGGCGGCGCCGGCCACCCGACCGCCGGTGTGGTGGTGGCCGATGACGATCTTTCAGCCGATCATCCAGGTCAGGTCGGCGGCCCGGACCTTGAGGTGTTCGGCCACCGTCTCGGGTGATCGGCCCTGGCTCATTGCCTCGCGAATTGCCTGGCTACGGGCCTGCCGCAACCGTTCGGACAGCTCCGGGCGTTGCCAGAGCAGATCATTGGCCACTGCGGCGCGTTCGGCCGGGTCAGCGATCGTGAGGAGCTCCGCGATAGTTGTCACGTCCGCATCGTGGCGCCGAGATGACTGGCCGGCAAGCCCGTTGTGGTGCAAATGGCCCGGGGCGAGCTGCTCGGCGCCTTCAGGGCAGGTGGCGGCGAACCGTCAGTTGGTGGGCCGCGCTGCCGGCCTCCGGCATCGACCCGCGCGCACCGGGTTCACCGCGGCCGTACAGGTCGAGAACGAGGGCGAAAGGGCGTCCCGGCGTGTCCCGGGCCATCGCCCGCTCGACATCGCTGATCAGGACGGATGCGTTCGGGGCGTGGAGCTCGGTGGACGTCGGCAGGAGCGCCCACCAGCGGTCGCCGCGCCCGCTGGGGCCGAAGAAAACGCTCGGTGGCTTGGCCATCACCCGATCCTGGCCTGCTCCGGCCGGTTGCGGGGTGGCCCTCGGATGAACAGGTCGTGGCGCGATCCGGCGCGGCTGGCCGACGATCGCCGTCGATCTGACGAAACCGTAGAGTCTGGCCGACGGCTGGCCCCGCCCGGTCTCCGAGCCGGGCCACGCCGGCCGGGGTGACCGGCCTGATCGCGTAACCGCCGGTCAGGCCGCTCCGAGCGCCGCGGCAATGCTCTGGGCCCCACTGAGGTGGACCCGGGGGATCTCGAACGCCCACACCGCGCCGTCTGTGAAGGCCAGCTCCAGGACGCTGGCCGCGCGGCCCTTCTTGAAACCGGCCCGGTTCAGCGCGGTCCGCGACGCCGACGCGATGACGCTGCTCGTCGCCTTCGGCTTGAACGCGCCCCGCTTCGCGCTGAACAGGACAATCTCGTCGTCGTAGATCCCGAGATAGCCGATGCTGCCCTTGGTCAGCGGGCCGTCGCCGGGCGACGCGGCCAGCGCGCCCGCGAGCCCACCCACCGACGACACCGCCGAGCGGATCATCCCGCGCGGCTCGACGAAGGTGGCGGCCTGCGCTTGCTTGGGGTCGAACATCTCGTTCCTCGTTTCCTGAGCATTGAGCACTGGGTGCGGTGCGGTGCGGTCCGGTCCGGGTGCGGGGGCGGCCCCGCCGCCCTCGTGACCTGACACGGGAGGACCGGGATGCCGGTTCACCACGGTCGGTTTCCGGCCGCCGCTCCGACCAGGAATCGAACTGACGCCGGATACCCGGCCGGGATCGCGCGATCGGCAGGCCGGCGAAGCCGGCCCGCGCGGATGGCACACTGGCGGCCATGCGCTCCGTCCGGGTCGGTTTCGTCCCTCTGGCCATTGCGGCGGTGGTGCTGGCCGCCTGCGGGAGCAGCGGTGGCTCGGCGCCCCCGGCCGGGGCGCCGGTCCCGGCATCGTCCGGGTCGGCGGCGCAGCCCGCCCCGCGGTCCGCTTCGGTCGCGGACTGGCCGACCTACCACGGCACCGCCGACCGGCGCGGGGTATCGACGACGATGCCGGCCGCGACCGGGTCCCTGGCCAGGGTCCAGGCGCTCACCCTGGACGGCCAGGTTCTGGCGTCGCCGCTGGTCGTGCAGGGTCTCACGATCGTCGCCACCGAGAACGACTCGGTCTACGCCCTCGACCGGTCCTACCGCCAGGTGTGGAAACGCAGCCTCGGGTCCCCGTCCCCGGCCGAGGAACGCCAGTGCGGCGACATCGACCCGCTCGGCATCACCGGCACCCCGGTCTATGACCCGACCACCGATCGCATCTACCTGGTCGCCGAGACCGGCGGGTCGGTCCGTCACCAGCTTTTTGCCCTCGATCGGGCGTCGGGCGCGGTGGCCTGGAGTCGCAGCGTCGATCTGCCCGGGGTCAGCGCCAAGGACATGCAGCAGCGCGGGGCGTTGGCGATCACCGCCGGCCGGGTCTGGGTGTCGTTCGGGGCGCAGGCCGGCGACTGCGGCAACTACAAGGGCCGGGTGGTCGGCGTTCCGATCGGCGGCACCGGTGCCCCGGTCTTCTACAGCCCGCCCACCAGGCGGGGCGGCGGGATCTGGAACCCCAACGGGCCGACCGTCGACGCGGCCGGTGACCTGCTGGTCGTCTCGGCCAACGGCGCTGCCTTCCCCGGCGACCCGTATGACCACACCAACACGGTCCTGCGGCTGAGCGGGGCCGCGAAGGTCGTCGATTCGTTTGCGCCCTCGGACTGGGCGGCCAACAACCAGGGCGACGTAGGTCTCGGCTCCCAGGGGGTGGCCCTGGTCGGGACCCGGTGGGCGGTGCTGGGCGGCAAGTCCGGCCCGGTGTACGTCCTGAGGCAGGGGCACCTGGGCGGCATCGGCGGTCAGGTGAGCGTCCAGGACATCTGCCGGGCGTTCGGCGGCGCGGCCGTGAACGGCGACGTGGTCTACCTGCCCTGCACCGACGGCGTGCGCGCGGTCCGCGTCGATGACGCCGGCCAGCTGCACGTGCTGTGGCACGCGGACGACGCGATCACCGGCTCGCCGGTCATCGGCGGCGGGCGTATCTGGGCGCTCGACACCGATGCGGGGGTGCTGCACGCGCTCGACCCGGCAACCGGCAAGAGCACCGCCCAGGTCAAGGTCGGCAAGGCGAACCGGTTCGCGACGCCCGCGCTGTCCGGTACCGATGTCCTCGTACCGACGCTCACCGGCCTGGCGGTCGCGCGGTCGTCCTGACCGGAGCCGGACGGTCGCGTCCGCCCAGCCGGTGGGACCCGCTCAGCCGATGAGACCGCCGCGCCGGTCCCGCCACAGCCGGGCCCGCACCTCGTTGAGCCCGGCCAGCAGCCCGAACGCTCCGAGCAGGATCAACGTGAGTTCGTGGTACCCGAGGAACGTCAGCGTCGCGCTGGCGATCGCCGCCGCCAGGAGGGCGGCGTTCAGCACGGCGTACGCCGTCCACCCGAGTGCGTCCGTACGGTTCATGCGGTCTCCTTCCGACCCGGGCGACGCTGCGCCCGGTGCCCGGTGCGTTGCCCCCTACGTCATTCGTAGGACACCCGACGTCGGTTGGGTGACCGGGTCCGGTCGGTTGAAACTACCTGGAGTTTGCCGCTGATCACGCCCGGTGGAACTCGGCCCGCCGACGGACGTCGGTCGGCGGGTCGGGGGAGGGGATGCGCCCGATGCGGACCGGGGTCAGGCCGGTGCCCGTGAACGCCGTCTCGGAGATGCGACGGTCGGAGCTAGCTCTGGATCAGCAGGGCCAGCTCGGCGTCGAGATCGAGATGGCCGCTCTCGGTACCCGGCGGGACGAGGCAGTCCGTGCGGTGCAGGAACGACGCGATGTCCCGGCGCGTCATCCGGAACAGGGCGCTGCCCAAGGCGCTCGACAGCGACAGGTACATGACCAGCTTCGCGGCGTGGCCGACTTCGGTGAGTTCGTCGCCCGGCCAGACCTGCACGTCAGCGTCACCGACAAGGCCGGCGAGGCCGTCGCGCAGCAGTTGCCGCCCGATCGTCCAGCTCACCGTTCCCTCGGCCCCGAGGCCCGGGCCGACGTGGAAGCTGATGGTGACCGCGTAGGGGTCCGTCGCGTCGTACGCCATCGTCGCGGCGATCCGCTGACGGGCGATGCCCTCTTGAACGATGCGAACGGTCAAGGCGCTCGTGATCCAGGTGCTTTCGCTGTTCACCGATCTATCCTCCTGAGCCGCTCCGCGTAAGAGATGTGTACCTCCCGGAGCTCACCCTCCTGCTGACCATCGTCGCAGGCGGGCGAACCGTTCGGATACCACTAAAGTCCCCAATCCACCGGTCCGAAAACCCGGCACCGGCAGACACGGGCGGCCGGGTGGAGTGGTTCAGATTTTCGCCAGCTACGCGGCCAGTTGATCGGGCTGTCCGCCCCGACCACCACCCGGATCGGCGCGGGCGGCCAGGCCGCGAAGGCGCAGACCGAGGCGAACACGGCGTCGGCTTCGGGGCGCTGGAACGGCAGACCGGCCGCGGCGACCTCGGGGTCGACGTCGTGCAGGAAGTAGACGGCCTGATCGAAGTCGGTGGGATAGCCGCCGGCCTGGGCGGCCGCCACCCGGGCCGCGTTCGACCCGGTGTTCTCCCCCCAGGCGCCGGGCGTCTCGCCCGGGTCCGGCACCATCGCGTTGACCAGGACGAGCGCGGCGAGCGGGACCGCCTGGGCGACCAGCGGCGCGGTGAAGCCCCCCAGCGACTGGGCGACCAGCACGACGTCCGACTGGTCGCCGATGGCCTCGATGACCAGCCGGGTGTACTCGGGCAGGCCGGCCGCCGGGTCGTCCCCGGGCAGCTCGACGGCGATCGCCTGGTGGCCGTCCGCTTCCAGGAGTGGGGCGATGAGATGCCAGTACCAGGCGGCTCCACCGGCCCCGGGGACCAGGACGTAGGTGCTCATGGGCGGCTCTGCGGTGTGGTCATGGTCCTAGATTAGGTTCGCCCGACCGGGCCTGGCCGGTCCCTCCCGCCGGCTGGCGCCCGACCCCGGCTCCGGGGTTCGCCGCCGCCCGGCCAGGCGATCGGAATGGGCCTTCTAACTGGACTTTTAGGTTGATCCTGGTTGGCGAATATTGCCGCGACAGGCTTGATCCAGCCGCGTACGATTAGAACATGTGTTCGACCGAAGACTCTGGCGCCGACGGTGATGGTGGCCGCCGGTCGGAGCTGCGGCGAGCGTTGGACGGGGCGCGGGCGCTGCTGGCCGCCCACGCCGACGCGGCGCTGTTCGGGGTGACCGACGACGAGCTGGTGAAGATCGTTGAGTCGCGGGAGGCGTTGACCCGGATCGTGGACGCGATCGATCTGGGGGTGGTGCGGGAGGTGGATGGTCGGGGAGTGGGCCGCCGGGACGGGGCGGCCGGTACCGCGTTGTGGATGCGGGACCGGCTGAAGATCCGCCCCCGCCAGGCGCAGGCCCGGGTCCGGCTGGCCGCCGCGCTCGATGGCCAGCTCACCGCGACCCGCCACGCCCTCACCGACACGGTGATCTCGGCCGATCATGCCGCTGTGATCGTGTCGGTGGTAGGACGGCTACCGCG
The DNA here is from genome assembly GCA_026225295.1 of Frankia alni. Lineage (GTDB taxonomy): Bacteria > Actinomycetota > Actinomycetes > Frankiales > Frankiaceae > JAMFSN01. The sequence goes on from JAMFSN010000101.1 coordinate 48,629, forward strand.
TCACCGCTCCACGCCGGACATCCGCGACCGGGTTGAAACCGTTCTGCTGCGGGTGGCGCGGACGGTGGATCCGGGGGATCTGGCGAAGGTCGGCCGGGCCCTGCTCCTCACCCTGGACCCCAACCACGGGGACGATGACGCGGCCAAACGCGGCCGGCGCACGTTGTCGATGCGGGAGCGTGAGGACGGGATGACGGCCCTGCACGCCGTCCTGGACCCCGAAGGCGCCGCGATCGTCACCGCCGCCCTGGATCCACTGGCCGCGCCGAAACCGGTGACCGACGGGCAACGGGACCCCCGGCCAGCGGGACGGCGCCGCTGCGATGCGTTGATCGAACTGTGCCGCACCGTCATGAACCATGCACGGTTGCCCACCACCGGCGGGGAACGGCCCCACGTGTCGGTGCTGGTGCCGTTCTCCACCCTGACCGGCGCCCACCTCGAACCGTTCGGACCCTTCGGATTCCGCGGACGCTACGGACCCGGCGGACCCAACGGCGACCCCAGCGGGGCGGGCGACCCCAGCGGGCTCAGCGGGGCGGGCGACCCTGGTGAGGCAGGCGCCGGGCCGGGTCAGTCCGGCCTGGCGGACGGGGGACCGGCCTACACCATCCACGGCGGAATGCCGCTACCGAAAGGCGTTACCGATCGGATCGTCTGCGACGCCAGTGTCCGCCGGATCGTGTTCGGGCCGAAAGGTGAACCCTTAGATGTCGGTCGGACGGCGCGGACCACGAATGCGGCGATCCGCGCCGCGGTAGCCGTCCGAGATCAAATCTGTACGTTCCCCAGCTGCGACCGGCCACCGAGCTGGGATGAATACCACCACCTGGTCTATTGGAATGCGGGCGGTGAAACCGCCGTCGCCAACGTGGCCCTGGCCTGCGGTTTCCATCACGACGTCGCGCATTACGACGGGTGGGACCTGCGTTTAGGACCCGAGGGTCGCATTCAATGGCGCGCCCCACCAAGCATCGACCCGGACCAGACCTGGCGGACCAACCACATCCGCACCGCCCGCGACCCCTACACCCTCCACCAACCAGACCC
>JAMFSN010000102.1 GCA_026225295.1 Frankia alni
GACGTGGGTCAGCAGGGGGCTCACGTCTACCTTGCCCGTCCGCAGCAGGTCGATGAGGAAGGGCATGTTGCTCTGGTCGGTCACGCCGAACCGGAGCGTGGGGTTCTTGAAGGTCAACGCCTGGAGCGGGAGCCCCACGTTTCCCGGCGGCGGGAAGCCGATCACCGAGAGCGTGCCGCCGATCGCCAGCAGCGGCACGGCGCTTGCGATCGACTCCGGCGACCCCACCGCGTCGATGACGGCATCGACGCCGCGTCCGCCGGTCAGGCGGGCGACCTCCGCCACCGGGTCCGCCGCCGCCGTGTCCACCACGTCAGTGGCGCCCATCTTGATGGCCGCGTCGAGGCGGTTCGCTCGCCTGCCGATGACGATGATCTGGCTGGGGTCGTGCAGCCGCGCGGTCGAGGCCGCGCACAGGCCAACCGGGCCCGCGCCGATGACTGCCAGCGTCTGCCCCGGCTTCAGCTGGGCATTCTGGACGCCGAAGTAGCCGGTGGCCAGCATGTCGGGGACGAAGACCGCCTGCTCGTCGCTGATCTCGTCGGGGATCTTGACAAGGGCCGAGTCCGCGAGCGGCGCCCGGACATACTCCGCGAGCCCGCCAGCCATGTTGCCGAAGGACTCGCCGCTGCCGAACAGACGCCCGCTCGGGCACATCCCGCTGACGCCCTTGCGGCAGATCTCGCACTTTCCGCAGAACGGGTACGGCGGCGCCACCACACGGTCGCCGGCCTTGAAGGAGGTGACGGCGGCGCCTGCCTCCTCGATCACGCCGACGAACTCGTGCCCGATGATGAAGGGCGGGCAGGGCGGCAGGAAGCCCTCCGCGTAGTGCACCTCGCTGGTGCAGATCATCGTGGCGGTGACCCTGATGAGGACGTCGGTGTCCTCAAGCAGCGTCGGCAGCGGACGCTCCTCGAGGCCGACGTCATGAACTCCACGGAGAACTGCTGCGAGCATGCGGGACCTCCCGGACCGTGGTGATGATGCGCTCCGCATCGCTCACCACGCTATCGAGCCATCCATAATCATGCAACAGTTGTGCGATCGCCGTTTTATATTTGTCTCATCCAGTGTTACAACTGCAGCCCAAGACGCTATTTATCTATGACACTTTCCGGTTAGAAGCGGGCAGTAGATGTCTCGACCTCGCGCACGGCCGGGATGACCTGGCCGATGAACGCGTCGAGCGTGGCCTGGGTCTGCTCAGCGGTCATCTTCCCGAACGGGAGCATGACGATGAAGTAGTTCGCGAGCCCCCGGCGGGCCTGCTCGACGTAGTAGTTCCGCACCGTCTCGACCGTGCCGCAGACGAGCAGCCCGGTGCCGACAGGGTCGAGCACCAGCTGGGCCTTTGCCACCGGGTTGTCCAGGACGTCGGGAACGGCGTCCTGGAGGTGCGGCGGGATCCGCCCGTGGGCGCGCATGAGCGACTCCCGGTAATCCGCCCAGATCGCCCGGCCGAGATCCTCGGCTTCCCTGTCGGTGCCGGCGATCACCACACCCTGACACTGGGCGATGCGGGGCTCGGTGACGTGCGGGTTCTGGTGACCGGGCACCAGCCGGCTGGCGGCGCGCAGCTCGTCGTACCTCGCCCTGATCTCCTCGGTCATGGTGTACGGGAAGACGAAGTTGTGGCCGCCGCGCCCCGCGGCCACCACGTTGCCGGCGGTCCACAGCGGCGGGTACGGCTTCTGCTTGAGCTCGAACGGAAGCTTGAGCTCGAGGAAGTCGTAGTATTGCGAGCCCTCACACGACATGATCCCGGTCTCCCAGGCGCGCAGCAGCATCATCTGGATCTCCGTGGCCCGCGCGGCGGCCTCGTCCGGGTCGTGGCCGAACTGAAGGTGCTCGAAGGGCGTGATGCCCTTCCCCGTCCCCAGTTCGAGGCGGCCGTGCGAGAGCACGTCGACCATGGCCAGGTCCTCGAAGAGCCGCACGGGGTCGTGCAGCGGCAGGCAGATCACCGTCGGGATCAGCTTGAGGCTGGTCGTCTCCCGCGCCAGCGCCGCGAGGAACACGGCGGCGGTCGGCGTGGTCGAGAGCCGGTGACCGTGGTGCTCGGCGAGGTGGAAGGCGTGGAACCCGCCGGCCTCCGCGCGCTTCAGCGTCGCGATCCGCTCCTCGTAGACCTGCTCGACGGGTTTGTCCTGCTGCGCCTCGACGTGGTCGAAGATCCCGAACTCAATGCGCACGGCGGCGTTCTCCCTCCCTCGGCTGGCAGCGGTCAGCCGCGATCGGCCCGGTACGACGCGGGCCAGATGCCCTGCTTGCCGGGCGCGAGTATGCCGTTGGGGTCGACGGCGTCCTTGATGCGCTCGACGAAACGGAGGTAGGCGTGGTCACCGAAGCTGTAGGTGCCCTGGGTCAGGTCCATGTTGTCGATGTGGCTGCGGTACTCGCCGTAGCCGGCCGCCGCCGCCTCCTCGATGAGCATCCGGCAGGCCTGGTAGGCCCGGCGCGAGCCCGCCTCATCGGCGGCGTCGAAGATGCAGCCGAACACGTGGATGTAGCTGCGCGAGTTGATCAGCAGCGGGTACGCCAGGTAGTCAAGGCCCATCTTGGTCTCGATGGCGGTGCGCAGCAGCATGTGCAGCTCGTAGGCGGACTTGCCGTCGAGCGGCGCGACCATGCCGGTGCCGGCGTGGGCACCGGATTCCGCCTTGCCGTACCAGCCGAGGATGTCCATGAACTCAAGGTTCGGCTCGCCGCCGAGCACGCGGTCCCCGGGGTTGGGGATGCCGGGGATGTCCTCGGGCGCGTATTGGTCGAAGTGGACCGTGGCGCCCTCGATCCGCGTCAGCGCGGCCGTGATCTTCTCGATCTTGTGCTCGGCCACCTTCCTGTCGTCCCACAGCCCGGCGTGCAGGACCCACCGGCCGATGCCCAGATCCCCGGCGATCTGGTCGATGATGCGGTCGGGCGTGGGACCGTCGCCGTCGTACCAGCGGGTGCGCGTACCGCGCAGGCAGGCAAGCTCGATGGTGTTGTAGAGGTTCGGGACGCCTTCGATGGTCCGGTCAAGCCGCAGGCTCCTGAGCGTGTCCATCAGCTGGATGAGGTCGGTCTCCCGCGCGAAGTTCGCCCACAGCGGCGCGTACACCTCGGGGTAGGGCATCAGCCAGACTCCCATCCGCACCACCACGCCGAAGTTGGACTGCATGAACAGCGGGTCAAGCGTCGGGCCGAGCCCGCGCTTGTAGGTGTGCCATGCCTTGCTGTTGGGCATCGCGCCCATGCCGGTGCGCAGCACCTCGCCGTCGGCGAGGACCACCTCCATGCCGCAGGGCGCCATGAAGTCGGCGCCGTAGGGAAGGTAGGTCGTGCCATGCTCAAGCGAGTTGCCGATCACGCTGCCCCAGCCGAGGTCGGTGGTCGAGACCATCAGCCGGTGCCCGCCCTCCCGCAGCGCGGCGGCCAGCTGATTCCAGGTCACGCCCGGCTCTACGACGGCGTAGGCCAGGTCGTCGTTGATCTCGAGGATGCGGTCCATCCGGCGCAGGTTCATCACGATCGAGCCCTTGACGCGCGGCGAGCCGCCGCCGAGGCCGTTGTTGCGGCCGGTCGAGACCGTCCAGACCGGGATGCGGTGCTCGTTGACGATCCGGAGCACGGCCTGGATCTCCTCGACGCCATCAGGCTGAACGACCGCGGAGGACTCGTACTCGTCCCACTTCCGCGGCCAGAAGGGGTCACGGAACTCCTGCGCTGCCTCACCTGTGTGGACGTGACCGGCCCCGATGGCCGCGCGGATCTCCTCCAGCGCGCGCTCGACCCGAGCGAGTGGCACGCCTTCTGGGGCGACGGTTACCGTCATCGTGTTCTCCTTCATGATCTGGCGACCGCTCGCCGGGAGTACCTGACCTGGACGGGCGAAGCCACGCGTCCGTTCGGCCAATTTCCTGATCTTTACCGGGTTGTCAGCCCACGCCGTACGCGACGCGCATGAACTCGGCGTCGTCGTCCCAGCCGTCGTCCGCGGGCGCGGCGACGGCGACTGGCGTCGGGCGGTGCGTGCCGAACGTTCGCGCGTGGTACGTCAGCGGGCGGCCGCCGAGTGCCTCTGCGGCAAGAACGCGGCCGAAGATCACGATGTGGTCGCCTCCCTCGACGAACTCGGCTGCCTCGCAGGCGATCCAGCCCGGCGCGCCGGCAAGCCTGGGGAGGCCGTTGTCAGACGACCACGCGACGCCGTCGAACTTCTCCGTGCCCCCCTTGCGGGCGAACGCGAGCCCGAGCCCGACCTGGTGGCGGCCGAGGATGCTGACGCCGAAGCACCACGACTCGCGGATGACCCGCAGCAGGCCGGAGGAGCGGTCGAGCGCGACCATGACCATGGGCGGCGTCATCGACAGCGACGCGAAGGCGCTGACGGTGGTGCCGTACGGGGCGCCGTCGAGGTGCGACGTGACGACGGTAACGGCGGTCGCGACATCGGCCATCGCCTTGCGGAACCCCGCGCGGAGCGCCTCGTCATCCACCGTCATCATCCTCTCCGCCGCCATTCGATAAGTGTAACAACA
>JAMFSN010000103.1 GCA_026225295.1 Frankia alni
GCCCCGGGGGGGGCCGGGCCGGGCGGGGGGGGGGGGGGGTTAGCGCCCCGCGGGGGGCCCCCGTCCCGGCCCCACGACGGCGGGGCGCAGGTTAATCCTTGGCCTTGAACCAGGTGAGCGCGGTGGTGGGCCGAGCCGCCAGCTGCCCGCGGATGGCCAGGAAATCGGGACCGTACTCCTTGATCCGCACCTCTTCCCTCCGTTCGATGGCCAGGCCCGCTGCCCGGCGATCCGCGTCGCTGGCGGCGGTGGTTCCCAGGTTGTGGTTTCGCCGCTCCGAACGTCCCGTCCAGAGCTACCAGCCAGGTCAAGCGGTCGCCATAGGCCGGGTAGCTTCCCCCGCACCGGCCGAGCCAGGCCGTCATCCACCGCACCGCCGCGTTGTAGTGCGGCTCGGCCTCGGCTTTCGACGTGAGCGGCCCGACGCTGCACACCGGGCAGCGCAGGCCGACGGTCTGCTGGGCGGCCGACCGGACCAGGGTGGCGCCGGACAGCCTGACCCACCGCTGTTCCGTCCCGGTGCTGGCCGGTGCGCCGCACCCGCCGCACCCGCCGCACCGGTGCACGATCTGCCCGTCGCAGGGGTCGCACAGGTTGATGGTCCCGCCCGCGTAAGGCGTGAAACTGGCTAGGTTCTTGTCACTAACCTTGCAGATCCGGTCGCAGGCCGTGCATTCAACCGATTCTCAGCTTCGAGCCGTCGGCCACGGGCAATTCGTAAGCGGCCTGGTCGGGGCAGTTTCCTACGTCACACACGGTGCTACCTCACGTCGCGGACGGGCCGGCCGGCGCACCGGAAAATCGGGCCGGCGCGTGGCCCGCGACCGGCCCTCGGCGTGGCCGTGGGATTGGTGCGATCGTCCTACAATCCGCCTAACCAGGGCGCGGAATTGCCGAATCCGGGGTGGATCATAATGGAAGGGATCGCACCACCGGGGGGCGAACCGGAACGGTGAGTCGTGGTGACCAGGCGGGCGGCGAACCCCCGCGGGTACGACGCGTTCCTGTCCTACGGCCACGCGGCCGACGGTCGGCTCGCCCCCGCCGTGGCGCGCTGCCTGCATCGGCTGGCCAAGCCCTGGAACCGCCGGCGGGCGATGCGGGTGTTTCGCGACCAGGCCAGCCTCTCGGCCAACCCCGATCTGTGGGCGACCATCGAGGCCGCGCTGGGGAACTCCCGGTATTTCGTGCTGCTGGCCTCGCCCGACGGAGCCCGGTCGCCGTGGGTGGGCCGCGAGGTCGCGTACTGGCGGGCTCACCGGCATCCCGACACCTTTCTGATCGCTCTGACCGCCGGTGAGATCCACTGGGACCACCGCCGGGGGGACTTCGACTGGGCCCGCACGACCGCCCTGCCGGAGCAGCTGCGCGGCTGGTTCGCCGCGGAACCGCTGTGGGTGGACCTGACCTGGGCGCGCAGCGTGACGCACCTGTCGCCGGGCAACGCCCGCTTCCGGGACACCGTCGGCACCCTGGCCGCCGCGATCCACGGCATCCCCAAGGACGACCTGGACGGCGAGGACCTGCGCCAGCACCGGCTGGCTACCCGGCTGCGCCGCGCCGTGGTCCTCCTCATGACGGTCCTGCTGGCGATCTCCCTCGTCGCGACGGCCAACGCCCGCGCCGAACGCGGGACCGCGCAGCGGGAACGGCATGTCGCCGACCAGCAGCGGGAGCTGGCCACCAGCCGGGCGCTGGTCGCGGAGGCCCGGAATCTGCGCGATACCCAGCCGCTGACGTCGCTGCGACTGAGCATCGCGGCGGTCGCGGTGGACCCCACCACCCGGGCCCGGGCCGACCTGGTCGCGACCCTGCTGGCGACCCGACTGGCCGGCCGTTCCACCGTCCCCGGTCAGCTCAGCCAGGCCGTCTTCGCCCCCGGTGCCCGAACCCTGGCCACGGCCGGGCGCGACGGCGGGACCCTGCGTTTGTGGGACACCAGCGATCCCACCCGCCTGCGGTTGCTGTCGGCCCCGACTGGCTGGGCCGGCAACCCGGTCGCGGGCCACGACATCTCCTTCAGCGGCGACGGCCGGACCCTGGCCGCCGCCGGCCCGGGCCGGACAGTCATCGTGTGGGACGTCGCCGACCCGACCCGACCGCGGCGGTGGGCCGTCATCCCGGGGCCGGTCGCCGTGCGGGCCACCGCGTTCAGCCCCGACGGCACCACGCTCGCCACCATGGGCGGGGGAGCGGGCGACGACGGCACGCTCGGTCTGTGGGATCTGCGGGACCGGGCCCGGCCCACCCGGCTGGCCGTCCGGACCGGCCTGCACGACCTCAGCGCGGCCACCTTCAGCCCCGACGGCCACCTCCTGGTGACGGCGACGTACGACCTCGAGATCGAGGAGACCGCCACCCGGCAGACGCTCCGCCGGGGGAGCGGCGCGACCGTCTGGGACGTCAGCGACCGCCGGAATCCCCGGGCGCTGACCCGCGTGAGGCTTGCTCACGCGGCGGCGTTCAGCCCGGACGGTCGGCTCCTGGCGATCAGCTACGAACGGTTCGTCCGGCTCTACGACCTGACCGATCCGGCTCGACCCCGGCCGGTCGTCAGCTTCGTCGGAGCGACGGACGCGCTGACGACGATCGCCATCAGCCGGGACGGTGCGACCCTGGCCGCCGGCAGCTACGACCACACCGCCAGCTTGTGGGACATTCACGATCCCGCCCGGCCCCGGCGGCTGGCGACGCTCGCTGATCACGCCACCACGGTGCGGGCCGTGGCCTTCGCCGGCGACCGGACGACGCTCGTCACCGCCGACGAAGGGCTGGTGGGCGCCTCGGACCAGGACGCCACGGTGGACCGCTGGAACGTCGCCGGCCGGGCCGCGCCGGCCTTGATGACCAGGCTTCCGGGCGGGATCGGCGCCCTGGCGGGCGTCGCCGTGAGCCCCGACGGGCGGACGCTGGCCCTGGCCGGCTACGGCGGGGTCAGCGTCTGGGACGTAGCCGACCCGACCCGACCGATCCGGACCGCGGTGGACACCGGGCACACGGGATCGGGTGCGAACGCCGCGTTCAGCCCCGACGGCACGACGCTGGCGACCGGCAGCCAGGACGGCACCACGGTGGTGTGGGACGTCACCGACCGGCGTCACCCCCGTCCCGTCACCACACTCACGCCGACCCGCCCGGCGACCTCGGTGAGTGCGGTGGCCTTCACCGCCCGGGCCGGCGTGCTGGTGACCCTGGCCGGTGAGTACTTCAAGGATGGTCAGGCGGTCCTGTGGGACGTCCACGACCGCACCCGTCCCCGGCGGCTGGCCACCATTTCCCCCGTCGACGGCGCGTTCGGTCGGCTCGCCCTCACCCCGGACGGTCGCGCCCTGCTGCTCGGCGGAACCGGTCGAAGCGCCGCGACCTCCGGGACCCACCGGTGGGATATCTCCGATCCCCGGAAACCGGTACGTCACGCCGTCACGGACCACGTCCTTTTCCAGTCGCAGGTCGCGTTCAGCCCCGACGGAAAGACCGTCGCGGCCGGATCCGGCGGCGCGCTGACCCTGTCGTACGTTCCGGACCGGTCGCCCACGCGGGCCGTGGTCCGGCTGGCCGGCGGCCCCGGCTGGCTCACCCGGGTGCGCTTCCACCCCGAGGGGAGGCTGGTGGCGACCGCGAACCGCGACGGCACCGCGGTGCTGTGGGACATCGCGGACCCGGCCCGCTCCTTTGCGGTCCGCACCCTCAGCGGCCACACGGACTCCGTGTTGGACGAAGCGTTCGGCCCGGGCGGGCGTTGGCTCGTCACCGCCAGCCAGGACGGCACCGCGATCATCTGGAACCTCGGCGACCTGCCGGGCGTCGTCGCGGACGCGACCGGCCTGGCCTGCCACATCGCCGGTTCCGGCCTCACTCGCGACCAGTGGCGGACGTATCTGCCCGGGACTCCCTACCAACCGACCTGCCCGTAGCCGGCCGGCCGGGTCGCGGGCCCGGGTCAGGGGGCGCGCGCCGGGGCCCGGGTCAGGGTGTCGAAAAGGCGGTGAGAACGCCGCTGCTGGTGCTGCCGGTGCCGAACGGGGCCTGGTGGACGTAGCCGTCGCCGACGAACACCGTGCCCCCGACGATCGAGGCGCCGCCGGCCGCGGAGTAGGGGAAGGGGTGGTCGTACAGCACGCCCCCGGTCGCGGCGTTCATGGCGTACCAGTGGCCGGTGAGGCTGCCGGCGTAGACGACGCCGTTGGCGACAGTGATCCGGCCCCAGTCGACGCCCCCGCTCGGGTCCGCGGTCTGCCACAGGATGTGGCCGGTCGCCGGGTCGAGCGCCGCCCATGAGCCGCTCGTTACGGTGGTTGTGCCGATGGTGTACGGAATGTGGGCGAAGTCGGCTTCGGCCACATAGATCCGCCGACCGTCGGTGGCGTTGCCCCACATGATGCCGCCGAAGCTGCTGCCCGGGGCGGGGGCCGCGCTCCACACGGTGGCCCCGGTGCCGGCGTCGACCGCGGTGTAGCGCCCGTTCTTGGACCCGCCGCCGAGCAGGACCCGGCCGTGGGCGCCGAGGAACAGGTTGACGCCGGACAGGAAGTCCGCGTCCGGGCCCGGGTTGGGCGGGCAGGCCGAGGCCGGCCCGAGTTGGCAGGCCAGGTTCCAGGTGTCGAAGCCATTGACGCCGTTGATGCGCTTTCCCCATTTCACCGCGCCGGTCGAGGTGTTGAGGGCGACGAGCGCGTCGACGTAGTCGTTCGGGGCCAGGCACTGGTCGGCGTTCCCGCCGCCGGTCTGGCAGGTGGTCGCGGCGGCCGGGATCGAATAGTTGTTCCCGGTCCCGAAATACAGGGTTTTCGACGTCGGGTCGATGACGGGGGTCCCGCCGGTGACCGCGGCGCCGGAATAGCCGGTCGGCACCGTGTAGGTCTTCCACGTCAGTGCGCCGGTGGCGGCGTTGACGGCGGTCATGCTGCCCCGGAACGTGCAGCACGGATAGCCCGGCTGGGTCGCGGGCAATGTGGATTCCGCCGACGACACACCCTGATAGACGGTGCCGTTGTAGACGACGGGGGACTGGGTCAGGATCGCGGCCGGATGCGGGTCGAGCTGGCTGCTCCAGCGCAGGGTTCCGGTAGCGGTGTTGATGGCCAGCAGGTGGGCGCCGTTGAGGTCGCCGATGTAGACGGTGCTGCCCGACACGGCGGGGCTCGTGCGGCTGACCGCGCCCGTCACGCCGTCGTAGCCGGAAATCTGATGTGACCAGACGACCGCTCCGGTCTGAGCGTTGATTTTGGAGAACCAGCCGCCCCAGTCGGGGACGTACACGAAACCGCCGACGACGGCCGGAGTCGCGGACACGTCGCCGTGGGTGGTCGCCGTCCATTTCACCGCGAGCTGGCTGGCGTTGCTCGGCCCGATCGTGGTTTCAAAGGGCTGGCTGCCGGTGTTGAGGTAGTTGTTCCCGGCCATCGGCCAGGCCGGCAGCGCGATCGAACTGTCGGTCGCGGGCGCGGCGGCGTCCACCGCCGGGCCCGGGCTCGCCTGGCCGGGGCCGGCGAAACCCACCCCGACCAGGACCAGTGCGGCGCCAAGGAGGGTGACTCCGCCCGTCCGGCGGCGGCGTCGGCGCGTCGGTTCCCCGGATTTGCCAGCCGGCGCGGTGCACCGCCGGTCGAATCTGATGGGCTGCATGGGATCGAGACCTCCTGAACGTCGGGAATCCGTTCGCGCCGGCTGGACGGCGAATTCCGCGCGTCGTTCCGAAGAATGAGCGAGCGGATTCCAACCGGTGGACCGAACGGGTTAGCGGGTGGTCGAACAGGCGCCGGCGGACGGTTTCGCCCGGCGCTTCCGAGGCAGCGTCGTGACTGCGCCGCGTCAGGTCAACCACCGCACCAGGTTTCTTCGGGCGGCGGCCCTGGTGAAGTTCGAATCGCGGCACAACTGGTCCGAATGTTCAGCTACGAACCGTTTCGAATTTTTCCGGCATGTCGGTTCCGTGCGGCGGCTCCTTACGGGCGTTACTCACTAATGACACGCCCGGGTGCCGATCGGTTGACCCCGTCCGCCCATGGCGTAATCGAGGGCCGGCGTCCGCGTCGCTATTCGTCCGGCGTCAGGACGGCCAGGTAGCCGCGGATCATGGTCTTGAGCTGGTCGAGCAGAGCCTCGTCGCCATCCGGGTCGGCCCGGAACGCCTCCTGGATGACGGCATCGGTGGACAGCTGGATGACCTGGCTGACCCGCAGCGTCCAGGGGTCGTCGCGCCCGAGCCCGCGGGCCACCAGAACCGTTCGCAGCCGGGTGGCCATCGCCAGTTTGTGGGCGCGGTCGAGTTCCTGGGTCTCGGCGGTCAGATGCCGGCCGAACCACAGCACGCGGAAGCCCGGGTGGGCACGGTAGAACTCGGCGAAGGCGTCGACGGCCTCGCCGACCAGATCGGTCTGCCCCCACGCGCCGGATTCGAGCCCGGCGATCATCGACTCGAGCTGGTCTTCGAGCAGACCCAGGTAGTGCTGGGCGAGCGCCTCGATGATCGCGCCCCGGTGCGGCAGGTACCGGTAGACCGAGCCGACCGAGATGCCGGCGTCGGCCGCGATCCGGGTGGTGGTGATGGCGTCGGCGCCCTCGCTGGCCATGATCCGGTCCGCCACGTCGATCATCCGGGCCAGCGTGTCCCGGCCCCGGGCCTGTTGCGGCATCGTGCGCAGGGAGGCGATCTGCGCCAGCGCCGCGTCCTCGGGGACCGTCATCGCCTGTCCTTCTCCGTAGCGCCGGGGGCCGGCCTGAAATGATACTTGAAACTGATTCACTTTCACGATAACTTCTGGCCCGGCGCGCCGGCGACCGCCGCCCCGGACGTCCCTTACCGAAGGACGCGACCATGAGCGCAACGATTCAGGCGGATATCCCCCCGCGCGACGCCGCGCCCCGGGGGGTCAGCCGGTTGTGGCGGCGGGAGTTGACGCACTACCCGTCCGTCCGGCCCCGGATCGCCATGCTGTCGATCGTGGTGCTGACGACGATCTTGTTTTACTACCAGTACTACGTGATCAGCGGCGTCAGCGATCAGGTGCTGAGCAGCACCGGCATCTCGTTCCTGTTCTTCGTCAACATCAACGTCGTGTCCGCCCTGGCCAGCGCGCTGACCTCCCTGGCCGCCGGGATCAGCGACCGCTACGGCCGGGCCAACATCGTGACTGTCGGTGTGCTGCTGTGCGCGCTGGTCTGCCTGCTCGGCTTCCCGAACGCGCACTCCGGCTGGAGCGTGGGGATTCTCTACACGCTGCTCGGCGCGATCGAAGGCACCGTGCTGGTCGCGACGCCGGCGTTGATCCGCGACTTCAGCCCGCAGGTCGGGCGGGCCTCGGCGATGGGGTTCTGGACGGTCGGCCCGGTCGCGGGCAGCCTCATCACCAGCCTGGTCGTCAGCAACACCGCCGATCACCTGGGGGCCTGGCCGGACCAGTACGTCATCGCCGGCTTCGCCGGGCTGGGCGTCTTCGTCATCGCCCTGCTGTTCCTGCGGGAACTGTCCCCGGGGCTGCGTGATCAGGTGATGGTCAGCGAACGGGACCGCGCGCTGGTCGAAGCGCGGGCCCGGGGCATCGACGTCGAGGCCGCCCTGGAGAAGCCGTTCCGGCAGATGCTGCACGTCGACATCGTCGGCTCGGCCATCGCGATCAGCCTGTTCCTGTTCATCTACTACGTCGCGGTCGGCTTCTTCCCGATCTTCTTCCAGACGATTTTCGGGTTCAGCACCTCGCAGGCCAACGCGCTGGGCAACTGGATGTGGGGTGCCGAGGCCATCGCGCTGATCGGGGTCGGCTGGCTGTCCGACCGGCTCCGGGTCCGCAAGCCGTTCATGCTGGTCGGCGCGGTCGGCGCGATCATCAGCACGCTGCTGCTGATCAGCCACACCACCCGTCCGGCGACGGGCTACTACACCTTCGTCGCGATCCTGGTCCCGCTCGCGTTGTCGCTCGGCCTGGCGTTCGCGCCCTGGATGGCCGGCTTCACCGAAACCATCGAGCGCCGCAACCCGGCGCTGACCGCCACCGGGTTGTCGCTGTGGGGACTGATCATCCGGACGGTGGTGACCCTCTCGACGTTCCTGCTCCCGTACGTCGTGACCACCGTGACGCCGCTCGTCCAGGACGGCCCGACCGTGCAGGCCGCCGCCAACGGGCAGGACCCGACGCTCAACAGCGCGCAGAACGCGGTGGTCAAGGCGGTGGCCGCCGACCCGACCATCGTCACCAAGGTCCAGACACTGGCCGCGAAGTACAAGACCCAGTTGGCGACCGCCGCCAAGCTCACGCCGGCCACCCAGGCCGCCCTTACCGCGCACCCGGACGCGGTGGCCACGCAGGCTGCGGCGGTCAGCGAGATCTCCGGCAAGAAGGTCGCGGACGTCACCCGGGTCATCACGATTAACAATCGCTATGGCAGCGAGCTGACCACGGTTCAGGCGATTGACGACAAGACCCAGATCGCGTTGCTGACCCAGCCGAACGACGCGGCCGCGCGAGCCAAGGCGGCCGGCGAGGTCGCCGCCGCGCTGCACGTGTCCCCGGCCCAGGCTCAGGACCGGCTGACCGCCCTGCTCAAGGTGCCCATCTCGGACCTGCTTTTCATGAGCAACAACGCCGACCCCGTCGAGAAGGCCGGCGACGCCCTGACCGCGCTGGCCAAGGTGCCCTCGGCCGACCTGGACTACCTCGACCGGTACGGCACCCAGCTGCAGATCCCGAAGGTCCAGGCCGTCCTGACCTACCTTCAGGACAAGGGCCCGCGGGTCCAGCGGGCCGCCCACGACTCACCCCACCAGTGGCAGGCCTACTTCTGGATCGCCGTCGGCGGGGAGGTCGTGTTCATCCCGCTGATCTTCCTGATGGCCGGGGCCTGGAGCCCGGGGTCGGCCCGCCGCAGCGAGGATGAGCACGAGGCGCGGGTCGAGGCCGAACTGGCCCGGCTCACCGCCGAGCCCGACGGACCGTGAGCTTCGCGCCGACCGGGTCCGCGACCCTGGCGGCCCGCGCGGAGATCGCCGCCGCCGGCCGGCGGCTGGCCGCCCAGGGGCTGGTGCTCGGCACGGCCGGCAACCTCAGCGTCCGGGTCGGCGACCACGTGGCGGTGACCGCGACCGGGGCCCGGTTCGACGAACTCACTGCCGAACACGTCACCGTGGTCGACCGGACCGGCCGGGTGGTCGGCGGCGGGCTCGCGCCGACCTCGGAACTCGACCTGCACCTGGGGATCTACCGCCGGTACGGCTCGACGGCGATCGTCCACACCCACGCGCCGGTCGCGACCGCGGTCGGCCTGGTCGTCGACGAACTGCCGTGCGTGCACTACCAGATGATGGTGCTGGGCGGCTCGGTCCGGGTCGCGCCCTACGCGACGTTCGGCTCGCCGGAGCTGGCCGCGGCGGTGGTGGCCGCGCTGGACGGCCGGGCGGCGGCGCTGATGGCCAACCACGGGGCCGTCACCCACGGCCCCGCCCTGGACACCGCCATCGAATATGCGCTGCTGCTCGAGTGGGCCTGCACCGTCTACTGGCGCGCGGCGTCGCTCGGTTCCCCCCGCACCCTGGACGCCCGGCAACAGACGGCCGTCATCGAGGCGGCGACCCGCCGCCGGTACGGAACCACCCGGCCACTCACCGGCGAGGAGCGCCCGACATGAGCCTGGACCCGAGCAGCACGCGCCTGAGCACCGATCCGGGCCCGGCCATGACCGTGGTCGTGCTGGGTGCGCACGTCCTGGACACCCTGGTGCGACCGGTCGAGGAGATTCCGGCTGGTCAGGGCGGCCACCTCGTCGAGCAGATCGCGATGAGCGCGGCCGGGCCGGCCGGCGGCACCGGCCTGGTGCTCGCCAAACTCGGCGCGACCGTCCGCGGCGCCGGCGCGGTCGGCACCGACCCGATCGGCGACCAGCTGCTGGCGCTGCTGGCCCGGGGCGGGGTGGACACGTCGCTGATCGTGCGGCGGGCCGACGTGCAGACCTCGGCCAGCGTGCTGCCGATCCGGCCGGACGGGTCCCGGCCCGCGTTCCACGTCATCGGGGCCAACGGCGCCTACGGGCCCGACGACGCGCCCTGGGCGGCCATCGCGGCCGCGACGCACCTGCACTTCGGGGGACCTGAGTTCATGGGCGGCGAGGCGGCCGCGGAGATCCTCTCGTTCGCCCGCGACCACGGCGTGACCACGTCCGTCGACTGCCTGGCGCCTGGCGATCCGGGCCTGTTCGACTGGATCGCCCCCGCCCTGCCGTACGTGGACTACCTGCTGCCCAACGACGAGCAGGCGCTCGGGTGGACGGGCCGGTCGGATCTCACCGCCGCCGGCCGGGCGCTGATCGAGCGCGGGGTGGGGTGTGTGGCCGCGACGGCCGGTGCCCGGGGCGCGGTCATCGTCACCGGCGAGGGCGAGCACCACGTGCCCGCGTTCGCCGTGGACGTCGTCGACACCAGCGGATGCGGTGACGCGTTCTCGGCCGGCTTCCTGCGCGGTATCGCGCTGGGCCGGGCGCCCGCCGAGGCGGCGGTGCTCGGCTGCGCGGCGGCGGCGCTGGTCGCCGGGGGTCTCGGTAGCGACCACGGCGACTTCGATCTGGCCGCCGCGTCGGCCTTCGCCGCGGCGCAGCCGACGCTTCCCCTCTCATGAGCGGGCCGGGCCGGGCCGGCGTGAGCGGAGGCGCCCCGGTCGACGTCGCGGTGGTCGGGGCCGGACTGGCCGGTCTGACCGCGGCGCGGGCCCTGGTCGCGACCGGGCGCAGCGTCGTCGTCCTGGAGGCCCGCGACCGGGTCGGCGGGCGGACGCTGAACCACGACCTCGGTGACGGGCAGGTGGTCGAGGCGGGTGGGCAGTTCGTCGGGCCGACCCAGAACCATGTCCTGGGCCTGGCCGCCGAACTGGGGATCGCGACCTACCCGACCTGGAACGAGGGCGCCGGCGTCTATGTCCACCGGGGCCGGGCCCGGCGGTTCACCGGCGACATCCCACCGGATCCGCTGGCGGTGCCCGGCCTGGGTCTCGCGATGCTGCGCATGAACCAGCTCGCCCGCCAGGTGCCGATCGACGCGCCGTGGCGGGCCCGGTCGGCGGCCCGCTGGGACGCCCAGACCTTCGCGACCTGGCTCCGGCGCGTCACAGCCGGGACGGGTGGGTTGGATCTGGTCGACGTTTTCCTCGGCTCCGCGTACGGGGGAAGCGCGGCGGAGGCGTCGCTGCTGTTCAGCCTGCATTACATCGCCGGGATGGGTGACGAGCACCATCCCGGCACGATCGAGCGCGGCATCGGGGTGGCCGGCGGCGCGCAGGAATCCCGCTTCGTGGGCGGCTCGCAGCGGCTGTCGACGATCATGGCCGAGCAGCTCGACGGGCGGGTCGTGCTGGGCGCGCCGGTCCACGCGATCGACCAGGACGCCCGGTCGGTGACCGTCCACTGCGGCGCCGGCTCCTGGACGGCGCGCCGGGCCGTCGTCGCGGTGCCCCCGGCGCTGGCCGCCCGGATCACCTGGTCACCGCGGTTGCCGCCGCCCCAGGACGCGTTGTTCGGCCGGCTCACCTTCGGCATGTTGATGAAGTGCGAAGCGGTCTACGACGAGCCGTTCTGGCGCGCGGACGGGCTCAGCGGCCAGGGCGTGTTCCGGTCGGGCGGCGCGCTGTGCTCCACGTTCGACAACACCCCGCCCAGCGGGGCCCCCGGCGTCCTGATGGGTTTCCTGGGCGGCCGGGCGTGGCGGACCTGGGCGCCACGCCCGGCCCGGGACCGGCGCGATGCCGTGCTGCGCGACTTCGCCCAGGTCACCGGCCGCGCCGCGCTGCGGCCCCGCGCGTACGTCGAACAGGACTGGACGGCCGAGGAATGGACCCGGGGCGGCCCGACCGCGGTCGCCCCGCCCGGGGCGCTGGCCGACCTCGGACCGTGGCGGGACCGGCCGTTCGACCGGGTCCACTGGGCCGGCGCCGAGCACGCGAACTACTGGAACGGCTATCTGGACGGCGCGGTCCGGTCCGGCACGGACGCGGCCCGCGCCGTGGCCGCCCTGGCGGACTGAACCGGAGGACTGAGGTGGCGGTCACGGAGGTCAGCGAGACGGCCGTGCTGGCGGTGCCGGTCGAGCAGACCTCATCGTCGCGGAGGGGGAGATCCCGCGACCCGGGCCGGTTAGGTTGAGCCGATGGTGGCGTTGACGAAAGTCGAGGCGGAGGGGCGGGCCGAGGCGGTCGCGGTCGAGCGCTACACGGTTGACCTGGATCTCACCGATCCGGGGGATTTCTTCATCTCGACCACGACGATCGACTTCACCGCCCGGGCGCCGGAGACGTTCGTCGAGCTGCTCGGCGCCCTGGTGCTCGAGGTCGTGCTGGACGGCGACCGGCTCCTTCCGGACGGCGCGGCGCAGCCGGCCGGAGCGGTCGTCGACGGCCGGCTCCCGCTGCGCGGTCTGGGTGGCCGGCACCGGCTGACGGTTCGGGCGCGCCTGCCCTACTCCCACGACGGGGAGGGCCTGCACCGGTTCGTCGACCCGGCCGACGGCCACGTCTACCTGTGCGCGACCTCGTCGGTCGACAACGCCAAACGGTGGTTCGCCTGCTTCGACCAGCCGGACCTCAAGGCCCGGGTGGAGATGTCGGTCCGGTGTCCCGCCGAGTGGACGGTGGTCGGCAACGGCGCGGCGACGGCGACCGGGCCCGGCACCTGGCGCCTGGCCGGGACCGCCCCGATCTCGACCTACCTGGTCACGTTGGTGGCCGGGCCCTGGCATTCGGTGCGCGGCGAGCACGACGGCATCCCGCTCGGCCTGCACGTCCGGAGCTCGCTGGCCGCCGAACTCGACCGCAACGCGGCCGAGCTGCTCCAGCTCACCGCCGATTCCCTCGATGCGTTCCACGAGCTGTTCGAGATCCGGTATCCGTTCGGCGAGTACCACCAGGCCTTCGTGCCCGAGTTCAACTGGGGGGCGATGGAGAATCCGGGCTGCGTCACCCTGCGGGACCAGATGATTTTCCGGTCCCGGCCGGGGGAGGCCGAGGTGCTCGCCCGGGCCAAGACGATCGTCCACGAAATGGCGCACATGTGGTTCGGTGACCTGGTCACGATGCGCTGGTGGGACGACCTGTGGCTCAACGAGTCATTCGCCGAGTACCTGGCCTGCCGGGTGACGCCCCGGGTTTCGGACCTGCCGGCCGACCCCGACTTCGGGGTGGCCCGCAAGGCCTGGGGGTACGCGGCGGACCGCCGGGCCACCACCCATCCGGTGGCCGGGAACGGGGCCCCGGACGCCCGCTCCGCGCTGGCCGACTTTGACGGCATCTCCTACGCCAAGGGGGCCAGCGTGCTGCGCCAGTTGGCCACCTACCTGGGCGAGGAGATGTTCCTGGGCGGGCTGCGGGAACACGTCCGGGCCCACGCCTACGGCAACGCCACGTTCGCCGACCTGCTCCGGTCCTGGTCGTCGCACGCCGGTCCCGGCACCCCGACCGGCGCCGACCTCGCCCGGTGGGCCGACGAGTGGCTGCGCCGGGCCGGGGTCGACATCATCACCGTCGAGATGGGGGCCGTCGGGACGGGGGCCGTCGGGACGGGGGCGAGCGGCCCGGTCCTGCGCCGCCACCCGCCGCTGTTCGGGCCGGCCGCGGACCGGCCGCACGCGATGAGCGTGGCCGTCCTACCCGGCCCCGACGCGCCGGTCGACGTCGTCCTCGGGTCGACGCCGGTCGCGGTGCCGGTCGCCGGCCCGGGCGCGATCCTGCTTCCGAACGCCGGGGACGAGACCTGGGCCACCATCCGGCTGGCGCCCGACCAGTGGGAACGTCTGCCGGCCCTGATGGGCGCGACCGGTGACGGCACCGCGCGGACGGTGGTGTGGAACGCGCTGCGGACCGGCCTGGCCGACGGCCTGGTCGCGCCGGCGCTGGCCGTGCGGACGGTCGCGGCCGGGATCCCGACCGAGCTCGACGTCGTCACCGCCCGGTTGCTGCCGTGGATCACGACCGCGGTGCCGGTGTACCTGGCCCCCGGTCCCGACCGCGACGCGGCGCTGGCCACGCTCGCGGAGGCGGTCCGGTCCGTCCTGACCGGGGCCAAGCCGGGCAGCAGCAGCCAGTTGACCGCCGCCCGCGGGTGGGTCGGGCTCACCGACGATCTCGACGCGCTGCGCGGCTGGCGACCGGGCGCCGCGCCGGTCCCGGAGCTGATCGTCGACGACGAACTGAGCTGGCTGGTGCTCGAACGGCGGGCCGCCCTCGGCGACCTGACCCTCGACGGGATCGAGGCGGCCTACCGGGCCGACCACTCGGCGTCCGGCCTGGTCCACGCGACCCGCTGCCGGGTCCTGCGGCCCGACCCGGAGGCGAAGGCGACGGCCTGGGCCGCGCTCATCGATCCGGCCGGCATCCTGTCGCACTACCAGTTGTCCGCGCTGGCCGGCGGCATCTGGGTGGCCGGGCAGGAGGACCTGGCCGCGCCTTACGCGCGGCGCTGGTTCGACGACCTGCCGGCCACGGCCGAGTTCCGGGGCACGATGTCGCTGGCGAGGATCGCCGAACTGTGTTTCCCCACGCTGGGGGTCGACGCGCGGACGCTCGGGTGGGCCGAGCGGTTCGCGGCGGACCCCGCCGGGCCGTCCGCGCTGCGGCGAACGGCGTCCGACGGGGCCGACGACCTGCGCCTCGCCCTGGCCGTGCGGGCCGGCGGGGCCTGACCGCGCGAGACCGGACCACCGGCTTCCCGGACGCCGGACTGGCAGCAGCAGCGCAGAATCCGTGACCGCGTCAACGGACGGTCAGCGCACGCTGAGCCGGCCAGTTGCGGAGACGGGCACGCTTGTCAGCGCCCCCGTACACTTCGACGCCCGCCGGCAAGGACAGTCCCCGCACTCCCCGTGAGTGGCAGTGTCCCGGGATGCTACGGCGAACGCTGACCCGGCCAAACCCCGGCCGGCCAACGTGCGCGACCGCGCGGCCACCCCGAACGGCCCGGCGAACCGGACCTGACCGGGCCGGTTCGCCGGGCCGGGGGAGTCGACCCGACTGGGGTCAGAGCCGGTAGTGGATCAGAGCCGGTAGAGCTGGGCGGCGTTGTCGCCCATCACCTTGCGCTGCGTCTCGGGACGCAGCGAGCCGATCTTCGCGTCGACGATCTCGAGCGGGCTCGGGTGCAGGCAGGTCGGGTGCGGGAAGTCCGTCTCGAACATGATGTTGTCCTCGCCGACCGTGTCGATGAGGTGTTGCAGGTCGCCGCGGCCGTTCTCGAACCAGAAGGTCGCATACCAGTTGTCCCGGAAGTACTCCGACGGCAGCTTCTTCAACTTCTTGAAGTGGGCGGGCGCGTTCTCCTCCAGCTCGTAGTCCATGGCTTCGAGCATGAAGGGGATCCAGCCGATGCCACTTTCGACCGAGACCATCTTCAGGTCCGGGAAACGGTCGAACATCCCCGAGTAGCTGCTGTTGAGCAGGAGCCGGGAGTTGTTCTGGAACAGTGACGCGCCGCCGATGGCCGGCTTCACGTAGTCGTCCTGGCTCGGCCAGTAGGTGGTACCGAAGTACGAGAGCGAGGTCTGGCTGGCCCCGATGTGGAAGTGTACGGGCAGGTTGAGCCCGGAGCACACGTCCCAGAGCGCGTCCCAGGCCGGGTCGCCGAGGTCCGGCGAGCCCGAGTCCTGCGGGTCGGCGGTCATGTTGATGCCCCGGAAGCCCATCGCCGCGCAGCGCTGGGCCTCCCGCACGCAGGCCTCGATGTCCCAGGCCGGCATGATCGGCATCGGGATGAAGCGGTTGCCCGACTCGGCCTGGATCTGGGCCATCGCGTCGTTGTAGAGCTCCACGCACAGGCGGACCAGCACGGGGTCGCCGATCGAGTTCCACATGTTCTGGCCGCCCAGCCCGATGGCGTTCGGATAGAGCACCTGGGTGTCGATGCCGATCTCGTCCAGCAGACGGAGGCGCTCGGCCGGGTCCCAGGCGGCCTTGTGCACCCGTTCGATGCCCCACACGGCCTGCGAGTCCCGGAAGGGGTGCTTCTTGCCGTCGTGGTCGATCGTCCCACCGGAGCCGGCCCGGCCGAACGCCTTCCCGGCCACCACCCAGGTGTCCTCGCCGTTGATCCGCACGACGTGGGGGACCTTGTCCTCGTAGCCCTTCGGCGCCCGTTCGGTAAACAGATCGTGACGCTCGGTCATGTGTGAGTCGGCGTCAACCACGCGCAGACCCTTGGTCATCGTCGCCATCGGATGCCTCCCATCGTCGATGCGGTGCCCGCTCCGCTCGGCGCCGCTCTGTCGACGGTAAGCCATAACCGGCTACTCAATCGGCAATTTTCTATTTTTTATTGTCGATCACGCGGTGGGGCGGGTGCGGCTGCGACGATGAGCGGGTGACCGAACCCGCCCTGAGACGAGCCAAGACGAGCCGAGCTGTGGTCGAGTGGGTGCACGGGCAGATCCTTGAGGGTCGCCTGCGCCCCGGCGACCGCATGGATGTCGAACGGATCAGCGCGACGCTCGGGGTCAGCCCGACGCCGGTCCGGGAGGCGCTGGTGCTGCTCGAGCGCGACGGGGTGGTCGCCGCCCAGGTGCACCGCGCGGCGTTCGTCCAGCACTTCGACGCCCGGACGCTGCGCGCCGACTTCCACGTACTGGGTCTGCTGAGCGGCGTCGCGGCCGCCCGGGTGGCCCGGGACCGGGACCCCGAGGTCCTCGCTGAGCTGCGGGGCCTCCTCGCCCAGCTCCGGGCCACCCCGCCGGACGCCCACGCGCGGCGGTACGAGCTCGCCACCGAGCTCGTCCGGATCCAGCACCGGGCGGGCGCCACCCCCCGGCTGAGCGCCGAGCTGCGGGGCTTCGGTGACTTCCTCGAATGGGCGGCCCGGCACAGCGACCGGCGCGGCCACGACGACATCGTCGACGCCCACACCCGGGTCATCGAGGCCATCGCCGCCGGCCAGGAGCAGGCCGCCGCGGCGGCCCGCCTCGCCGACACCCGGGCCACGGCCGAAGAAGTCATCCGCGAGTTCGTCCGGCGGGGTGTGCTGCCCGCCGACGCGCAGTTGATGGCGGCGGGCTGAGCCGGCCCGGTGGCCGGCCCGGGTCAGCCCCGGCGGTGGGTCCGGGTCGGTCGCGGCGCGGGATTCGGTAGGATCGGGCACGAGGTCGAGGGGCGCTGCGACGGACCTGCCGGTCCGCCACGCTCGGCCCGTGACCCGCATCAAGGGCGCCTCCCAGGTTGAGGAGGCGTTTTGGTGGAAAGATCGGCGCAGGGCCTGCGTGAACTGCTCGACCAGCGGATCGCCGTGCTCGACGGCGCATGGGGAACGATGCTGCAGGGGGCGTCGCTGACCCCGGCCGACTACCGCGGGGACATGCTCGCCGACCACCAGCAGGACGTGACCGGGGATCCGGATCTGCTCAACCTGACCCGTCCGGACGTGGTGCTCGACGTGCACCGGCAGTACCTGGCCGCGGGCGCCGACATCACCACGACGAACACGTTCACGGCCACCAGCATCGGCCAGGCCGACTACGGGCTGCAGTCGCTGGTCCGGGAGATGAACCTACGGGGTGCCCAGCTGGCCCGGCAGGCGGCGGACGAGGCCGGCGGCCGGTACGTCGCGGGCTCGATCGGACCGTTGAACGTCACGCTGTCGATGTCGCCGCGGGTCGACGACCCGGCCTACCGGGCGGTCTCGTTCGAACAGGTCCGGGCGGCCTACGCCGAGCAGATCCAGGCGCTGGCCGACGGCGGGGTCGACCTGCTGCTGATCGAGACGATCTTCGACACTCTCAACGCCAAGGCGGCGATCGCCGCCGCCCGCGACGTCGCGCCGCAGTTGCCGCTGTGGATCTCGGTGACCATCGTCGACCTGAGCGGGCGGACGCTGTCCGGGCAGACCGTCGAGGCGTTCTGGCGGGCCATCGAGCATGCCGAGCCGCTGGTGGTCGGGGTGAACTGCTCGCTGGGCGCCGAGGAGATGCGCCCGCACATCGCCGAGCTGGCCCGCTTCGCCGGGACGTACACCGCCTGTCACCCCAACGCCGGCCTGCCGAACGCCTTCGGCGGTTACGACCAGTCCCCGGAGGACACCGCCCGGCTGCTCGGTGAGTTCGCCGGCGCGGGCCTGGTCAACGTCGTCGGCGGGTGCTGCGGGACGACGCCCGGCCACATCGCGCAGATCGCGGCGGCGGTCGCGGGCCGGCCCACCCGGCCGGTCCCGCCCCCGTCGCCCGGTACCCGGTTCAGCGGCCTGGAGCCCTTCGAGATCGGCCCCGACACCGGTTTCGTCATGATCGGGGAGCGCACCAACGTCACCGGCTCCAAGCGGTTCCGGCGCCTGATCGAATCCGACGACTACCAGGGCGCCGTCGACGTCGCCCTCGAACAGGTCCGCGGCGGGGCCAACCTGCTGGACGTCAACATGGACGCCGACCTGCTCGACAGCGAGCGGGCCATGACCACGTTCCTGAACCTGATCGCGACCGAGCCCGAGGTGGCCCGGATCCCGTTCATGATCGACAGCTCGCGATGGAGCGTGCTGGAGGCCGGCCTGGCCTGCGTGCAGGGCAAGGGCGTGGTCAACTCGATCAGCCTCAAGGAAGGCGACGAGCCCTTTCTCGAGCAGGCCCGCCGCATCCGGGACTACGGGGCCGGCGTGGTCGTCATGGCCTTCGACGAGCAGGGCCAGGCCGACACCACCGAGCGCAAGGTGTCGATCTGCGGCCGGGCCTACGACCTGCTCACCGGGGAGGTCGGGTTCCCGGCCGGGGACATCGTGTTCGACCCGAACGTGCTGGCCGTGGCGACCGGCATCGCCGAGCACAACGGCTACGCGAAGGCTTTCATCGACGCGCTGCCGCTGATCAAGGAGCGCTGCCCCGGGGGGCGCCTGAGTGGCGGCATCTCCAACCTGTCGTTCTCCTTCCGCGGCAACGACGTCGTGCGGGAAGCGATGCACTCGGCGTTCCTGCTCCACGCGGTGCGGGCCGGGCTGGACATGGGGATCGTCAACGCCGGCCAGCTCGCGGTGTACGCCGACATCCCCGCCGACCTGCTCGAACTCGTCGAGGACGTGATCTTCGACCGGCGCTCCGACGCCACCGACCGGCTGGTCACCTTCGCCGCCCAGGTGAGCGGGGAAGGCACCCGCCGGACCATCGACCTGTCCTGGCGCGAGGGGCCGGTCGACCAGCGGCTGGCCCACGCGCTCGTCCACGGCATCGTCGACTTCATCGAGGCCGACACCGAGGAGGCCCGGCAGCTCAAGGCTCGCCCGCTGGAGGTCATCGAGGGCCCGCTGATGGACGGCATGAAGATCGTCGGTGACCTGTTCGGGGCGGGCCAGATGTTCCTGCCCCAGGTGGTCAAGAGCGCGCGGGTGATGAAGCGGTCGGTCGCCTACCTCGAGCCGTTCATGGAAGCCGAGAAGGAGCTGGCCCGCCTCGAGGGGCGGGTCGAAACCACCCGCGGCCAGGGCAAGGTGGTGCTGGCCACCGTCAAGGGCGACGTCCACGACATCGGCAAGAACATCGTGGGCGTCGTGCTGGGCTGCAACAACTACGAGGTGATCGACCTGGGGGTGATGGTGCCGGCCGCCGTCATTCTCGACACCGCGGTGGCCGAAGGCGCGGACGCCGTCGGACTGTCCGGGCTGATCACCCCGTCGCTGGACCAGATGGTCACCGTGGCCGGGGAAATGCAGCGGCGCGGCCTGAAGCTGCCGCTGCTGATCGGCGGGGCGACGACGTCGCGGCAGCACACCGCGGTGCGGATCGCCCCGGCCTACGACGCCAGCACGGTCCATGTCCTGGACGCGTCCCGGGTCGTCGGGGTGGTGTCCGACCTGCTCGACACGACCCGGGCCGACGCGCTGGACGTGGCCAACCGCACCGAGCAGGCCCGCCTGCGCGAGCAGCACGAGACCCGGCAGCGCAGCCCGATGCTGACCCTGGCCAGGGCCCGCGCGAACGCCGAGCCGGTCAGCTTCGACGGGCTGGCGGTTCCCGACTTCACCGGGGTCCGCCGGGTCAGCCCGGATCTGCCCGCTCTGCGGGCCCTGATCGACTGGCAGTTCCTGTTCCTGGCCTGGGAGCTGAAGGGCAAGTACCCGGCCATCCTGGACCAGCCGGTGGCCCGCGAACTGTTCGACGACGCCAACGTCCTGCTCGACGAGATCATCGCCGGCGGCCACTTCACGGCCCGGGGGGCGTACGGCTTCTGGCCCGCGCACTCCGACGGCGACGACATTCTGGTGGCCGACCGCCGGTTCCCGATGCTGCGCCAGCAGACCGTCAAGCCCGAAGGCCGCCCCAACCGGTGCCTCGCGGACTACGTGGCCCCGGTCGGGGATCATCTGGGCGGGTTCGCGGTGTCCATCCACGGCGCCGAAGCGCTGGCCGCGACCTACGAGGCCGGCCAGGACGACTACCGGGCCATCATGGTCAAGGCGCTGGCCGACCGGCTCGCCGAGGCGTTCGCCGAGTACATCCACCTCGAAGCGCGCCGGGCCTGGTTCGAGCCGGACGCCCAACCGAAGCTGGAAGACCTGCACGCCGAACGGTTCCGCGGCATCCGGCCCGCTCTCGGCTATCCGGCCAGCCCCGACCACAGCCTCAAGCAGGAGCTTTTCGAGCTGCTCGACGCCGGGGACCTCGGCATGGGGCTGACCGAGTCGTTCGCGATGACCCCGGCGGCCAGCGTCAGCGGCCTGCTGTTCGCCAACCCGGCGTCGCGGTACTTCACCGTCGGTCGGCTCAATCAGGACCAGATCAACGACTACGCCCGGCGCCGCGGCCTCAGCGTCGCCGAGGTGGAACTCTGGCTGCGCCCCAACCTGGCCTACGAGCCGAAGTGACCCCGGCCGGGGGCTCGCCACCCGGGTCTGCGCACGCCTGACAGCGTGAGTGAAGATCAAAAGCGCATGGACGATGACAGTTGCCGACTTGACGACGGTTGGCATCGTCGGCGGCCGCTCCAGCGTGCGCAAGCAACGACGGTCAGCCGCGACCCGGCCGGGATCTGGGAGTGGCAGGGTCGGTCGGCGCCGGGGAGTGCGGCGACGATGTCACTTGCGGTGGCGGCCGGGTCGGGCCGGGACTGGAGCCGCCGCCGGGCGCGGGGCCCGGCCCCGACCCGTGGTCGAACGGGTGGGGGCCGAGCCCCGCTGTACTCAGCGAGCCGGGCGGGGAGGTCCGCCGCGCGGGTGGGACCGCGTTCGCCTCAGTGCGCGACGACCGGGACCGGAACCGCTTCGTTCCCGTCCACTTCGGCCCCGGGCACTTCGTCGCCTTCCAGGACGATCATCTCCGGGTTGCTCAGCCGGGAGGTGGTGATCGCGGCGCTCGCGATGAGCGCCGCGACGGCCAGGATGCCCGCCGCCCAGCCGATCCCCGTGGCGTAGCCGTGGACCGCGGCCTGGCTGGCCAGCGCCTTACTTCCGCCGTGGGAGGTCAGCCACGCCGCCGTGGAACTGGCCGCGATGGTGTTGAGCAGCGCGGTCCCGATCGACCCGCCGACCTGCTGGGACGTGTTGATCATGGCGGAGGCGACGCCGGCGTCCTGTGGTTGCACGCCGTGGGTGGACAGGCTCATGGCCGGGGTGAACGCGGTGCCCATACCGAGCCCGAGGATGATCTCGGCGGGCAGGATGAGGCCCGCGTACGACGAGTCGACCTTCAGCTGGGTCAGCAGGAGCATGGCCACGGCGGCGAGCAGGAAGCCGGGACCCATCAACAGCCGGGGCGCGACGCGGGTCATGAGCCGCGCCCCGATCTGCGTCGAGCCGACGATCAGGCCGCCGATCATCGGAAGGAACGCGACGCCGGTGATCAACGGCGAGTAGTTCCGGACCGTCTGGAAGTAATAGGTCAGGAAAAGGAACAAGCCGAACATTCCGATGATGGCCAGGCCGAGCGATGAATACGCGCCGCCCCGGTTGCGTTCGGTGACCACCCGCAAAGGCAGCAGCGGGGCCTTGACCCGTCCCTCGACCAGTACGAACGCGGCGAGCAGGGCAGCGGAGGCGACGAACAGCCCCAGTGTGCTGGCCGCGGTCCAGCCGGTGGTCTCGGCGCGCGTGAACCCGTAGACGAGGCTGACGAGACCGAGGGTGGCGAGAACCACGCCGGGGATGTCCAGGCTCGAGCGGTTGCGGGTTTCTTCGGGTTCCTCGACGAACAGGACGGCGCCGATCACGGCGACCACCGCGAAGATGATGTTCACGAACAGGGCCCAGCGCCAGTTCAGGTATTCGGTGAGCAACCCGCCGAGCAGGAGACCGATGCCGCCGCCGGCGCCGGCGATCGCGCTGAAGATGCCGAACGCCTTGGCCCGCTCCTTCGCCTCGGTGAACGTGACGGCGAGCAGGGACAACGCCGACGGGGCGAGCAACGCGCCGAAAGCGCCCTGCAGGGCCCGGGCGCCGAACAACATCGGGGCGTTCACGGCTGCGCCGCCCAGCGCGGAGGCGCCCGCGAAGCCGATCAGGCCGATGATGAAGGTCTTTTTGCGGCCGGCCAGGTCCGCGATGCGGCCACCGAACAGCAGCAGCCCGCCGAAGGCGAGGGTGTAGGCGGTGATGACCCATTGACGGTTGCCGTCAGAGATCTGCAGAGCGCGCTGCGCGGACGGCAGGGCGATGTTCACGATGGTCGCGTCGAGGACGACCATCAGCTGGGCGGTGGCGATGAACGCAAGCGCCAGCCACCGGCGTGGATCACGCTGAACGGT
The DNA here is from genome assembly GCA_026225295.1 of Frankia alni. Taxonomy (GTDB): domain Bacteria; phylum Actinomycetota; class Actinomycetes; order Frankiales; family Frankiaceae; genus JAMFSN01. The sequence goes on from JAMFSN010000103.1 coordinate 22,665, forward strand.
TTCAGACACGGAGTACTCCTTGAAACTGGTGCACAGGTCGATCGAAGGATGTGCGGGAAACGCCGTTCGGAACTGCGCGGGTCGGGAACTGCGTGAGACGGGAGCGGCGCGAACGCGCCGCGCCGGTCAGTGTTCAGGCTTCTCGGCGATCGCTCCCGGACCGGGGTGACCGTCAAATTTCCATGGTTCGCCGGGCAGGGCGCGGGACCCGGGGCTCCGGAGTCCGTCGAGGTAGATCTCCACGTGCCGGTGCGCGACGTCGTCGATGCCGTCGCACCCCGTACCGGGAAGGGGCCGGGCCAGTTGGGTGAAGCCGAACATGATGTCGCCGAAGGCGACGCCGGCACGGATGCGACCGGTGGACAGGGCCGCATCGATGACCCGGTGGACCACGTCGTCCAGTCGCGCGCGGGTGGAGACAAATTCGGGATCGTCCGGCTCGCCCCAACCGGACACCAGGGGGCACAACGCGCCGATCCGTTCGTCCACCGAGGCGTGGACGAAACGCCGCAGCGCCTCGAGGGGGTCCGGTTCCTCGGTCAGGGCCGCCTCCGCCTGCTCCGCGACGCGGACCATCACCGACAGCATGACGGTTCGGATCAGGGCACCGCGGTCGGGAAAGTTGCGGTAAACGGTCGCGTTGCCGACCCCCGCGCGGCGCGCGATCTCATCCAGAGGCGCGTCCAACCCATGCTCCACCAGCGCCTCGCGCGCGGCGGTGACGATCTTCTCCCGGTTGCGGCCCGCGTCCACCCGCCGCCGCTGCTCCGTGGGTCCGGTGGCCCGGATGGCATCACATAGTGTGTCCCCCTTGAGGCGTCGCATGTCCTGGGCCCTCCGCTGTACCGGGGAAAAACTCCCCGCTTTCCCGAACACTGGCGACAACCCCCGGACGCCCCGCCAGCATTTCCCGTCTTGGTGTGCTCTGCGTCACAGCGGGTCGTGACGTTCCGGAAATGCCGGTGGAACGCCGACGGGCTCATCCCGGCCAGCCGGGCGAGATCGGCGATCCGCGGCGATTACCCGGGCCGGAGCGGGCCGAGCGCCCCGAGCGCGACGGCGACCGCCGCGGCGGAGGTCAGGGGCGGCCCGGTGGGGTGGCGGGCCCGCGCCTCGTCGACGCCGGTGCGCAGGGTGGGAGGTCCCGGGCGGTGCCCGCGGTCGCGTAGGCGCCCGGCGGTCGACAGCAGGACGCCCACCGGATCGGCGGCGTCCGGCCGGGTGGTCTGCGATCCGGCGGCGACGATCACGAGCGCGGCGGTCTCGAGACACATGGCCAGGGGGAACTCGAAGGCCAGCGCGGCGGCGCTCTGGACGGCGGCGGCGGCCCGGTCGGCGGCCCCCACCAGATCCCCGGCGGCCAGCCGGGCCCGGGCCAGCACAGCCCGGATCAGCGGCAGCTCCCGTTCGACGCCCAGCTCCGTGGCCTCCTGGTCGGCCAGTCGGCCGTAGTCGATCGCCCCGTCGAAGTCGCCGTCGGCCAGCGCGACCCCAGCGGCGGTGGACAGCAGGACGACCCGCGCGATCCGGCGGGCCTCCACGTGCAGCGGCCGGGCCTCGGCGATGGCGGCGCGCGCCCCGGCCAGGTCCCCGACCTGCCAGCAGACCATCGCGGCCGTCGGCAGCGTGGCGGCCAACTGTTCGTCCGAGCCGCCCGACCGGCACAGGTCGATCGCCGCCGCGGCGTGCCGGGCCGCCTCCGGATCGGCCCGCTCGGCCAGCACGCAGCCCATGCCCATGGCGGCCGAGACCCGCAGGTCGATCCCGAAGGGGGCGGCGGCGTCGATGGCTTCGCGGACGTACCGGATGGCGTCCGGCCCGCGGTCGAGGTCGTCGGCGATCCCGCCCAGGAAGATGAGCGCGCGGGCCCGGTAGGGACTGTCGTCGTCCCGGAGCAGGTCGGCGGCGGCGCCCAGCTCCCGGACCGCCGCTTCCGCGTCACCCGACCAGTAGCTCAGATACCCGGCCGCGTACATCGCGAAGCGGGTCCACGCCGCGTCCGGATGGGCCGCGAGCAGCTGCCGGAGCCAGAAGCGGCCCTCGGCGACGTCCGTGGACGCCCAGTACCGGTGCAGGCGGAAAGCGATCTCCAGCCCGTCGTCGCCGTCCGCCGATCCGAGCACGGCCGCCCGCATCAACGAGCGCACCGAGCCCAGCATCTGGGTCACCTGCTGCTCGAAGGGGGCGGGCGCGGCCCGTGCGTCGCCCGGGAGGACGGCCCGCACGGCGTCGGCCAGCCGGCCGAACGTCTCGGCGGTCTCACCCGACTCGTGGAGCCGGTCGAGGGCGTAGCGGTGCACGTCGTCGTCCTGCTCGTACCGCCACCGGGGGCCGGACGAGTCGACGGTCAGCAGGCCCCGGGCGGTGAGTTCGCGCAGCATGCGCACCACCCGCACCTCGGCGATCTTCGCCCCGGCGACGACCGGGCTGATCAGGGGCAGCCCGACCGGTTCGTCGAACACGGCCAGCCGCCGGAAGACCGCCGCCTCGTCGTCGTCGAGCAGGGCGTGGCTCCGCCCGATGACCGCCCGCAGCCGGTCGTCCCCGTCGGGGTCCTGGGCCAGGTGGTCGAGCAGGTCGTCGACGGACATGTCGCCCAGCTGTGAGGCCGCGAGTTCGAGCGCCAGCGGCAGGCCGCCGCACCGGGTGCAGAGCTCGGCGATCGACGGTGCCGACGCCGGGTCGAACGCAAGGTCGCTGCCCGCGGCCCGGACACGGTCGAGCAGCAGCCGGACCGCGTCGTTGGCCGCCCACGTGGCCGCGTCACCGAGGCTGGGATCGGGCAGGGGCGCGACGGTGACGACGCGCTCGTCAGGCAGGTCCAGCGACCGTTGGCTGGTCACCAGGATCGTCAGACCGGGGCAGTCGGCGAGCAGCACCGACACGAGAGCGGCGACGCCGTCGACCACCTGTTCGCACCCGTCGAGCACGACGACCGCCGGGCCCAACGGGGCGAGGGAGCGCGAAATGGTGGCCGTCGGGTCCTCCGTCCCGACCCGCGCCCCCAGCGCCATCGCCACCGATGACGCGACCAGTTCGTCGTCCGCGACCGCCGCGAGCGGCACCCAGAACCGACCCCCGGCAAACGCGGCGCCGGTCGACGCGACGTGCTGGGCCAGGCGGGACTTGCCGACCCCGCCCCGACCGGTCACGCAAACCAGCCCCGGGCTCCGGATGAGCGCGGCCAGGTGGTCGCGTTCGGGCCCCCGGCCGACGAACGAGGAGCGTTCCAGCGGAAAGCGGCCGGTGGACGCGGCCGGCGCCGGGTCGCGCAGCGCGGCCAGGTACGCCTCGACCGTTTCCGGGCCCGGGTCGGTGCCCAGGTCGCCGGCCAGGCGGGCGCGGCAGGTCGCGTAGGCGCTGACCGCGCCGGCGCGGTCGCCGGCCCGGTCCAGCGCCCGGATGAGGACCCGGTGGGCCCGTTCGTCCAACGGCGCCGCGGCGACCGCCCGGCGGGCGGCGGTCACCGCGCGGCGGTGGTCCCCGGCCCGGCTCGCCGCCTCGACCAGCACCTCGAACCCGCGCAGCCGCGTTCCGTCGATCGCCTGACGGTGGGGCGCCAGCCAGTCGAGGTCCTCGCCGGGCAGCAGCGCCGCGCCCTCCACCTGCGTGGCCAGCTCGGCCTCGACGATCGCCGCGGCGAACCGGTGTTCCCCGATCAGGCGTTCGGCGGCCCGGACCGATTCGTTGGCGGCCTCGAGGTCGACCGTCACGCCGACGGCCAGCCCGTAGCCGCCCGGCGTGGTGACGATGAGGTCGCGACCGTCCAGCCCGATCGTCGACCCGGCGGCCCGGATCGAGCGGATCACGCCCCGCAGGGCGACCGGCCAGGTCGGGGGCGGATCGCTCGACGCCCACACCATCGCGGCCAGCCGCTCGGCCGGCAGCGGTCGCCCGGCCAGGGCCAGGGCGACCAGCACAACCCGCCCACGGCGGCCACCGAGCGTGTTCCCCGCCACGGCGCCATCGCCGTGGCGGACGCTGACCGGCCCGAGCACGGCCACCACGGGTCGATCCGATGACACCCAGGCCTCCGGAGCCGAGGCGTGACGCCGGTCGTCCCTCGTCCGCGGCCGCCACCGGACAGTACCCGGCGCCCGGAACCGGCAGCTACGGGGTCACAGCTTGCTGTGCAGCTGCTGCACGATCTCCTTGCCCTGGTCGGCGTTCACGTAGGTGAGGCCGCCGAGCTGGATGTAGGTGTCGCCGAACAGGGCACCGTAGCTGGCGAACGAACTCGCTCCGACCGAGCCCGCGTTCCCCTTCGGGTCGGGCTCCGAGAACGCCTGGTCACCGACGCCGGAGACGGAGGTCGGACGGTGACCCACCGCGGCCAGCGCGGACACGTCGCCGTCGAGTCCGATCTTCCCGTTCTTCACCGTGACCGAGATCTGCAGCAGATCGCTGGTCGCGTCCGTGTATTCGCAGGTGAAGATGACCTGCATGGTGTTGCTGGCCTTGACGGTCGTGAAGGGGCGCCCGGTGATCCGGGCCGCCGTCGCGGCGGGGAGCGCGGCGCAGACGTCGACGTTCTTCGTGGTCGCGGCGGCCGCTCCCGAACCGGCGCCCGCCGGGGCGGCGGTGCCCGGCTTTGACGCGGCGCCGGTCGCGGCCGGCGCCCCGCCGCTGGAACAGGCGGCGGTCGCCGCGGCGACCAGGAACAGACTGCCGGTCGCGATCAGCCGAGGTACTCGCATCGTTGCTCCAGAGCTCAGGCCCGGCGCGGTCGCCGGCGCCGCTCAGCCAAACAGCCCGCCGTAACGGCCGGGTAATGCCCAGGCCGCCGCCGTCCCGTGGCCGCCGCCGGGCAGTTCACCCTCGGCCGTGAAGAACGGGCCGGTTACTTCAGCCGGCCCTCGGCGACCAGTTTCCGTAGCCCCTGGCGGTCGGGTTTGCCGCTCGGCAGGCTCGGCACCTCGTCACCGGCCGCGATGATCCACCGGGTCGGGACCTTGTAGCTGGACAGGAGCGTGCGGGCCCGTGCGGTCAGCTGGTCGGGGTCGAGTTCCCCGCCCGCCGGGACGACGACCGCGCCGACCTCCTCGCCGCGGGTCGGATGGTCGATGCCGACCACCACACAGTGCGCGACCTCGGGGAACTCCTCGATGACGGCCTCGACCTCGCGCGGCGACACGTTCGCGCCGGCTGCCTTGATCAGTTCGCTGTCGCGCCCGACGTAGAACAGCCGCGGGTCGCCGGTCCTGCGGTAGACGCGGTCGCTGGTGTGGTACCAGCCGTCCGCGTCGAACACCTCGGACCGCTCGCGCTTGTTGTACCCGGTCATGACGCCGACACCGCGGACGAGCAGTTCGCCCACCGTCCCGTCCGGGACGCGGTGGCCGCCCGCGTCCACGATCGCGGTCTCGGTGCAGGCGAAGCTGCCCCCGGTCTCGGTCAGGCTGCGGTGGATGGGATGGCCGTCCGGCACCCCGATCATGGCCAGGTCGACCGGGGCGTCGCGCAGACTCGGCGCGCTGGACAGATCCCGGCTCGGGAAGGAGGGGTGCAACCGCAGCTGCTGGGTGAACGCCGGCCAGCCGACCACCCCGTTGGCCCGTTCCCGTTCGGCCAGGTCGAGGCCGGCCCCGGCGTCCAGGCGCGGCAGCACCAGCACCGCGACGGAGGCGTGCAGCGCTCCGATCACGGCCAGGAGGCCGCCGATCCAGAAGAACGGCATCGCGCACAGGATGCGCGGCCCGTCCGGGACACCCGTGAGACCGCGGATCGCGGCCGGCCAGGTGGAAGTCTGGCGGACCAGGGTGCCGTGGGTGTGCAGCACGCCCTTCGGGTCGGCCGTCGAACCCGACGTGTGGATCATCGTGGCCAGGTCGGCCGGGCTGACCTCGGCTTCAGCGGCGGCCAGCAGCTCGGCCCCGACCATCGGCCCGCGCCGCGGGTCCCAGCGGGTGGCCCAACTGCGGTCGGTGCCGCCGGTGAGCACGATCCGCCGCAGGTACGGCGCGCCGGCCAGCTCGAGGCGGCCCGCGGCCTGGCCGGCCAGGCCGGGCAACGCCGCCTCGAACCGTTCGGCGACGCCCCTGGCCAGGACCTGGGTCGGCGCGACGAGTACCTGCAGATCGGCCAACCGGGCGATGCCGGCGATCTCGGCCGGGGTGCCCAGGGTGCTGATCGGGACGGCCAACGCCCCGATCCGGGTCACCGCCAGCCACCACGTGACCCACTCGACGCCGGAGGTGAAGAACAAGCCGATCCGGGTGCCCTTGCCGACGCCCTCGTGGAGCAGCCACCGGGCGATCCGCGCGGACTGCTCGTCGGCGGCGGCGTAGGTCAGCCGGTCGGTCGGCGAGACGATGTAATCGGCGGAGCCGAACGCGCGACCGGCCCGGGCCAGCAGCGCGGGGATCGTCGGTCGGCGGTCGGTCGCTCCGGTGTCGGTCGGGGGCATGGAACCCACTCTCCGTCCCGCTATCGGTCATCAAGGGCCCGGGGCAGGCCGAGGTACATTCCGAGCGCCGCCTCGAACCGGACGATCTCACAGATCCGGTCGCCGGCGAGGCCGACGACGATGACCTCGGTGATGGGCCACCGTGGCGCCCGGCTACCTGCTGACCGACGCCGGGCTGGCGAAGCCGCCCTGACCGGGTGCCCTGGCCGGGGCACGCTCGTCAGCCGCCGTTGACCTCAAGTGGACTTCACGTTCTATCGTGATCTGCACCAGACCCGGGAGGATGCTTTCATGAGCGTTGTGCTGAACCACACGATCGTCGCGGCGCGGGACAAGAAGGTCTCGGCGGCCTATCTGGCCGAGATTCTCGGTCTGCCCGAACCCGAACCGTTCGGACATTTCCTCGTTGTCGGCACCAGCAAC
>JAMFSN010000104.1 GCA_026225295.1 Frankia alni
AGATCGCCCGAAATGTACCTTCGGTGTCTTTCGGCGGGGGGCCCGCATCCGTCCACCGCGCGGGTCGCGCGGGTTTCGGGAGCGTCACGCAGTCGCCGGGTTACCCGGCCGCGGGCAGGTGGAACAGCTCCGACAGGGCCAACAGGTGGCGATCCGGGGTACCGAATCCGATGGCCGTCGCCTTGGCCCGCTTGAGATACAGGTGCGCGGGATTCTCCCAGGTGAACCCGATGCCGCCGTGCATCTGGACGTTCTCCTCGGCCGCCCGGACCGCCACCAGCGAGCCGTGCGCCTGGGCGACGGCGGTCGCCGCGTCGGCGTCGGGATCCCCGGTCGCCACGCACACCGCCGCGTGCCGGGCCGCCGCGCGGGCCTGGGTGATCGAGACCCACAGGTCGGCGGCCCGGTGCTTCAGACCCTGGAACGACCCGATGGGCCGGCCGAACTGGTAGCGCTCCTTGAGGTAGGCGACCGTCTGCTCGAGACAGGCTTCGGCGATGCCGAGCTGTTCCGACGCGAGCAGGGCGGCGCCCGCGCCCACCCCGGCGCGGATCGCCTCGGCTCCTCGCGCCCCGGCCGCAAGGAGGGTCCCGGCGGCCCCGTCGAAGGTGATGTCGGTGATCGGACGGGTGATGTCGAGCGAGACGACGGGGTCGCGGGTGACTCCGGCGCCGTCGGCCGGCACCGCGTACAGCCCGTCGGCGGCCGGGACGAGCAGGACGTCCGCGCCGATCGCATCCACGACGTTGCGGGCCGAACCGGTCAGGGCGCCCCCGACCGCGCTGAAGACCGGATACGGGCCGGCTCCGGCCGACCCCGACGCGGTGGCGGCCGGGGGGGTTGAGAACGGGAGGGTGGAGAACGGGACGACCAGCGCGGCGGTCCGGTCGCCGGCGGCCAGCGCGGTCAGCAGCTCCGCCCCCGGTCCGGCGGGGTCGTCCCCCGCCGCGGCCAGCAGCGTGGCGGTGGCCACGACGGCGCTGCCCAGGAACGGAACGGGTGCCACGAACCGGCCCAGTTCCTCACACACGACGGCCGCCTCCCGCAGGCTCGCCCCGCTGCCCCCCAGCGACTCGGGAACGATCAGGCCGGCCAGGCCCATTTCGATCGCGAGCACCCGCCACAGGTCGGTGTCGTACGGCGTCCGGCCCTCCTGGGCGTTTTCGAGCACCTGCTTCCAGGGCGCGCGGTCGGCGAGCATCCCCCGCACCTCGCCCCGCAATTCATTCTCGATCTCGCTGTACAAAAGATCCGTCATCGGGGCAGGTCCTTCCACGGCACGGTGGTGTCGACGCGCGGTTCGGCCGGCAGGCCCAGCACCCGCTCGGCGATGATGTTGCGCAGGATCTCGGAGGTGCCGCCCTCGATGGAGTTGCCCCGGGCCCGCAGGTAGCGGTAACCCGGGCCCCGGCCGAGGAAGTCGGCCGTGCCCGGTCGGCCCATCGTCCAGTCGTCGTACCGCAGGCCGTCGCCCTCCACCAGCTCGAGCGCGGCTCCGGTGATCTCCTGGTTCAGCTCGGCGAACACCAGCTTGGCGGCCGACCCCTCGGGCCCGGCCGCGCCGGCCGCCATCTGCTGGCGCAGCCGGTCGACCGCCAGCCGGGCCGTCTCGGCGCGCAGCCACAGCCGCATCATCGTCGTGTGCCCGGCGGGGGTGCGCAGCTCCGGCCGGTCCCGCCACGCGGTGGTGAGCAGGCCGATCGCGCCGCCCTCGCGCGGTATCGCCCCGCCCCCGATCGAGACCCGCTCGTTCATCAGCGTGGTGCGGGCGACCCGCCAGCCGTCCCCGACCGCGCCCAGCCGGGCGCTGTCCGGGATGTGCACGTCGGTGAGGAAGACCTCGTTGAACTCGGCCTGCCCGGTGAGCTGGCGCAGGGGCCGCACGTCGACCCCGGGCGCCTTCATGTCGCAGATGAAGTAGGTCAGGCCCCGGTGCTTGGGCACGTCCGGGTCGGTGCGGGTGACCAGAATGCCGAAGTCGGCCCGGTGGGCCACGGACGTCCAGACCTTCTGGCCGTTGACGATCCACCCGTCGCCGTCGCGCACCGCCCGGGTGGCGAGCCCGGCGAGGTCGGAGCCGGCCCCCGGTTCGCTGAACAGCTGGCACCAGAGTTCCTCGCCGGTCCACAGCGGGCGCAGGTACCGGGCCCGCTGGTCGGCGTGGCCGTGTTCCAGGATCGTCGGCGCGGCCATGCCGAGCCCGATCACCAGCGGTCCGATCACCCGGTCGGGGGCCGACGCGGCCGCGAACGCCCGGTCGACCTCGGCCTGCAGGTCCCGGGGGGCTCCGAGCCCGCCGGCCCCGACCGGGTAGTGGATCCAGGCCAGCCCGGCGTCGAACCGGGCCCGCAGGAACTCGCCCGGATCGGTGGTCGCCGGATCGTGCGCCGTCAGGAATTCCTTGATCAGGACGGCGATCCGGCTGGCGTCGTACTCCGGAGCGGGCGGGGGCATCGGGACCTCCAGGTCGGGGGGCGACGGGCTGGGCGGCGGACAGGATCAGGCGCGGGCCGCGACGAGCCGGGCCCGGACCTTGCGCATGCCGGCCAGCCAGCGGTCACGGTCGGCGGCCCGGCGCTGCTCGAATTCGGCGACCCGGGGGTGGGGCAGGATGAGGAACCGGTCGGCGGCCAGCGCCTCGATCACCGCGTCGGCCACCTGCGACGGTTCCAGCAGGTCGCCGGCCGCGAGCGTCGCCGAACCGGTCGTCAGCCCGTCGAGCAGGGGGGTCCGCACGCCCTGCGGGCACAGGCAGGAGAACCCGACGCCGCTGTCGCCGCCGTACCGGATGGCCAGCCACTCGGCCAGCGCGACCGCGCCGTGCTTGGTGACGGTGTACGGCGCGGTGTCCATCTCGGTGAGCAGTCCGGCCGCGGACGCGGTGACCATGAAGTGGCCCCGGCCCCGCTCGACCATCCGGGGCAGGACGGTCCGGGCCGCGTGGACGTGGGCCAGTACGTGCAGGTTCCAGGCCAACGCCCAGGCGGCATCGTCGCCCAGACCCCGACCGGTGGCCGCGCCGGCATTGGAGCACCACAGGTCGATCGGCCCGATGGTGGACTCGATGGTGTCCACCACGCCGGCCAGAGCCAGCGGATCGGTGACGTCCAGCGCGAAGCCGTGCCCGACCGCGCCGGGCAGCGTGGCCGCCGCGCCGGCGGCCCGCGCCCCGTCCAGATCGGCGACGACGACCGCCCGCGCCCCCTCGGCGGCGAACCGCTCGGTCAACGCCCGGCCGATGCCGCTGGCACCGCCGGTGACGACAATGACACTCTCCCGCACGGCAGTCACCCGCGGAATATAGGCCCCTCTTCCGGGCGTAGCCAACCCGATCGGGACGCCTCGCCCGACCGTGGCGGGGACTACGGTCCGGCGGGCGTCCGGCGGGCGGCCGGGGGCAGGTAGCGGGCGCCCGCTCCGTAGGTCGCCGCGACGTCGGACGGGTTCGACATCCGGCACCGGGCCAGCGACAGACAGCCGCAGCCGATGCAGGTGTTCAGCCCGTCCCGGAGGGCCACGAGCGCCTGGATCTGCTCGTCCAACCGGCCGTGCCAGGCCCGCGAGATCTTCGTCCAGTCGGCTTTGTTCGGAGTTCGGGATTCCGGCAGGCCCGCGAGGACCGAGCGGATCTCCTCCAGGCTCAGCCCGACATTGCGGGCGGCCCGGATGAAGGCGAGCCGCCGCAGGACCCCCCGCTCGTACCGCCGCTGCCCGCCGGCCGTCCGGGTCGCGTGCAACAACCCCTCGCGTTCGTAGTAGCGCAGTGCCGAGGGCGCGAACCCGCCGCGCTGGGCGACCTCGGAGACGGTCATCAGGTCCGTGGGCTTCATCCGACCAGCCTAGATTGACTTGAAGTTAACTTCAACTTGCACCATCGGTTCCGTAACCGGGAACCCGCCCCCGGGCTCCCGCCACCCGCGGATGAAAAAGGGGCGCAGCACATGCCTGTCGCATTGATCACCGGAGCTTCGCGGGGGTTCGGCCGCGAGATCGCCCGGGCCCTGGCCGCCCGCGGCTGGGCCCTCGTGCTGGACGCCCGCAATCCGGCCGACCTCGACACGGTCGCCCGGGAACTCGCCGACGTGACCTGGGTGGCCGCCTATCCGGGCGACGTCGCCGACCCGACCCACCGCGCCGGGCTGGCCGCCGCGGCCGCCGACTTCGGGCGGCTGGACCTGCTCGTCAACAACGCGAGCACCCTCGGACCCAGCCCCCTGCCCCCGCTCGCCGAACTCCCGCTCGAGGAGCTGGCCGAGGTCTACCGGGTCAATGTGCTGGCTCCGCTCGGGCTGGTCCAACTGACCCTGCCCCAGCTGCGGGCGGCCGGCGGCACGATCGTCGACGTCAGCTCGGATGCGGCGGTCGAGGCGTACGAGGGCTGGGGCGGCTACGGCTCGTCGAAGGCCGCGCTCGACGCCGTCTCGGCGGTCCTGGCCGTCGAGGAGCCGACCGTCCGGGTCTACGGGTTCGACCCCGGCGACATGCGCACCGCGATGCACCAGGCCGCGTTCCCGGGGGAGGACATTTCCGACCGCCCGGAACCGGCCAGCGTCGTGCCGGCCCTGCTCCGGCTGCTGGACAGCCGACCGGCCAGCGGCCGCTACCGGGCCGCCGACCTGACACCCGCCGATCTGGGCTCGCCGGCGGCGGTCCCGGCGGAGGTGGGTCGTGACTAGCGCCCCCGCGACCAGTGTGAGGGCCCCCGGGCCCGCCTCCTGGTTCACCCTGCCCGACGAGCTGTCCGCGACCGAACCACCGGAAGCCCACGGCGTCGCCCGCGACGGGGTGCGGCTGCTGGCCGCGACCGGCGGCCGGACCCGGGCCGGCCGACTCGAACCGGTCCGGCTGCGGCACGGCCGGTTCCGCGACCTGGGCAGTTACCTGCGGGACGGCGACCTGGTGGTGGTCAACACCTCGGCCACCCTGGCCGCCGCGGTGGACGGCGTCCGGGCCGACGGCCGGTCGGTGCTGGTGCACTTCTCGACCCGCCTGGACGATCCGGGCCAGTGGGTGGTCGAGCTGCGCGACGGCCGGCGGGGCCGACTCGGGGACGGCCGCGCGGGCGAGCGGATCGCGTTGCCGGGCGGCGCGACGGTGACCTTGCTGGACTCGTACCCGCCGGTCGTCATGGGCGCCGACCACCGGGACGGTGCGCCCGGCCCGGCCGGGACCACCCGGTTGTGGCGGGCCCGGGTCGCGGTCGAGGGCGGCGCGGCCGAGCGGTACCTGGCCGCCCACGGTCGGCCGATCAGCTACTCCTACGTGCCGGAGCGCTGGCCGCTGGCCGACTACCAGACGGTCTTCGCCGGCGAGCCGGGCAGCGCGGAGATGCCCAGCGCCGGCCGGCCCTTCACCGCCGAGCTGGTCACGTCACTGGTCGCCGCCGGGGTGGCGGTGGCCCCGATCACCCTGCACACCGGGGTGTCGTCGCTGGAAGCGGGCGAACGGCCACTTGCCGAGCGGTTCCGGGTCCCGCCGTCGACCGCCCGAGCGGTGTCGGCGACGCGGACCGCCGGGGGACGGGTGGTGGCGGTCGGCACGACGGTCACCCGGGCCCTGGAGACCGTCGCCGACCCGGACGGCACTGTACGAGCGGGCGCCGGTTGGACGGAGCTGGTGCTCGGCCCGGACCGCCCGGCCCGGGTGGTCGACGGGATCATCACCGGCTGGCACGCGCCGGACGCCTCCCACCTGCTGTTGCTGGAAGCGGTGGCCGGCCGGGACCTCGTCCGCGCCGCCTACGACGAAGCCCTGGCCACCGGCTACCGCTGGCACGAGTTCGGCGACAGCTGCCTGCTCCTGCCCTGAGTGACCCGCGATCAGATCAGCGGCGCTCGGCGTAGGTGAAGGCCAGGAAGGCGTCGAACTCTTCGTCGGAGCCGAAGGTGTCGGCGGCGAGGTCGTCGAGGGAACGGATGGGCTCGGTGCCCTTGGCGGCCAGCAGCTCATCGGCGGTGATCTGGGGCCGCAGCGGGGGGTGGAGCGGGCGATCGGCTTCCGGAGGGTTCATGGCCAGGGCCTCCACGGTGATCTTGCCGGCTGCGGGCGAAGCCATCGTACGGCGGTGTCCTGGCCGTCACCGACTGTCGCCGAACGACGGGCAGGGCCGGCCGACGGCTCCAGCAGGCCGCACCGCCGCGTTGGCCGGCCGACCGGCCCTGCCGGCTGTATCTGTCGGAGCGGCCTGGGATGCTGGACGGTGTGACGATCTCTTCCTCTACGGCTGTCCAGGCACCGTCCATCCCCGCCCGCATCGCGAGTGAGCTCGGTGTCCGCGCCCACCAGGTGACCGCGGCCGTCGACCTGCTCGACGGCGGGTCGACGGTGCCGTTCATCGCCCGGTACCGCAAGGAGGTGACGGACACCCTCGACGACATCCAGCTGCGCGCCATCGACGAGCGGCTGCGCTACCTGCGGGAACTGGAGGAGCGGCGGACCGCGATCCTCGACTCGGTCCGCGAGCAGGGCAAGCTCGACGCCGAGCTCGAAGCCCGGATCCGGGGCGCCGATTCGAAGGCGCGGCTCGAGGACATCTACCTGCCGTACAAGCCGAAGCGCCGGACCAAGGCCCAGATCGCCCGCGAGGCGGGGCTCGAGCCGCTCGCCGAGACGCTGCTGAGTGACCCGACGGCCGACCCGGCCACGGTCGCGGCCGGGTACGTCGATGCCGAGCGGGGGGTGGCCGATCCGGCCGGGGCGCTGGACGGCGCCCGGGCGATCCTGGTCGAGCGGTTCGCCGAGGACGCCGACCTGATCGGCGGGCTGCGCGAGCAGATGTGGTCGAGCGGTCGGTTGTCCTCGCGGGTGCGGGACGGCCAGGAACAGGCCGGCGCCAAGTTCTCCGATTACTTCACGTTTGCCGAGCCGTTCACCCGGCTGCCCTCCCACCGGGTGCTGGCCCTGTTCCGGGGCGAGAAGGAAGAGGTCCTCGACCTGACCTTCGACCCGGAGGGCTCCGACCCGGCGCCCGGGGCCGCGCCGGTCGGTCCGACCCGGTACGAGGCGCGGATCGCGCACCGGTTCGAGATCGCCGACCAGGGCCGGCCCGGTGACCGGTGGCTGGTCGAGACGGTCCGCTGGGCGTGGCGGACGCGGATCATCGTGCACCTGTCGATCGACCTGCGGATGCGGCTGTGGCAGGCGGCCGAGGACGAGGCGGTCCGGGTCTTCGGGGCCAACCTGGGTGACCTGCTGCTGGCTGCGCCGGCCGGAGCCCGGGCGACCATGGGCCTCGACCCGGGCCTGCGCACCGGGGTCAAGGTGGCGGTCGTCGACGCCACCGGCAAGGTCGTCGCCACCGAGACCATCTACCCGCACGAGCCGCGCCGCCAATGGGACGCCTCGATCGCGACCCTGGCCCGCCTGGCCGCCGCCCACCAGGTGGAACTGATCTCGATCGGGAACGGCACCGCGTCCCGGGAGACCGACCGGCTGGCCGCCGAACTCGCCAAGCGGCATCCCGAACTGCCGCTGACCCGGGTCGTGGTGTCCGAGGCCGGCGCGTCGGTGTATTCGGCGTCGGCGTTCGCGTCGCGCGAGCTGCCCGACATGGACGTCTCGTTGCGGGGCGCGGTCTCGATCGCCCGCCGGCTGCAGGACCCGCTGGCCGAGCTGGTCAAGATCGACCCGAAGTCGATCGGGGTCGGGCAGTATCAGCACGACCTGGCCGAGGCCAAGCTCTCCCGGTCCCTCGACGCGGTGGTCGAGGACTGCGTGAACGCGGTCGGCGTCGACGTCAACACGGCCTCGGCCCCGTTGCTGACCCGGGTCAGCGGCATCGGCGGCACGCTGGCCGAGGCCATCGTGCGGCACCGGGACAGCCACGGCCCGTTCCGGACCCGGCGCACCCTCACCGAGGTCGCCCGGCTCGGGCCGAAGGCGTTCGAGCAGTGCGCCGGTTTCCTGCGGATCACCGGCGGCGACGACCCGCTCGACGCCTCCAGCGTGCATCCCGAGGCCTATCCGGTGGTGCGGCGGATCCTCGACGCGACCGGCGTCGACCTGCCCGGTCTGATCGGCAACCGCGAGGTGCTGCGCACGCTGACCCCGGACCCGTTCGTGGACGAGACCTTCGGCCGCCCGACGGTGGCCGACATCCTGGCCGAGCTGGAGAAGCCGGGCCGCGACCCGCGCCCGGCGTTCACCACCGCGACCTTCGCCGAAGGGGTCGACACGATGGCCGACCTCAACCGGGGCATGGTGCTGGAAGGCACGGTCACCAACGTGGCCGCGTTCGGGGCGTTCGTCGACGTCGGCGTGCACCAGGACGGACTGGTGCACGTGTCGGCCATGGCGAAAACGTTCGTCAAGGACCCGCGCGACGTGGTGAAGCCCGGCGACGTGGTGAAGGTCAAGGTGCTCGACGTCGACATCCCGCGCAAGCGCATCTCGCTGACCCTGCGCCTGGACGACGAGGTCGGTGCGGCCTCCGGCGCCTCCGACTCCGCTGGTGCGGCCGGTGCGGCCGGGACCGGGGGTGGGGCCCGCCGGGGTGGACCGCGCCGTGACCAGCCGGTCGGCGAGGGGGCTGGTCGCGGGACCAGCGGCGGCTCCGGTCGGTCCGGTGGTTCGGGTGGTTCGGGTCGGTCCGGTGGTTCGGGTGGTTCGGGTGGTTCGGGTCGGTCCGGTGGTTCCGGTGCTTCCGGCGGCGGCGCGATGGCCGATGCGCTGCGACGGGCCGGCCTCGCCTAGCGGGAACCGGCCCGGAACTGTGCCTTGACCGGGTGAACGGTCGCCATGCCGCCCGTCTGCGCTGACGGTTCGGCGCGAGGACGGGTCGGGTCGCGGCGGCGGCGCGTCGGTCGGGTCCCCCCCGGGCCTGACCTCGCGAGTACGCCGCCGCAACCCGATCCGTGCCGATTACTCTAAGTGTTCGCACGCATGGCGTTAAGAGGCTTGAACGCCAAGTTTTGTCGATCTGATTACGTAACGTAACCAGGACTGGGAGGAGAGCGGCTGACCCGGCAATCGGGCGCCGGAAACCGGGCCGATGGTCCCTATCCGAAAGGGGTAAAAGCGCTGGGGGTGGGTAATTCATCTTCAGTCGGCGTTAACCCTAAAAGGAGCCATCATGGCGACCCGTGTCCGGACGAGGACCTACAGCAGCGTCAGCCTCGGAACAATCATCTGGCTGGTTATCGGACTGCTCATCACCATCAACCAGGGTTACTGGCACATCGATAAGTGGAGTAACCACTTCACGAGCAGCCTGATCACCGCGATTGTCGCCACTGTGCTGTGGCCGATCTCCCTGTTCTTCACGTGGGTTCTGCACCGCCGCTGACCCACGTCACCGGCCGGGCTCGGGGACGCCATATCGTCCGGCCGGAGGTGAGCATCAGCGCAGCGTGGAAACGCCGAGCGGGCGGAGGGTTCCGGGTCACCACCCGGGCCCTCCGCCCGCTCGGCGTCCGATGCCTTCCGCGGCAATCGCCACCGTTCCGCACCGCGCGCGGAACGGAACGCCACTTCCAGGCCGCAGATCGGCCGGCGTTCGTCGTCGGTCCGGTCCCGGCTTCCCCGGGGGCCGTGATCGGCCCGTTCCGGGCCTCCCGTCACGATCCGGGCGTTGGTCACCACCGGAGTGAGACCATCCTGACGTGTCCACGACGAACCGGGACCGGTCCCGTGACCCGGGGTCGCTCGCGGCGCGGGCCGAGGCGGCCGGGCGGGAGGCCTTCGCCTGGTTGTCGACCGGGGCTCGGCCCGCGCCCGGCGGCTGGCAGTGGCTCGACCAGGACGAGACCCCCTCCGACACCCTTTACGACGGCACGGCCGGGGTGCTGCTGGCCTGCGCCGAGGCGGAGGCGGGGGATGGCGTCCCGGCGGATCTCGCGGCGGGGGCCCGCGACCGGCTCCTCCACCTCGCCGGGCGGGCCACCGATCCGGACGGTTCGAGCGGGTTGGACGGTTCGAGCGGGTTGGACGACGGCTTGTTCACCGGGTGGGCCGGACTGGCCGTCGCGCTGAGGGCCTGGTCGCAGGCCGCCGGCGAGCCGGCCGCGCGGGCCGCGGCCGACCGGATCCTCGAGGCCGTGGCCGCCCGGATCGTGCGGTCCGACGACCCAGCCCGGCCCTACGACATCATCGCCGGGGACGCGGGAACCCTGCTGGCCCTGCTCGGCACGGGGGCGGTGCCGGCCTCGAGCCCGGCGGCGGCCCCCGGTTCGGTCGTCCGGGAGGCGGCCGGGGTGCTGGTCGATCGGCTGATCGCCGGAGCCGAACCGGCCGCGCCCGCCGGGCCGACCGGCACCGGTGGGGGGCTCACCTGGCGGCTGGCCCCGGGTTGGCCGTCGCTGATGCCGGGTTTCTCGCACGGGTCTGCCGGGGTCGCCTTCGCCCTGGCCGCCGCCAGCCGGGTTCTCGACCGCCCGGACGCGCTCGCCGCCGCACGGGCCGGCGGCCGGGCCCTCATCGCGGTGGGCGACCGACCGACCGGCTGGGCGGTGCCGGACCGGATCCCGCCGAAGGGTCCGGAGGAGCAGTTCTCCTACGGCTGGTGCCACGGCCCGACCGGAACCGTGCGGCTCTTTCTCGCCCTCGACGAGCTGGACCCGGACGCCGGGTGGTCCCGGGTGGTCGACGCGGCGCTGGCCGCGGTGCGGGCCAGCGGTCTGCCGGCCCGGCTCTACCCGGGGTTCTGGGACAACCTGGGCCGGTGCTGCGGCACGGCCAGCGTCGGGGTGCTGGCGCTCGAACGGTTCGCCGCGACCGGCGACCGGGCCTGGTTGGACTGGGCGGACGAGTTGGCCGAGGACGTCCTGGCCCGGGCGGTCACCGACGAGCGGGGCACCCGCTGGTTCAACACCGAGCACACCCGCACCCCGCCCGAACTCCCGGCCCAGTCCGAATTCATGCAGGGGGCGGCGGGTATCGCCGGCTGGCTGCTGCGCCTCACCCACGCCCACCGGTCCCCGGACGGCCCGCTGTCCCCGGACGGCCCTCTTTTCCCCGGGGTTTTCGACCGGCTGCCCTGGTGAGCGCCGAGATCGTCGTCGAACCGTACGACGAGCGGTGGCCGGACCGGTTCGACGCCGAGCGGGTCGCACTCGAGCGGATTCTTCAGCCGTGGCTGGCCGGCGGAATCCACCACATCGGATCCACCGCGGTTCCGGGCCTGCCGGCCAAGCCCATCATCGACCTGATCGCCGGCGTCGAGGACCTCGACCGGGCCCGCGCGGCGGTCGGTCCGTTGGCCGGGCGGGGCTACGTCCACGCGGCGCACCGGCCGGCCACGCTCTACTTCTACCGCCCCGCCGCGGCCGACCCGGTTCCCGGCGATGCTGACGTTCACACCCACCACCTGCACCTCACCGAGCCGGGCCGCGATCGGTGGCGGGAACGGCTCGCCTTCCGGGACGCCCTGCGGGCCGACCCGGCGCTGGTCGGCGAGTACCGGGACCTCAAGCAGCGGCTGGCCGGCGAGCATCCGGGCGATCTCCTGGCTTACACGGCCGGCAAGCGGGCGTTCGTCGTCGCCGTGCTGGCCGGGGCGGGCGTCATTCTTGGGTGACCTGGCCGTCCTCGACGTGCCAGTGTCGGGTCAGCGCGACCGCCTCCAGCATCCGCCGGTCGTGGGTGACCAGGATCAACGTGCCCGGGTAGTCGGCCAGCGCCGCCTCGAGCTGCTCAATGGCCGGCAGGTCCAGATGGTTGGTCGGCTCGTCGAGGATCAGCAGGTTCACCCCCCGCGCCATCAGCAGCGCGAGCGCGGACCGGGTCCGTTCGCCGGGGGACAGCCCGGTCGCCGGGCGGTCGACGTGGTCGGCCCGCAGCCCGAACTTGGCCAGCAACGTGCGCAGCTCGGCGGTGGCCAGGTCGGGGAGCAGCGCGCCGAAGACCTCCATGAGCGGGCCCGGGACGGTGAACAGCCGGCGGGTCTGGTCGACCTCCCCGACCACCACCCCCGGGCCGAGCCGGGCCGAACCGGCGGTCAACGGCAACCGTCCGGTCAGGGCGCCGAGCAGGGTGGTCTTGCCGGAGCCGTTCGGACCGGTGATGGCCAGCCGGTCGGTCCGGTCGAGCTGGGCGGTCACCGGGCCGAGCGTGAACCCGCCGTCCCGGCGCACCACCGCGTCCCGCAGGACGGCCACCACGTCACCCGAGCGGGGGGCGGCGGCGATGGTCATCCGCAGTTCCCACTCCTTACGCGGTTCCTCGACGACC
Organism: Frankia alni; assembly: GCA_026225295.1. Lineage (GTDB taxonomy): Bacteria > Actinomycetota > Actinomycetes > Frankiales > Frankiaceae > JAMFSN01. The sequence goes on from JAMFSN010000104.1 coordinate 12,166, forward strand.
TCGAGCCGCTGGATCATCCGGTCGGTCTGCCGGGCCTTGGCGGCCTGCTTCTCCGACGACTCGGCCCGCAGTTTCCGGCCGATCTTGTCGTTGTCGGTCGACTTGCGCCGCGCGTTGCGGACCCCCTTCTCCATCCAGGCCCGTTGGGTGCGGGCCCGGTCGGTCAGCGCGGTGCGGCGGTCGGCGAACTGTTCGTAGGCCTCCCGCGCGTGGCGCCGCCCGACGGCCCGTTCCTCCAGGTAGGCCTCGTAGCCACCGCCGTAGAAGGCGACCCGGTGCTGGGCCAGGTCGAGTTCCAGGACGTCGGTGACCGTCCGGGCCAGGAACTCCCGGTCGTGGCTGACGATGACGGCGCCGGCCCGCAGCCCCAGGACGAACTCCTCCAGCCGCAGCAGCCCGTCCAGGTCCAGGTCGTTGGTCGGTTCATCGAGCAGGAAAACGTCGAACCGGGCCAGCAGCAGCGACGCGAGGCCGGCCCGGGCGGCCTGGCCGCCGGACAACGAGGTCATCGGGGCGTCCAGCTCGAGGGTTCCGCCGACGTCATCGGCCACCGTCGCGGCCCGCTCGTCGAAATCGGCGCCGCCCAGGGTCAGCCACCGGTCCAGGGCCGCCGAGTAGGCCTCGTCGGACCCTGGTTCGCCGGTCACCATCGCCTCGGTCGTGGCCTCCATCGTGGCCAGCGCCTCGGTGACGCCGGTCCGCCGGGACAGGAACTCCAGCACCGTCTCGCCCGCCCGGCGCTCGGGCTCCTGGGCGAGGTAGCCGACCGGCGCGGTGGGCGGGGCCAGCGCGACCGTCCCGGTCTCGGGCCGGTCGGTTCCGGCCAGCATCCGCAGCAGGGTCGACTTGCCGGCCCCGTTCACGCCGACCAGCCCGATCACGTCGCCGGGCGCGATGACCAGATCCAGCCCGCTGAACAGTTCCCGCGCGCCGTGCCCGGCGGCGAGACCCTTGGCGACGAGGGTTGCGGACATCGGACTCCTTCCGGGGCTTGGGGGGTCCGACGCTACTGGCGATCGTCAGGCACGATCGAGGGACCATGACCTGTGTGACGCGATCTCCGCGATGACCACCTCGACCGAGACCGGTCCGGCGCCCCTGACGCTGACCGACGAACTGCCGCCCACCACCGACCCGGACGGCCTGTTCGACGTGTTCAGCGCCTGGGCCGAGCGGCGCGGGCTGGAGCTCTACCCGGCCCAGCAGGACGCGCTGATCGAGATCGTCTCCGGCTCGAACGTCATCCTGGCCACCCCCACCGGCTCGGGGAAGAGCCTGGTGGCGACGGGCGCGCACTTCGCCGCCCTGGCCGCGATGCGGCACGCCGGGGGTCAGCGCACGTTCTACACCGCGCCGATCAAGGCGCTGGTGTCGGAGAAGTTCTTCGCGCTGTGTGACACGTTCGGGCCGGCCAACGTCGGCATGATGACCGGCGACGCGACCGTCAACGAGACCGCGCCGATCATCTGCGCGACCGCCGAGATCCTGGCCAACATCGCCCTGCGGTTCGGCGCCGCCGCCGACGTCGGCCAGGTCGTCATGGACGAATTCCACTTCTACGCCGACCCCGACCGGGGCTGGGCCTGGCAGGTACCGCTGCTCGAACTGCCCCGCGCGCAGTTCGTCCTGATGTCCGCGACGCTCGGCGACGTCACCCGGTTCGAGCAGGATCTGACCCGCCGCACCGGTCGACCGACCACGGTGGTGCGCTCGGTCGAGCGGCCGGTGCCGCTGTTCTACCGGTACGTGACGACCCCGCCGCACGAGACGCTCGAGGAGATCCTCGGTACCCGCCAGGCGCCCGTCTACCTCGTCCACTTCACCCAGGCCGCCGCGGTGGAACGGGCCCAGGCGCTGATGAGCATCAACGTCGCCACCCGGGCCGAAAAGGACGCGATCGCCGAAATGATCGGCGGTTTCCGGTTCACCGCCGGCTTCGGGAAGACGCTGTCCCGGCTGGTCCGGCACGGAATCGGCGTCCACCACGCCGGAATGCTGCCCAAGTACCGCCGGCTGGTCGAGATGCTGGCCCAGGCCGGCCTGTTGAAGGTCATCTGCGGCACCGACACGCTCGGGGTCGGGATCAATGTGCCGATCCGGACGGTCGTTTTCACCGGCCTGTCGAAATACGACGGCGTCCGCACCCGACTGTTGTCGGCCCGCGAATTCCACCAGATCGCCGGTCGGGCCGGCCGGGCCGGTTACGACACGGCCGGCAATGTCGTCGCCCAGGCCCCCGATCACGTCATCGACAACGAGAAAATGCTCGCCAAAGCGGGGGACGATCCCAAGAAACGCCGCAAGATCGTCCGGAAGAAGCCGCCGGACGGCTTTGTCGGCTGGGGCCGGCCGACCTTCGAACGTCTGATCGCGGCCGAACCCGAGCCGCTCACGTCGAGCTTCACGGTCAGCCACGCGATGGTGCTGAACATCATCAACCGGCCCGGCGACGCGTTCGCCGCCATGTGCCACCTGCTGCGGGAAAACGACGAGAACCGGCGTTCCCAGGGCCGGCTGATCCGGCGGGCGATCGCCATTTACCGGGCTCTGCTGGCTGCCGGGGTGGTCGAGCGGCTGCCGGAACCCGATGAGAACGGGCGGACCGTCCGGGTCACCGTCGACCTCCAGTTCGACTTCGCGCTCAACCAGCCGCTGTCCCCGTTCGCGCTGGCCGCCCTCGAGCTGCTCGACCGGGAATCGCCGACCTACGCGCTGGACGTCGTCTCGATCATCGAGGCGACGCTCGGCAACCCCCGCCAGATCCTGGCCGCCCAGCGGAACCGGGCCCGCGGCGAGGCCGTGTCGAAAATGAAAGCCGAGGGCATCGAGTACGAGGAGCGGATGGAACTGATCGAGGACGTCACCTATCCGCGCCCGCTGGCGGAGTTCCTGGGCGCCGCCCTGGACATCTACCGGCGCGGCGCGCCGTGGGTGGACGACTACCAGCTCGAGCCGAAGACCGTCGTGCGCGACATGTACGAGCAGGCGATGACGTTCGTCGAATACGTGGGCCATTACCAACTGGCCCGGTCCGAGGGGCTCGTCCTGCGCTACCTGGCCGACGCCTACCGCGCCCTGCGCCAGACGGTGCCCGACGAGGCGAAGACCGAGGAGCTGGAGGACCTGCTGGCCTGGCTCGGGGAGCTGGTCCGGCAGGTCGACTCGAGCCTGCTCGACGAGTGGGAGCAGCTGCGCGCCCCGACCGACTCACCGCCAATACGCGGGCGTTCCGGGTGCTGGTCCGCAACGCGCTGTTCCGGCGGGTGGAGCTGGCCGCGCTGCGGCGGTACTTCGACCTCGGGGCCCTCGACCCGACCAACGAGTGGGACACCGAGCGGTGGGCCGCCGCCCTCGAGCCCTACTTCGCCCAGCACGGTGAACTCGGTACCGGGCCCGACGCCCGCGGCCCGGCCCGGCTGATCATCGACGAGCAGCCGGAAGGGCGGCCGGGGATCTGGGCGGTCCGTCAGATCTTCGACGATCCGGCCGGGGATCACGACTGGGGGATCAGCGCCGAGGTGGACCTGGCCGCCTCCGACGAGGCCGGCTCGGCCGTGGTGCGGGTGACGTCCGTCGACGGAGGTTGATGGCCGGTCGGCCACCGCCCGGCGGAGCGATGCCCTCCTTCTGCCTGATTGTCCTGGTCCACGGGTGACTAACCCGATGCGGGGCGTGACAGAGGCGATCATCGTGGGCAGACTGGTGCCCTATGACGCGCGTTATTCGGGGGACGCAGGCGGCAGCCGGTTCGGCAGGCGGTTCGGCTACGGGTGGGGCACGCCCATGACGCCGCTCGAGCCGTGGCCGTCGGACACGCTGGACGATTTCAACGCGGCCCTGATTGACCTGGCCGACCGCTATGAACAGGCGGACCCGGCCCATTCCGCCGACCGGGCGGCGCGACTGGCCGAGGCCGCGGCGGTGGTGGCCGAGCGGGGGGTCAGCTCCCAGGCCGGCCTCGACTGGTCGGCGCTCATCGCCCGACTGCTCGTCCTCGAGGCGAACGGGCTGGTCGATTCGGGCCACGGCGAGCAGGCCAACCGGGTCACCCACCGGGCCGAAACCGTGGCCGCCCGGATCCGGGACTGGCCGACCGTCGCGCACGCCTTCGCCATCCGGGCGATGTGGGCGCGCACCGAGTCCCGGTGGGAGGACGCGCTCGAGTTGGCCCGCCACGGCCTGACCTACGCCGGCCACGCGCCGGTCGCCGCGATGCTGGCCGGCGGTGAAGCGTCCGCCCTGACGTCGCTGGGGGACCGGGAGAGCGCCGTCGAAGCCCTCGACGGCGCCCACCGGCTGATGCTGGCCCTGCCGGCCGAGGATCACGGCCGGCTGGGCTACAGCCTCGACGCGTACCACCCCGCCCTGTTCGCCACGGTGGCCTCGACGGTGCTGGTCCGGCTGGGCGCGCTCGATGCCGCGGCGCCCCATCTGCTGGAGGCGCGGGAGGGTGTCGAGCAGGCCGGGGCCACCGGCCTGTGCTCGTCGGTCCGGTTCACCGAGGCGGAGGCGGCCTTCGTCCGCAATGACGTCGACACCGCCGAGATGTGGGCGACCGACGCGGTGGCGGTGGCCCTGGCCGCCGGGCGCCCGGCCCGGTGGATCGTCGACGCCGTGACGAACCTGGCCGGGCGGGCCCGGGCGACCTACGGACAGGACTGGTCGGGGCTGGTCAGCTCGGCCGGCGGCGTCTGAGCGGGCCGCGATCCCTTGCGGTGCGCGGGTGGGGCCGGCTGATCCCACAGGTGCAGCCGGACGATCGTGCCGGTGCGGCTCGAGCGGACCTCAACCAGGTCGCAGACCTGGTTGACGAGCCAGAGCCCCCGCTCGCTCTGGACCGACCCGGGGCGGGGGGCGACCCGCCCGACCAGCGGGTCGACTATGTGGCCGGTGTCGCGGACCTCGCAGACCAGGCCCGTGCCGTCGCGCTCGGGCCAGGTGGCGACGGTGCCGTGCCCACCGGCGTGGACGACCGTGTTCATGATCAGTTCGGAGACCGCGCTCAGGAGGTCGCGGATCCGGCTGGAGGCCAACCCGGCGCCGTCGGCGCCGTACCAGACGAAACTGAGCACCGCGCCGAGGTCATCGCGGCCGAAGGCGAGGCCGCGGGCGTCCGAGGGGCGGTCCGGCAGCGGCTGGCCGATCGCCGCGTGGACGATCCGCGGGTCGGTGTAGGGCGCGCTGCGGGTCCGCTGTTCGCGGGCGGTGAGGATCGGATGGTTGCGTTCGGCGTCGGCGAGCGTGGCCGGGCTCAGTCCGTTGACGTCGTAGGGGCACAGGATGCTGATGGCCGAGTCCGCAAAGGCCAGGTTGAGCAGGGCCTCGTGCCGGGTCGCCTCGATCGTTTCGGCCGGGGAACGCCCGTTCCAGATCGGTTCGCCGATGAAGCGGACCCGGCGGTCGGGATGGGCGGTCAGGAAAGAAGAGATCGTCGGGATGATTCGCGACGGATTACGTCCGACCACACCCATGTCGATGAACCGCACCTGGGCGGCGTCGGCGGGAATGCGCTCCGACAGGATGTGCCGTTGCCAGCGGGGTACGGCCACAAAGATCGGCTCGCCGACGCCCAGACCAGCCCGCATGAAATCGCCGGTCCCGTCCACGTATTCATCGGCGGTGCCGTAGAAGAGCGCCTCATGGTGCAGGCTCCCGCCGACCCGCGGCAGTACGTCCGGCACGCGCGGCACACCTCCGTCCGATCGTGGGTGGGTAGGTGTATTCCTACTGTCGGATGTACCAGGCCGACCCCTACGTTAACCCCGCCGCTGTCACCTCGTGGTGACAGTGCGCGTGATCGCGGTGGGGCCTTTGGCCCGTAGGGCGGTCGCCGGGCGTGCGCGCCGGCCTGCGACGATCAGCCCGACGCTGGGGAAAGGGGCCTGAGTGCCGAGTTCTGTGGTCATCGACGTCGCCATCGGGATGATCTTCATTTACCTGATCTTTTCGGTGGCCGCGTCGCGGTTGAGCGAGTTCGTCAGCACGCTGCTGCACTGGCGGTTCGCGGGTCTGGTCAAGGGCATCGAGGGGCTGCTGGAAGGCGGCTCGTCGGGTGCCACCGCCGTGCCCCGGGCCGACGGTCCGGGCGATGCCGTGGCTGGCGATGACGCGGCCGGTCCGGTCCGGCTGACGGCGGCCAGCGTGCTCGACCACCCGGTGGTCACCGGGCTGACGGCCGGCCTCGGCCGGAACGCGAAGCCGTCGTACCTGCCCTCCCGGGCATTCGCGACGGCCGTTCTGGACCTGCTGGCCCCGCCGGTCGAAGCGGTGCTCGACGACATCCGTCAGCAGCTGCCGGAGGTCGCGGGGATGGGGGTGGCGGCCCGGACCCGGGCGGCGCGGTTGACCGACGCCGCGCTCGCCGCGCCGAGCGGTCCGAACCTCACCGCCGTCCGGGATGCCCTGCCGGCCGCGACCCCGGCCGCGGCGCCGACGGCGTCGCCCACTGCTCCGCCGCCGGGCCCTGCTCCGTCTCCGGGCCCGTCGCCGTCCCCGAGCATGGCGGCGGCCCGGGCCATCCTGACCAGGTTCGCGGACGAACCGGAACGGACCGTGATGGACCGGATCCGGGACGGTGTCGCGGGGCTGCCGGCCGGTAACCCGGCCAAACGGGCCATCCTGCGGATGCTGGTCGATGCCGACGGGGATGTCGACCGGCTGCGGGCCTCGCTGGAGCGGTGGTACGACGACGCGATGGCCCGGATGGGCGGCTGGTACAAGCGGCGCGTCCAGCTCCTGCTGCTGGCTCTGGGTGCCGCCCTGGCCATCGGATTCAACGTCGACACGGTCAACCTGGCCCAGGTGCTGTGGCGGGTGCCGGCCGAGCGGGCGGCGGTGGCCGAGGCAGCCGGAAGCGCCGCCGGGAAGAACGTCGGGGCGGTCGACACCACCGTCCGGGGGATCAGCGCGCTGAACCTGCCGATCGGGTGGACGCCTGCCCACGTCACCCGGCCGGGCGTCGTGGGCCACCCGCTGAGCACCGATCCGCGCCGGGTCCCGTGGAGCGCCGGGGCGATCGCGGTCAAGGTCCTCGGCCTCGGGCTGACGACGATCGCGTTGTCGTTCGGCGCGACGTTCTGGTTCGACGCGCTGAGCAAGGTCTCCGGCCTCCGTGACGCCGGCGCCAAGCCGGCCGCCGGTGCGAGTGGCCACCGTCCCGACGCAGACCGACCCGGCCTCGGCCTGACCCCCCGCGCCCGACCCGGACGGGTTCGCCGCGGAACGCTGATTGCGCTTACAACCAGCGTTCCGCGGGGCGTTCCGGTCGGACCGGTGCGTTACGGGGTCGGTGCGGCGGTCGGGACCGGGGCGGTCGCGAGTTCGGGGAGCGCCGCGGTGTCCTGGGCAAACGGCAGCGTCACCACGAACCGGGTGTTGCCCGGCTCGGAGGTGACCTTCAGATCGCCGTGGTGCTTGTTGACGACGATGCGCCAGGAGATGTCGAGCCCGAGTCCGGTGCCCTCGCCGACCGGCTTGGTCGTGAAGAACGGCTCGAAGATCCGGTCGATGATCCCGGCCGGGATCCCGGGGCCGGTGTCGGCGATCTCGACCACCACCTGGTCGTCGACCCGCGCGGTCCGGACGGTCAGCGTGCCGGACCCGTCCATGGCGCTCGCGGCGTTGTCGATGAGGTTGGTCCACACCTGGTTCAGCTCGGCCGCGTAGGCGGAGATCGGCGGCAGCGAGCGGTCGTAGTCCTTCACCACGCTGACGTGATCGCCGATCTTGCGGCCGAGCATCACGATCGTGCTGTCCAGCAGCTCGTGGATGTCGACCGACCGGTAAGCGGCCCGGTCCATCTGGGAGTACTGCTTGGCCGAGGTGACCAGGTTCGAGATCCGCGTCGTCGACTCGTCGATCTCGTTCATCAGCAGCTCGGTCTCGATGGTGTAGTTCAACCACCGCACCGCGCCTTCCAGCGCCCCGCCCGGCGCGGTGTCGGCGAGATGGTTCAGCCAGTCGACGTCGATGCCCCCCGCGACGAACGTCGCGGCCAGATCCCAGCCGCCGGCGATGTCGTGGTCCTCCAGCCAGTCGGCCAACGAATCCTCGCGGTCGCTGGCCTCGAGCGGGCTGAGGGCCGGCGCTTTGGCGAGCCGTTCGACCGCGTCCTGCTGGAACGTGATCAGCGTGGTCATCGTCTCGCGGTCGTATTTCCCGCCCGCGATCATCTTGAGCTTCTGCCGCATCCCGGCCACCCGCTCGCGCAGCGAGGACGTGGCCCGCACGGCCGCCGCGGCCGGGTTGTTCAGTTCGTGGGTGAGCCCGGCGGACAGCGCGCCGAGGGCGAGCAGCCGTTCCCGCTGGGCGACCGCCTGGTTCGACGACTGGATGCCGAAGAACAGCCCTTCCAGCAGGTGGACCGCCATCGGGAACCACTCGCGCATGACCCGCGCGAACACCTGCGCGTCGAGCACGAAGAAGCGCGACCGGGTGGTGACCCGCAGGGAATTGACGTAGACCTGCGGCTGTCGGTCGCCGATGTAGGCCCGCCAGGCCCCGCTGTAGACGCCCCGCTGAGAGGTGGAGTTGACATCGACGTCGTCGCTGCCGACCCGCCGGGACATCACCAACGAGCCCTCGATGAGGACATAGAAGCAGGTCGCCGGGTCGCCCTCGGTGAAGACCGGGCCGGGCTGGAAGATCTCGATGTGCCCCTCGCGGCACAGCTCTTCCAGCCGGTCGTCCGGGAGCTTCTCGAACAGGAACAGCGTCCGCAGTTCCTCCGGGCTGCACGGCCCGCGGGTCGACGTGCTGGTCGGCCTGTCATTCATCGCGTCTCCAGCACTCATCGCTTCTCCAGATACCGGTGGACGAGCGTGATCGCCATCGCGCCTTCCCCGATGGCGGTGGCGACCCGCTTGACCGAATCGGCCCGCGCGTCCCCGGCCACGAAGACCCCGGGAATGCTGGTCTCCAGGTGGTAGGGGTCGCGGTCCAGGGTCCAGCCGGGCGGCCGTTGGCCGTCGACCACGAGATCCGGCCCGGCGACGACGAAGCCGTGCTCGTCCCGGATCATCACGTCCTCCAGCCATTCGGTGCGGGGTGCCGCCCCGATGAAGACGAACAACCACTGGGTGTCAAACGTTTCCGTTTCACCGGTTGTGCTGTGGCGCAGGGTCAGACCCTGCAGGTGCCCGTCCCCGTCGCACGAGACCACCTCGGTGCAGGTCCGGACGTTGATCGCCGGAACCCCGGCGATCTGCTGGATGAGGTAGTGCGACATCGAGGCTTCCAGCGAGGAGCCCCGCACGACCATCGTCACGCTCCGGGCGTGGCGGGCGAAGTACATGGCCGCCTGGCCGGCCGAGTTGGCGCCGCCGACGATGAAGACGTCCTGGCCGTCGCAGCTCGTCGCCTCGGTGAGCGCCGAGCCGTAGAACACCCCGCGGCCGGTGAGCGGGCTCAGACCGGGGGCGGCGAGCTGCCGGTAGGAGACGCCGGTGGCCAGGATGACGGCGTGCGCGTCGATCCGGCCGCCGTCGGCGAACCGCACCGTGCGCGCCGAGCCGTTGGCCTCGAGCCCGACGACGTCCTGGGCGGTGATGACCTCGGCCCCGAACTTGCTGGCCTGCCGCCGGGCCCGGTCGGTGAGCTGCGAGCCCGAGACACCGTCCGGAAAGCCGAGGTAGTTCTCGATCCGCGAGCTCTGCCCGGCCTGCCCACCGGTCGCGACCCGCTCGATGAGCACGGTCCGCAGCCCTTCCGATGCGCCGTACACGGCCGCCCCGAGGCCGGCCGGACCGCCGCCGATGACGATGACGTCGTAGAAGTCGGCGGCCGGGACGGTGCTCAGCCCGACCTGGTCGGCGATCTCGCCGTCGCCCGGGTCGATCAGCGCCTTGCCTTCGGGCGTGACGACCACGGGCAGGGTCTCGCCGTCGGTGCCGGCCGCCGCGAGCAGTCGCTGCCCCTCGGGCTCCTCGGAGTAGTACCAGCGGTACGGGACCTGGTTGCGGGCCAGAAAGTCGCGCACCTCGTACGAGCGGGCCGACCAGCGGTGCCCGACCACCTTGGCTTCCGGCACCACCCGGTGATCGGCGGTGCGCCAGGCCTCGAGCAGCTCGTCGACCACCGGATAGAGCTTCTCTTCCGGCGGATCCCAGGGCTTCAACAGATAGTGATCGAGATCGACGACATTGATCGCTTCGATTGCCGCGTCAGTGTCGGCGTACGCCGTGAGCAGAACCCGACGCGCGTTCGGGAACAGGTCCATCGCCCGTTCGAGGAATTCCAGGCCGTTCATGTTCGGCATCCGGTAGTCGGCCAGGAGCACCGCGACCTGGTCGCCCCGCAACTTCATTTCCCGCAGTGTTTCCAGCGCCTCCTCGCCCGACTCGGCGCGGACGATGCGGTGCGCTTCGCCGTACCGTCGGCGCAGGTCACGGGCGACCGCCCGCGAGACGTTGCGGTCGTCGTCGACAGTGAGGATCGCCGGCCGTTCAGCCGGCGGGCGGGTCGTCACAGCCATGGGGACCGGGTTCGGCCGTCGCTGCCGGCCGGGCACGGGAGGAGTCGGGGGGAGCGGGCGGGGACGGTCGGGGGGCTGAACTCTCGCCTCATCGGCTCAGTCTACGATCTGCGCTCTCGGGCCGACAAATAGATTTTGGGAGACGTTCGCCGGAACTGAGCAGAATAGTACGCGGGAAATCAATGGCGCAATGGCATTTATCAGTGAGGAACTTGACGCATTGACCGCTCGTCGCGGTTGTGCACCGATGATGGCCCGGTCCGGTCGGCGGCCGCGACGATCCCCGGGCCGGTAGCGTGCGGTTCCTGACCGGCGAACCGATGAACGGAAGGCGGGACCCATGAGCGAGAACAGCGACTACCAGCCCCGATCGGGCTCCGAGACCCCGATCGACCCGGAGGACCTGGCCATGGCCGAGGGTCTCGACCCGACCCCGGAGAACATCGAGCGCATGCGGGTCCGGATCGCCGAGATCGGCGCGCGGGCCGCGGTCGACCGCGCCACCGACTGACCGGGACCGGTGACTGACCGGGGTCGGTGACTGACCGGGGTCGGGCCGGGCAGGATCGGGAGATGCTACTGGCCGATCTCGCTGACACGTCGGGCACGGTGGCCGGGAGCGCGGCCCGGTCGGTGAAGATCGCGGCGCTGGCCGAGGTCCTGCGCCGGGCCGGCCCCGACGACGTGCCGGTCGCCGTCGCGTTCCTGGCCGGCGGGTTGATGCAGCGCCAGATCGGCGTGGGTTGGGCCAGTCTGCGGGATCTCCCGCCTCCGGCGGAAACACCGGCGCTGCCGGTCGGGGCGGTGAATGCGCTGTTCGAGCGCATCGGCGCCGAGGCGGGCCCGGGCTCGACCGGTCGCCGACGGCTGCTGCTGGCTGGGTTGTTCGCCGAAGCGACCGCCGTTGAGCAGGACTTCCTGCGCGGTTTGTTGGCCGGCGAACCGCGCCAGGGCGCTCTCGAAGGAATTATGGTCGAGGCCGTGGCGCGGGCCGCCGAGGTACCGGCCCCGGGTGTCCGCCGGGCCCTGATGCTGCGGGGTGATCTCGGGATCGTGGCCGCCGCGGCGCTGCGGGACGGGGCTGCCGGGCTGTCCCGGTTCCACCTGGAGGTGGGCCGCGGCCTACGGCCGATGCTCGCGCAGAGCGCGCCCGATATCGACGCGGCGCTGGGCCGGATCTGTCCGGCGGCGATCGAGTGGAAGCTCGACGGGGTCCGGGTGCAGGTCCACCGGTCGGGCGACGAGGTCCGGATCTTCACCCGCAGCCTGGACGACATCACCACCCGGCTGCCCGAGGTGGTGGCGGCCGTGCTGGCCCTGCCGGTCCGGGCCGCGGTGCTCGATGGCGAGGTCATCGCGCTGCGGGCCGACGGGCGGCCACGTCCGTTCCAGGTCACCGCGAGCCGGGTCGGGACCCGCGGCGCCCCGGGCGGCCGAGCCGCCGGCGGGTCCGGTGCGGCCGAGCCGCTCGCGGTGTTCTTCTTCGATCTCCTGCACCGGGACGGCGAGGACCTGCTGGACCGCCCGGGTGCCGACCGCCAGGCCGCGCTGGCCGCGGTCGTGCCGGCGCCGCTGCGGCCGCCGCGGCTGGTGGTCGGGACCGGGGCGGCCGACGCCGCGTCCGGATCCGATTCGGCGGCCGGCCCGGAGGCCGATGGCGGGGAAGCGGCGGCGTTCCTGGCCGACGCCGTCGGTCGCGGCCACGAAGGGGTGATGGTCAAGTCGTTGACCGCGCCCTACGAGGCCGGTCGGCGGGGCGCGGGATGGTTGAAGGTGAAGCCCCGCCACACCCTTGACCTGGTCGTTCTGGCCGCTGAGGAGGGTCACGGCCGCCGCCGGGGCTGGCTGTCCAACCTGCATCTCGGGGCCCGGGACCCGGCCGGCGGGTTTGTCATGCTCGGCAAGACCTTCAAGGGCATGACCGACGAGTTGCTGGCCTGGCAGACCGAGCGCCTGCGGGAACTGGCCGACCCCGCGAGTGACGCCGACCCGTCGGGCGGGTACGTGGTGCGGGTCCGGCCGGAGCTGGTGGTCGAGGTCGCGTTCGACGGCCTGCAGACCAGCACCCGGTATCCGGGCGGCCTGGCGCTGCGGTTCGCCCGGATCGTCCGGTACCGCCCGGACAAGACCGCCGCCGAGGCCGACACCATCGACAGCGTCCGGGAACTGGTGCCGCCGGACTGACCGTCAGCTGGCGGGGGCCGGACTGCCCGCCGCCGCCGACGCGGCGGATGACGGTTGGGCGGTGACCGCCGGCCGGGGCGGCGCAGCGTGAGGCAGGCGACCGCGGCGGCGATGTTGGCCCCGGCCGCGACCAGCCAACTGTGCTGGTAGGCGGTCCGGGTCGCGGCAGCGGTGGCCGGCGTGCCGAGCACCGTCACGAACACCGCGACGCCCAGGGCGGACGCGACCTGGCGGCCGAGGTTGACGATCGCCGAGCCGGTCGCGAACCGTTCCGGCGGCAGCGCGGTGGCGCTCGCGCCGATCAGCGTGGGCAGGGCCAGTCCGACGCCGATACCGGTCAGGAGCATGCCGGGCAGCAGGTCGGCCGGGTAGTGGGGGTCGAGCTGACGAACACGACCCGCCAGACCAGCCCGGCCGCGAAGACGATGTTCCCGAGCGCCGCGACCGGGGCGGCCCCGTAGCGGCGGACGAACGGTCCGGCGCCGATGGCGAGCGCGGGAACCATCGCCGGACCCGGTGCGATCGCCAGGCCGGCCCGCAGCGCCGAATAGTGCCAGACGTCCTGGCACCACAGGGTGTTCGACAGCAGCATGATCGCGAACGCGATGCTGAACAGGAACGTCGCGCCGCTCGCCGACCGGTAGGTCGGTATCCGCAACAGCTGCAGCTCGACCAGGGGATTGTCGTGTCGCGCGCAGCGCCGGAGGAACCAGGCGAGCGTGGCGGCCGCCCCGGCCAGCAGCCCCAGCGGGCCGGCCGAGCGCCAGCCCCAGGTCGGGCCCTCGACCAGGCCGCCGGTGAGCGCTCCGATGGCGACGGTCAGCAGAACGGCGCCCAGCAGGTCCGGCACCGGTTCGCCCCCGCGGGCCGGCGGGTGGGGCAGGACCTTCCGCCCGGCGACGAAGGCGGCGATCCCGACCGGCAGGTTGACCAGGAACACCCAGCGCCAGTCGAGCTGGACCAGCAGGCCCCCGACCACCGGTCCCAGCGCGGCGGACAGGCCCCCGACGGCCGCCCAGACGCGAATCCGGTTGCCGCGCTTCTCGGGTGGACTGGCCGCCATCAGCAGCGCCAGGGACGTCGGGATCAGCGCCGCCGCGCCGGCCGCCTGGAACAGTCGGGCCACGATCAGCGCCCCCAGGTCCGGAACGGCGGCGCAGGCCGCCGAGGACAAGGTAAACAGCGCCAACCCGCCCAGGAAGACGCCCCGCTGGCCGGTGCGGTCGCCCAGTCGCCCGGCGACGACCAGCAGCGCGGCGAACACGATCGCGTAGGCGTTCAGGATCCAGGACAGGTTCGCGAGCGAGTTGCCACTGAAGTCGCGGCCGATGCTCGGCAACGCGACGTTGACGATGAACAGGTCGAGGTTCGACATGAACACTGCCGCCACGACCACGGTGAAGGTCGTCCGCTCCCGGCCCGTCATGCCATGGTTTGATATTCCAACCGCCATGGGTTGGCACTCTAGCGCAGTGCCGGTTTGATATGGCAACCTTTGCTTATGGCCTCCGGTGAGAGCACCGTAAGACCCGGGCCGGCTCCGCTGCCGGCCGGGCATGAGCTGCCCGGCCGTCCGTGCTCCGTGGCGTCCGCGCTCGATCTCGTCGGAGACAAGTGGTCGCTGCTGGTGGTCCGGGAGATCTTCTTCGGCAACCGGCGGTTCAACGAGATCGCCCGCAACACCGGAGCCCCCCGCGACCGGCTGGCGGCCCGGCTGCGGGCCCTCATCGAGGCCGGCGTGCTCGAACAACGGGAGTACCAGACCGCGCCGTCGCGCTCCGAGTACCACCTCACCGCGGCCGGCCGGGATCTCGAGCCGGTCATCCACGCCCTGCTGGCCTGGGGCGACCGATGGGTGTCACCGACGCCGCCGGTGACGGTGATGCACGGCGACCACGAGCTCGACTCCGAGTCGACGTGCCGGGCCTGCGGGGAGGTGGTGGCCCCGCGGTCGCTGCGGATCCGGGTCAACCGGGCTGGCTGGGACCGGTCCGGGGCGGCGACCACCGACTGAGCCGACCACCGACCGAGCCGACCGTCCGCAGCCCGCAAGGCCCGGAACCGGGCGGAATCGGCTAGTGCAGGTGGAAGCGCCAGTCGGACGGGACGCGACCGGCCGGCCCGGGGGTGGTCTGGTCCACCGGGTGGTCCTCGGGGGCCGGCAGCTGCGGCCCGTCGTAGAACTGCTCGTCGGCGTAGTTCCAGAACCACGACTCGCCCGGCTCGAAGCTCTGGATGATCGGGTGCCCGGCGGTTGCCGCGTGGTGGCTGGCGTGCTGGGACGGCGATGAGTCGCAGCAGCCGATGTGGCCGCACTGCGCACAGCGCCGCAGATGCAGCCACCAGCCGTCGGCGGCTTCACATTCGACGCAGCCAGGCCCACTGGGAACGGCGGCGGTATCGATGCCCTGCACGCCCGTCATCGTAGCTCGTTCGGGCGACCGGATCGCCCGGCGGCGCCCAGTGGCGGCCCCGCGCCATCCCTGCAACCGTGGCGACCAGACCCGGCAATGGCGGCAATCCGCGGCGGCCGGCACCGGTCGCCCCGCGTACGGGGGTGGATGCGATGGATCAACAGACAGGAATCAGGAGCAGATCCCAGGCGCTCGGCCGGGCGGCCGGGGGCGCGGCCGCACTGGCCGGCACGGCGGTGTTCGCGGTCGCCTGCGGCAGCGGGGGCAGAAGCACGAGCGCCTCGGTGGTGCCCGCCAAAACGGTCGTCCGGACGGTGACCGTCCCACCGGCCACCACCCCGCCGGTTACTGCTCCGGCGCCCGGACCGACCCGCGTGATCGTCATCTCGCCGAGCCCGGCCGCCGTCGCCCCCGCTCCGGCGGCGCCGGCGCCGCCGAACCCGCGGGTTTACGTCAGTGGGAGCGAAACCGAGGCTCAGCAGGAGCTCATCGGTGAAAGCTGGAACGGATACACCTGTTCCGCCTCGGAGGTCGAATCCATCGCGACCGTGTGGTCGGCGTCGTTCAACGTCGATGCCGCCGGCTGCCCGGGCAACCTCATCATGAACCTGTACACCTTCAACACCGCCGCGGAAGCGAACAGCTTCCAGTCGGCGTTCAACGCGCGGAACGGCTCGGCGTGGACGATCTTCGACACCGGCACGACCCCCAGCGGTCGGGCCTACGTCGCCGTCTATCACAACGGGTAGCCGCCACCGGCGCGCCCTCACGGTCCGACGAGCCGGGCGGCCGCGGCCAGTTGGGCGGAGTTGGCCGCCGCGACCAGCGTGAGGGCCGCGCGACGGGTGGCGATCAGCTGCCGCTGGTAGCCCGCTTCGACGGTGAACCAGATGCCGACCAGGTTGGTCTGCTGCTTGCAGTGCACGTCGGCGGTGGCCGTCGCGATCTGCACCGCTCGCGGCCCGTGCTTCCAGCGCGGGTCGCCCGGCGGGTCGAGCGGGTTCGCGTACCGGTAGCCGGCCGCCTTCATGCACCGTGACCAGGCCGTGTCCGCCCGGGCGACGGCGGGATCGGTGCTCGACCGGTTGAAGCTCTCCGAGGACAGCTGCTGGGGAAGGTCCACGTCGGCGGCCGGGGCGCCCGCCGCGAGCCGCTGGTTGGCCTGCCCCGTGCAACCGCCGGCCGGGACCGGTACCCCGTGTGCGGTGCGGTCGGTCCCGTCGAGCGCCCGCAACTGCGCGGTCGTCGGGGCATTGGCGCCTGTTTCGTCGGGCCGGCCCGGGTGGGACGCCGGGTCGCGGGGCCCCAGGCCGTAGCCGTACCGGGCGGCCAGGGCGGGATCGGCGACGCCGTAGCGACGCTCGTTCCAGCTGCTCGGTCCGGTCGGTGGGCCCTGGGTGAGCGGGGGGAACGAGTAGCCGAGACGCTGCATGCACCCGTGGGTCAGCACCCGGCGCGCCTGCCCGACCCGGTCCAGCTCGCTGACCGACAGCAGGTAGGTGTCGAGCGGCAGGTGCAGGTCGGTGGAGCGCAGCAGGGTCGGGATCCGCGCGGCGCCGAGCGTCGTCGGCGCGCTTCCCGACGAGCATCCGGCCGTCGCGGCCAGGACGAGTGCGGCCCGGGCCGCGGCGTTGCGGATGGTCGGCATGGTGGCTCCCGCTCAGCGTGTCTCCGACGCCGTTGATGGTGTTCTTCGATATTCGGCGCTGACGTGTGGCCGGGGGTCTTTCCGACCGCTCGCGCGCGTCGGTAAAGACCCCCGGCCCGGATAGTCCGGCGACCGCTGCGCCCGTCACCGGAATGAGCCGTTAGTGCGTCCAGTAAACCGACGCGTCCCGGTTGGAGTAGGTGGAGCTGAAGTTACCTCCGGTACGGGGCGACACGAATCCACAGGAGCCCGTGTAGTTCAGCCCGGTGCAGACGTGCGCGGTGTACAGGGTGTCGTAGTTGTAGTCCGACTCGGCGTTGTAGTACGCGCTCGTACCCACGCCGGATCCGCTCGTCTGGAAACGCACGGGACGAAGGTCGGCGGTGTTGTCGAAGACGCCGACCCGGCTGCCCGTGTAGTTCTGGAAATAGAACAGGCAAAAGTCGCCGGCGGTTCGACCGCGATAGGTGGCGCACGATCCGGTGGTCGAGATGACCGTGGACGGGTTGCGGCGGACGGCGGCCACCGCCTGGTTGGCCGCCCCCGGATGCACCGCGACCGCGCTGACGCGACCGACCGGTTTCGCCGCCGTGGGCGTACTCGCGCCCGCCGGGACCGCCACCGCGAGCACGGCACCGCTGAGGGCCAGCGCGCCGAGTGCGAGCTTCATCGCGGTCACACGTTTGATTGCCATAGTATTCTCGCCCTTCTCTCGTTGAACGTTGTCCGTCTCGACCCGGTTTGGGTTCGGTGGACAATCTCCGGCGCGGATTCCCGACCGCATATGCTTTCGGTGATTCTCCGCGCAGATCACAGAATGCTCGCCGGCTCGTCTCTGCGATGAAAGGACACGACTGGCGGTCTGTCGTCTTCCCGACACGGCTCGAAAAGCCCTGGAAAGCCTGCGGAACTACGTCGTAGTTATCTCCCGAGCCGGCCGTGACGCGCGTCGGAAGCGCACCCGTGAATGATTGTGTTCTTCACAGGTGATTCAACTATCTGCGCCGCTCGAAATGCGACGGCCGGCCTCGGGCGCCGACCCGGGGGCTGGTTCAGCCCGAGCGGCGCAGCGACCGCAGTTCCCGGCCGGCCTGCTCGGCTTCCGCGGGATCCACCGGGCCGTCCCGCAGCGCCGCCTGGGCGGCTCTGCGGTCGTCACCGGTCAGGCGGGCGAGATAGAGCGTGCCGTCCAGGTGATCGACCTCGTGCTGGAAACACCGGGCCAGCAGGCCCTCCCCGGAGTACTCGACCGGCGAGCCGGCCGCGTCGACCCCGCTGACCGATGCCGCCAGGGTCCGCGGCGTCGGGAAGTACAGCCCGGGAACCGACAGACACCCTTCCGGGCCGTCCTGGACGCCCGGACCGGGGGTCAGCACCGGGTTGACGACGACGAGCGGGCGGCGCTCGCTCGTCGGGTCGTCGGCGTCGTACTGGGTGTCGAAGACGAAGATGCGCAGGCCGACGCCGACCTGCGGGGCGGCCAGGCCGACGCCGGGCGCCGCGTACATGGTGTCGATCATGTCCGTCGCCAGGCGTTCGAGCCGGGCATCGAAGGTCTCGACCGGGTCGGCCGGGGTGCGTAGAACCGGGTCGCCGACGGTACGGATGGGCAGGACGGCCATACCGACACTGTCGCACAGCCGTCCCGGAGCCGATTGGGTTCCCGCGTCCCGGATACGTCACCGCGCGAGGGATGCGGATGGCCGCGCGGCCCCACTACGGTGACGGGATGAGCACCGGAACCGGTCGGCCGGCGGCGCCCGGACTGGTCACCGTAACGAGCGCCCACTCCGCGGACGAGACGATCAGCCGCCTGGAGGCGGCCGTCCGCGAGCAGGGGCTGACGATCTTCGCCCGCATCGACCATCGGGCGAACGCGTGGGGCGTCGGGCTCGACCAGCCGCCCGCCTATGTTCTGATCTTCGGTGCTCCGAAGGGCGGGACCCCGGTGATGCTGGCCGCGCCGCTGATCGCGCTCGACCTGCCGCTGCGCGCCCTGGTCTGGGCGGACGCCGCCGGCGCCGTCTGGGTCAGCTACCACGACCCGGCTGCTCTGGCCGAGACCTACGGTGTCCCGGCCGAGCTGGCCGGCAACCTGCGGGGCATCGTGACGCTCGTCGAGGCGGCCGGCCGTCCCTGACCGCGGCGGCGGTCAGCCTTCGTCGGCGACCTCGCGGTCGTCGACGTGCCGGCCGAGAGCGGCCGTGTAGCGGTCGAGTGCGGCGATCATCGTCTGGTCACGATCCGGGCCGGCCGCCACCCCGAATACGTACGGCATGAAACCGCCCAGCGCGCCGAGGCCGCCGAAAATCTGCTCCGCTTCCCGCGGAGGATGGATCTCGGCCGGGTCACCGACGGCGACCCAGCCGATCGGCACCAGCCCGCCGGCCGGCAGGCGGCAGCCGATGTGAACCGTCCCGCCGAGCGCCACCGTGCTGGCCCGACCGACCTGGGCGCCGTTGAAGACCATCGCGTTGGTCGCGATGAAGACGGCGTCCGCCACCTCGCAGCCGCTGAGGTGGGCGTGCGGCCCGACCAGGACGTGGTTGCCGACGCGGAGCGGGTGCCGGGCCGTGCCCCGCAGCACCGCCTGCTCCATGATCACGCAGCGTTGCCCGATCGTGATCGGTCCGCTCTCGGCGGTCAGGATCGCCCCGGCCAGCACCCGGCTGCCGGCTCCGATCGTGACCTCGCCCGAGACCAGCGCCGAAGAGTCCACCAGCGCGTCCGGGTGGATGTTGGGCCGTCGACCCAGATGTTCCCGCAGCATCGGCCCATCCTGCCGCCGTCGCCGATCGGGTGCGCGACCTCAGACCGCTTCCAGCTCGCGGCGGAGGCGTCCAAGGGTGGTCCGCATGCCCTCGCTGTTGGCCGCCGGCCGGTCGTTGGCGACGTGGCCGGTGAAGATCCGGCCCAGCAGAAGCGAGCCGCGGTTGCGGCGGTCCTCCCAGTACTCGGTGACCTCGGTGCTGGTCGTGGCCCGGTCAGGGGTCGGGCCGTCCCCCGCGCCCGGGGCGAAGCGGTAGCCCCAGCGAGCGACCGGCAACCCGAAGATGTTCACGTCGAACGCGAACTCCTGGCCCGGGACCGCCACGACGACCTCGCAGGACGTGAACCAGACGTACCAGCCCCGCCGGTTGAAGCCGATGAAGCGGGCCGGTGCCCCGTTGGTGTGCCGCCAGATCAGGACGCCGAAGCACTCCGGACTCCAGCGGGTCATCCGGCGCACGTCGGCGACGGCCGCGTACACCGTTGTCGCGGGCACGTTCACGGCGATCTGCTCCGTAACGTCGACTGCCATGGGGGCACGATAGCGGGGCCGGAAGCCGGGGTCCGCCGCTCGTCGGGGTCAGACCGCGGCCCGGCCGCCGTCCACGCTGAGCGTGGCGCCGTGAATGTTGGCAGCGTCGTCGCTGGCCAGAAACACCACCGCCGCGGCCACTTCGGCCGGGGTGTTCAGCCGCCGGGACGGCATCGCGGCGACGATCGGGGCGATCCGGTCGCCGAACATCGCGGTCCGCTCGGTGAGCGTCGGACCGGGCGCGACGGTGTTGACCCGGACGCCGGCCGGCCCGTACTCGGCGGCCCAGGACTTGGTCAGCGAATGCAGCGCGGCCTTCGAGGTGCTGTAGAGCGCTGAGCCGGCCATTCCCACCAACCCGTTGATCGAGCCCACATTGACGACGGCGCCCGTCCCCCGGTCGGCCATTGCCGTCGCGATCATGCCGGTGAGCAGGAACGCGGCCTTGACGTTGACCGCCAGCACCTGATCGATCAGATCCTCGTCGACCTCCCCGGTCGGGGCCGGCATGACGAGTTGCGCGGCGTTGTTGACCAGAACGTCGAGTTGGCCGCCGGCCGCGGCGGTGGCCGCGGCGGCCAGCGCGGCGATCGCGGGCCGGCCGCCGGCCAGGTCGGCGGCCACGAAGTCGGCTCGACCGCCGGCCTCGGCGATCGACGCCGCGACCCGCTTCCCGCTCTCGGAATCCCGGCCGCTGACGATGACGTGGGCCCCCTCGTCCGCCAGAGCCCGGGCGATCGCGACCCCGATTCCGTTCGTCGAGCCGGTCACCAGGGCGCTCTGCTGCGCCAGTCGCTTACTGAGGTGGGTGGTCATGGCTTTCTCCCGCCGCTGTGGACATCCCGGTGGTGTGGACTGCACAGTCCACAACGTGGCAGGATAAAAATGGACCCGCAAGTCCAGAATCGGGCCGCCGACTCCGGTCCCCGGGCCGGAGCGCCGAACGGAGGTGGGCATGACCGGGACGCTGACTCCCAAGGGCCTCGCGACGCGGAACCGGATCGTCGGAGGCGCGGCTGACGAGATCCGCGAACACGGACTGTCGACCGTGACGCTGGACGACGTGCTGGCCCGGACCGGGACGAGCAAGAGTCAGCTCTTCCACTACTTTCCCGACGGGAAGGACCAACTGCTGCTCGCGGTCGCCCAGCACGAAGCGGACCGGGTCCTGAGCGATCAGGAACCCTGGCTGAGCAGCCTGACGTCCTGGTCGGCCTGGCAGTCGTGGCGCGACGCGGTGGTCGGCCGGTACCGCCGGCAGGGCCAGCAGTGCCCGTTGGGCGGTTTGATCTTCCAGGTCGGCCGCAATACGCCCGGCGCCCAGGCCGTCACGGCCGGGCTGTTGGGCCGGTGGCGGGCCCAGATCGCGACGGGGATCCGCGACATGCAGGGGCAGGGTCAGATCGCCGCCGGCGTGGACGCCGACCGGTCGGCGGCCGCGCTGCTGGCCGGAATCCAGGGGGGCGTGCTGGTGCTGTTGTCGTCCGGCGAGCTCTCCCACCTGGAGGCGGCGTTGGATGTCGCGATCGAGCACCTGCGGGGCCGGCCGGCCTGGTAGCCGGGGCGGCCCGGAAAATCGGTCGCCAGCGGGCAGTTCGAAGGTCACGATCGGTGCATGGTTCTTCCCGTCGAGTTGTGGCCCCTGTCCGGCCTCGTGGTGCGGACGCCGACCCTCGAGCTGCGGGCCGCTCGCGAGGCCGACCTGGTCGCCCTGGCCGAGCTGGCCGCCGACGGAATCCACGAGCCGGAGTTCATGCCGTTCTCCACCCCCTGGACCGATACGACCCCGGTTGAACGGGCCCGGAGCGTCCTGCGCTGGCACTGGGGCCGCTGGTCACGGTGGCAGCCGGACGACTGGGCCCTGGATCTCGTGGTGATCCAGGACGGTGTGGTCGTCGGCACCCAGGGCCTGGAATCGAAGCAGTTCGCGGTCCGGCGGGAGGTCGACACCGGTTCCTGGCTGGGGCTCAAGTATCAGGGCGCCGGCATCGGCACCCGGATGCGGTGGGCCGCCCTGCACCTGATTTTCGCCGGGTTGGGAGCGGAGTACGCGACCAGCGGGGCCTTCGTCGACAATCCCGCGAGCCTCGCGGTGTCCCGCAGGCTCGGCTACCTCGACGACGGTATTGAGCGGTGGGCCCGCCGGGGTCGGGCGGCCGAGGTACACCGGGTCCGGCTGTCCCGGGCGGCGTTCGCCGGATCGCGGGCCGGCGGGTCGCGGGAGGCCGTGACGATCCACGGCCTCCCGGCGACGCTGCCCTGGTTCGGGCTTGCGGACGTTGCCGACCCGCCCGGGTGACGTTCGCGGGTGACGTTATTGAACGATGACCTGGGCCGTCATGTACGGGTGGATCTCGCAGAGGTAGCTGTAGGTCCCGGCCTTGGTGAACGTGTACGAGAAGGATTTCCCGGTCTGCAGGTCGTTGGAGTCGAACGCGTGGTTGGTGGCGGTGACCGTGTGTGTGGCGGTGTCCTTGTTGGTCCAGGTCACCCTGGTGCCGACCGGCACGGTCAGGGCCTTCGGCGCGAACGCGAAGTTCTGGATGGTGACGGCCCGGGTCTGGCTGGTGCTGGTACCGCCGGTCGCGCTGGCGGCGGCGGTCGGGCTGGTGGCGGCGGTCGGGCTGGCGGGGTTGACGGCCACGCTCGCGCTGGCGACCGCGCCGGTCGAACCGGACCCGGAGGAGGAACCGCCGCAGCTGGCCGTCCCGATCGCCGTGGCGATCAGGACACCCGCGGCCAGTGCAATTCGAGTATTCATCAGACGGTCAGTTCCGACGGGGCCACGGCGTCACCGATGCCGATGAAGGAATCCGGCACCGGGTACTGGCCGAGGATGAAATGCAGAATCGCCGCGTGCTGGGCTTCGACCGGCGCGATGCTGGCCGCCGTCGAAATCCCCTGGGCGTTGGTGACGTGGGAAACCGCATAGGTATAGGTCGATGCGGCCCCGTTCTCCAGCCCGAGCGCGAGGGTGGCGACGCCGGCGATGCTGCTGGTCGCGTTGAGGGCGGCCACCTTGGCGGGGGCGATCTTCACCGGGGTGCCGGTCACGGCAGGCAGCTTCGCGCTGGTCAGGACGCCGTTCCAGGCCTGCGCGTGCTGGGCGTGCTGACCCTTCACGGTCGTCACGAACTGGAGCACGGCCGGCGGCACGGTGCCGTAGTCACCGGCGCCGGCCTTCTTCGCCGCTCCGGTGTACGCGGCGACGGCCAGGTTCTCCAGCGCCGCCGCGAGGGCGACGACCTTGAGGTCGCCGGTGTACCTGCTTGCGGCGGCCGACGCGGATGCCACGGCGCCCGCCGGGCTGGCCGTCGCGCCGGTTGAGCCGGCCGAGCCACCGCTGGTGGAGCCGCAGGCGGCCAGCGCGCCGGTCGTGGCCATGGCCAGCCCGCCGAGCAGCAACCCGCGCCGGGAGGCCGCGGCCGTCCCGACCCGGGCGACCACCGAACGGTTGTGCTCCTCGATGTCGGCCAGCGTGGCCTGGACCGCCGGGAAGGTGGCCCGGTGCAGCTCGTCGAGCGCCTGCGTCGCGGACCGCAGCTCCGCCTCGCTGATGCCGATGTCGCTTCGGCTGTCGCTCACTGGACGGCTCCTTCGGCGGCCGGCGACGCCATCGAGGTCGGGTAGAAGGCATTCGGGAAACCGACGCTGCCCGCCGCCTTCGGCAGTTGGGCGACCGGCGGCGGAAGCGCGATCATCGCCGCGTCGTTCGCGTTGAGCAGCGCCTGAACGGCGAGCAGTACCGCCTGGTGCTGGGCTTCCACCCCGGCGACGCTGGTGAACAGCTGCCGCAGGTCGGGGGTGGTCACCAGGCTGGTGTCCTTGACGTAGGTCTCGGCCGCGACCGTCTCCAACGTGATGGCCAGCGAGACGACGTCGCCCGGGCCCTTGATCTTGGGGACGGCCGCCGCGACGACCGGCGCGTATTTCGGGTCGGTCCCGGTCTGGGCCTTGCCGCCCAGCTTGACGGCGGCGGCGTTGAAGGCCTGGGCGTGCTCGGTGTGCTGGGTCATCGTCTTCTGCGCGAACGCCCTGATGACGGGGTTGGCCGAGCTGCCCCCGATGAACGGAAGCGTCAGCGCCGTCTGGTAGGTCGAGACCGCGAGGTTCTCGATGGACGCGGCGGTCTGGAGCGCGGCGACGTCGGTCGTCGCGGCCCGGGCGCTTGCGGCCACGGCGAGCAACCCGCCGCCGGCCAGGCCACCCACCACGGCGGACCGCAACAGTCCGCGTCGTCCCGTCCGGTCAGCGGTGGGCCAGCGGTCCGGCCCGGTCGCCTCGGCGGCTGTCGCTTCGGCCGCGGGGCGGTCCTGGGGCCGCTCCCCGCCGGCCACGTCCACGAAGGCGGCCAGCGACTCGCGGGTCGTCCGCATGGCATCCGAGTGCCGGTCGTCCGACTCCTCGCACAATTCGCGCAGTCGTCGTTCGTCGACGGTGTGGTGCACGAAACCTTCCTCACCGTTCCCGCGAGCCGAACGCCCGGCGGGCGACGGACCGGAGGAGCTGTACGCGATCAGCATCAGGGCAATTACTCAGAGTGTTCTAGCACGATCGCGACGGCTTCCCCTTGAAGTGCCGCGTGACCGGCCGGCATCGCCGTCACCAGCCGGTTCGCGCCCGGTCCGGACGCTCGGGGGCCGTCGGCCCCGGGAATTTCGGACCTCTTCTCATTCGGGCCGGATCGGGTGGTTTAAAACTTTTTCGTGGTTGACCGGTCGCGATCGGATTGCCCGCCGAGTGCCCGGGTACCACCCCCTCAGCTGGTCGTTCTTCAACTTTAGGGGTTAATAGTGGGCATAATCGCCTGGATTGTTCTGGGACTCATCGCCGGTCTGATTGCCGAGCGGCTCACCGGTGAGCAGACCGGTTGGGTGATGGCCGGCGTCGTGGGAATCTTCGGCGCCCTGCTCGGCGGCTGGCTCGCCAAGGTGGTCTTCCACGTCCACTCCCTCAACACGTTCTTCAATGTGTCGACGTGGATCACCGCCATTGTCGGCGCCGTGGTTCTGCTGCTCATCGTGCGTGCCCTGACCAGCAGCCGCGGCCGGAGCCGGGTGTAACCACCCCGGCATATCAACGCTTTCATTCCGGAACAATCAGAAGGAGTTCCCATGAGTGTCGTCGCCACCCTCAAGCATTCGGTGCAGCGCATCACCGGCAAGGGCAAGCAGGTCACCGGTCGGGCCACCGGCCATCACGACACCGAGGCGAAGGGCAGTGCCGAGAAGTCGGGCGCGGACCTCAAGCAGGCCGGCGAGAACGTCAAGGACGCGCTTCACTAAGCAGCTTCGAAAATCAGCATCCTCGAATCTGATCGGCCGGCCGTTCTGGCCGGCGGATCCGCGATCGGGCCGGTGGGCCCTCGGCATTGTTGCCGGGGCCGCCGGCCCGTTTCGGCGTCATCGGCGTCATCGGCGGCCGGGCGTACGGCGCCTTCAGCGCCCGCCCGGTCCGCCGCCGTCCGGGCCGGCCCGCAGGAGGCTGAAGACCAGGTCCTGGGCGTACCGGAAATCGTCGTCGACAGCGCTTTCCCGTCCGGTGAACCGACCACTCGACTCGCTGATGGCGAAGCCGAGGACGAAGGTGGTCAACAGCCGTTCCAGCCGGGGAACGAGCTCGGGTGGTTGGCCCGTGGCCCGCAGAATGGCCAGGACGCTGTCGCGGACCCGGAGTGCCGGCGCAGTGGCGGCCGGACGGGTCAGCAGAAGGCCGAAAACCGCCGGATGAGCCCGGGCGGTGCGTCGGATTCCGTCCGCCAGCCCGGCCAACTGCTCTTCCCACGGCGTCCCGTCGGCCGGGGTCGGCAGCGTGCTCAACAGCAGCTCGACCAGCCCGTCGAGCAATTCGTCCTTGTCGCGCACGTGGCGGTAGAGGGCCATCGGGGTGACGCCCAGCCGCCCGGCGACCGCCCGCATGGTCACCGCGGGCAGACCTTCGTCGTCCGCCAGACCGAAGGCCGCGTCGAGGACGGCCGAGCGGCTGATCTGGGCGGCGCGAGGCATACCACGAGTATGACAGGCTCAGGTCTACGTCGTATGCTTACAGCGTAGACTTAGGAGGGTGACGTGCTGGCGGTGACCGGTCTGGTGGTGGGGTACGGCGGTGGCCCGCCGGTGCTCGACGGCTTCGACCTGCGGGTCGAGGCCGGGGAGGTGGTCGGGTTGATCGGCCCTAACGGAGCCGGGAAGTCGACGCTCGCGCGGGCCGTGGTCGGCCTGCTCCGACCCGGGCGCGGGCAGATCGTGGTGGCGGGCGTCGACCAACGGCGCCAGCCCCGGGCCGCCCGGGCGCTGACCGGCTGGGCGCCGCAGGAACTCGCGCTCTACCTGCGGGCCACGGTGCGGGAAAACCTGCGGCTGTTCGGCGGCCTGGCCGGCCTGGGCGGGGCGCGGCTGCGCTCCCGGCTGAAGCTGGTCGCCGAGGCGGTCGCCCTCACCGGGTTGCTCGACACCCAGGTCCGCCGGTTGTCCGGCGGCCAGCAGCGGCGGGCCCAGGCCGCGACGGCGATGATGCACGAGCCGCGGGTGCTCCTGCTCGACGAGCCCACCGTCGGCGCCGACCCGATCACCCGCGAGGCGCTGCTGGCGGCGGTGCGAGCGTTGGCCGACCGGGGCACCGCGGTCCTCTACACCACCCACTACCTGCCGGAACTCGACGGGCTCGACGCCACCGTGGCCGTCGCGGCGGCGGGTCGGGTCCTCGCTCGCGGGACCCGGGCCGAGCTGCTCGCCGACCTGGACGCGACGGTGACGCTGACCTTCCACGGTCCCGCGCCCGCGCTGACCGGCGCGATCCGGCCACCGGGCCGTCCTGGGACGTTGCTCCTGCGCGGCTCCGATCCGGAGCGACGGCTGGCCGGCGCGGTGCGGGAACTCGGGACCGCCGGTTCCGGCGCCGACCTCGTGCGCCTGCGGTCGGTTGCGGTTCGTCCCCCGACCCTCGACGATCTCTACCGGCGGCTGGGTCCGCTGGGCCGACCCGTCGCGGCGCATGGGGTCTGACCGTCAATGGCCGGGCGCGGTCAATCGGACCGCGGTGATTGCCCGCCATACCGCGCTGCTGGTGACCCGCGATCCCGGCCCCATGATCGGTTACACGCTGATGCCGCTGCTGCTCATGGCGGTGCTGCGGCCGCTCTACGGTGCGTTGTATCCGGGCCGGCCGCAGAGCGCGCTGGCGCAGCTCGCCCCGGGGCTGGCCGTCATGTTCGCGCTGTTCGCGCTGAAGGTGGTCGGCGCCGGCCTGCTGGACGAAAGGATCGGGCGGACCTGGGACCGGCTCGCCGCCGGCCCGGCCCGCCCGGGCGAGATCCTGGTCGGCAAGGCCCTGCCGTTCCTGGGGATGGTTCTCGTTCAGCAGGCCGTTCTGCTGGGCGTCGCGTGGGCCGCCTTCGGTCTCCGCCCGCGGGATGGGTGGGCGCTGGTCGCCGGGGCCGCGTTCGTGTGGTCGCTCGCCATCCTGGCGGCCGGTACCGCGGCGGCCCGGTTCGCGCGGAGTCCGGCCCAGTTGAGCGCGGCCGGCGACGTCGCCGCCATCGCGGTGACCTGCCTGTCGGGCGCCCTCGTCCCACGGCGGCTACTGCCGGGTTGGGCCTCGGCCGTCGCGCCGTACACCCCGGGCTACTGGGGCCTGCGCGTTTACCAGCAGGCCCTGCGCGCGGAGGTCGGATCCCTGCTCCGGGCGGCCGCCATCCTGCTCGCTATCGCTTTACTGTCCGCGGCGCTCGCGGTGGGTGGCTCTCTGCGGGGCGCGGGGCGCTGAGCTGGCGGGTTGCTCCGCTGTACCGCTGTACCGCTGTACCGGTTGGCGTGGTAGCCGTTTGGACACACGGAGCGGGCTGGTCAGGGGTGCTGCCAGACGTTGAGATAGTCGATGTCCATGGAGGCCGGGAAGGGGGTGCTGCCGGTGATTCCGCCTTTCAGCGGACCCCAGCTTCCACCGACCGAGAGGTTCGCGATGATGTAGAACGGGTAATTCTTGATCGCGGCCGGGGTGGTGATCGTGTTTCCCATCTTCTGGCCGTCGAGATACCAGGTCAGGCCGGTCGGCTCCCAGTCCAGACCGTATACATGCCAGTTGGTCGCCGCGTTGGAGATCGTCGCGACCTGCGGAGAGCAGGGATGGCCGCAGCCACCACCGGCACCACCCCAATGAGCGGTGAAATGGTAATCGCCCGGATCGTTGCCGGGGATCTCGAAAACGTCGTACTCGCCGGTGTCGGGCCAGGCCTTCCCACCTTGCTGCTGTTGTTCGGGTAGCTCCCACAGTGACGGCCAGTAGCCGTCACCGGCCGGTATCCGAACCCGACCCTGGTAAAAGCCGTACGTATAGGAGAAGCCTGTGTAATTGGCCGGCTTCGGACCGAATGTTGCCGGCCACGGGCCGGTCGCGACCATACCGGAACGGATCTGCCCGGCGGTGCGGGTCGCGGTCAGGTGCAGTTGCCCGCCGGATACCGTCACATTGGGGTTATCGGTGGTCGCGGTGTTGAACGTTTCCTGCTCGTTGTTGTACGGCACACAGGAAGCCCGGAACGACGGGTTGCACAACTGCCAGTGGGTCAGGTCCAGGCTTGTCCCGTTGAAGTTATCGCCGAACGCCAGCTTCCAGTTGCCGGGGATTCCGGGACCGCCCGCCCCCGCCGGATCGCCGCCCTCGGGCGGCGTCGGCGCTCCCACCGGGGTGGTCGCCGCGGTGCCGGGAGCGGTCGGGACCGCCGTCGGTGTCGCCGTGGACGCGGGTGTCGATCCGTCCGGAGCGGTGATGACGGCGGCCTGGTTCTGAGCCACGGCACCAGCCGTCGGACCGGCGGCCGGAGCGGCGGTGAGGGTGTGGGCCGGGCCGTTCCTCGCTCCGGCCAGCCCGGCGGCGGTCGCCAGCGTCACCGCGGCGGTCACCGCGACGCACCGGCCCGCGGTCGCGCGGTTCATACGCCGGCCTTCCCGAACAGCGCCTTGTACCGGGCCGCAGCCTGCGGGTTCTGTTTTCCGTTGACGAGCGACGAGCAGACATTCCCGGCGTCCGGATCGTCGAAGTAGGCCTCATACCCCATGACGTCCTGGTTGGCCAGGAAGGTGTTGTACATCTGCTGGATGTAAAGCGGGTTGTCGCCGCCCCCACCGCTTGAGCTGCAGGACGCGACCCCCCACTCGCCGACACCGAGTTTCTTGCCGTTGGCCCGGGCGAAGGCGATCGCCTTGCACATCCCGTTCAGGCCCGCGCACTGGGCGTTGAACGCGGTCGCGGTGGGCGACGCCGGCGACATGTCGTAGGAGTCGATGCCGACGTAGTCCACATACGCGTTGCCGGGGTAGGCGTCATACGGGTTTCCGCTGGCCGGCACCTGTGAACCGTGGGCCGTGAACGTCCAGTCCATCTGAACCTTCGGGTCCGTCGACCGGAGCGCGGTCGCCGCATGCTGGTAGCAGCCCTTGAATGCAGCGCCGCTGGCGTCGGAATGCCAGTACATCCAGGTTCCGTTGAACTCCCAGCCCAGTCGGATGATCGCGTCGGCCCGGTTATGGGCGACGAGGAAACTGCCCAGTTTCCGCCAGTCGTCGTCATAGGCCCCGGTCGCGCATTCCGCATTGCTGCCGGCGCCCTGCGGGAACGTCGGCACCGACAACACCAGTCGGCCGGCGAAACCGCGGTACGTGTCGACCGGCCACACGGGATTGGTGATG
Organism: Frankia alni; assembly: GCA_026225295.1. Lineage (GTDB taxonomy): Bacteria > Actinomycetota > Actinomycetes > Frankiales > Frankiaceae > JAMFSN01. Next base: position 41,870 of record JAMFSN010000104.1, read on the forward strand.
CCGGCCCAGCCCTGGTCGCGGGTGACGTAGGCCTGCACGAGGTCGATCGGTCGCCCCCGCCAGGTGCCGAACGCCTGCGCCCCGCCCGGATCGGTGGTCGTCCAGACCCCGGACATCCACGGCAGCCCGGACAGACTGCCCGTGGTCGTCGTCGTGGGTGCGGTCGCCGCCGGAGTTCCGGTTGCGGCGGCGGTCGGGGGCGGACCTGCGGCGGTCGGCGCCGGACTCACGCCGGCGGTCGCGGTCGGCGCGTAGTACCGCACGTAGTCGACCGTCATCGTCTGCGGCCAGGTGCCGCTGGTCGCCGGGCCGTTGGTGTCGACCACCGCGACGTCGAGCAACGCGGAGACGTCGGTGTCCCAGAGCCAGACCGGTACCTGGGCGCGGTCGATCCGGTGGACCACCTGCCCGTCGAGATACCAGGTCAGCCCGGCGGACGACCAGTTGAGCGCGTAGGTGTGAAAGGCGTCGGCGAGATTCCCCGTCGTGGTGGTCGTCCCGCCGTCGTTCCACCCGGACTGCCAGGGGGCGCCGGACCGGTCGATGCCGTGCAGGCTGGTGTGGACGGCGTTCGGTTGGTCGGAGGTGACCTCGGCGATGTCGGTCTCGCCGGCGGCCGGCCAGCCGACTGTCCCCAGATTGCTACCCAGCAGCCAGAACGCCGGGAACGCGCCGCCGCCGGTCGGCATCTTGATGCGGGCCTGGAGCGTCCCGTACCGGAAGGTGCGCAGCCCGGTGGTCTCCACCCGGCCGGAGCTGTACGCCGTCCCGCCGCAGGATGGTTCCCGGCGGGCGCTCAGTTGGAGATCGCCCCGGCCGTCGAGGGCCACGTTGCGCGGGTCGTAGCACTCGAGTTCGGCGGTGCCCTTGGCCACGCCCGACTCGACTTTCCAGTTCGTGGCGTCCGGTGGGGCGCCGGTCGCGCCGTTGAAGTCGTCGGACCAGAGCAACTGGCCGCCACCGGCCTCTGGCGCGGTCGGCCCCGGTGCCGCCGCGGCCGGTGCGGTCGAAGCAGTCGGCGGGGTGACCGCCATCGGTGTGGGGTTGCCCGCGGCCGGTGCGGTCGCGGTCCCCCGGTCCGCGCGCAGCGGCACCAGCGTCGAACCGATCGGGGACGGCGTCGCCGCCGGGTTGGACGTGGCCGTCGGACCCGGCGTGGCCGTCGGGCTGGGCGTGGCCGTCGGGCTGGACGTGGCCGTTGGGCCCGGCGTGGCCGTCGGACCCGGCGTGGCCGTTGGGCTGGGCGTGGCCGTCGGATCGGTGCTTGGCGCGGCCCCGGTCGGCGACGGTGGCGCCGTCCGGCTCCCACCGGTCGGCGCGTCGGCCGCCCCGACCTGGGCGGCCAGACCGGTGGCCGTGAGCGCGGGCCCGGCCACCAGCGGACTGCTGCTCGCGGTGCCGGTCGGGGTCGTGGCGGTGGCGGTCGGGGCCAGATCGCCGGCGGCGCCGCCGGCCGAGGTGCCGTTCACGGCCCGGCAGGCCTGCGGCTCACACCCGTAGGCGGCCAGGTAGGAACCGTGAATGCTCAGGTTCGCGTTCCCCGTACCAGCCTGCACGACGAACCCGCCCGCGTGCGGCGTCGCGGTGGCCGGCACCGGCGAGGTCAGTCCCGCGTCGGGGGTCGACGCCTCCACCGTGACCTGGGCCGGGGTCCCCGACAGACCCGTGACCGCGCACTGGCCGGCGGCGTCCGTTCGACAGCTGAACGTCCCGAACCGGCTGTCGGCCTGGGCCGGGGTGGACCGGCTGATCTCCAGAACCACGACCGCGACGAGGGTGAGCGTGACGGCGGCCGCGACGACGCCGAGCGTCCGGCGGTGCCGCTCGAACTGCCACGCCGCCCCCGTCACGATCCGGTTCATGTCGCCGGGCCGCCGCTATCGGTCGGACTGGCCGATGACCCGGTGGTCGTGATGCTGGAGGCGCTGGTCGTCGAGCCCGATTTCGCGCTCGTCGTCGCGCTGGTGGTGGCGGCCGCGGTTCCCTTGGTCGCGCTGGTGGTGCCGGCCCCGGTTCCCTTGGTCGCGCTGGTCGATCCGGCCGCGTCCGCGGCGTGGCTGACCGGGGCCGCCAGGCCCGGTCCCGGCGGTGGCCCGGGGAGATCGCCGTGCTGGCTCGGGGTGGTCACCGGGCTGGTCGGCGACGGGGTGGTCACCGGGCTGGTCGGCGGCGCGGTGGTCGCCGTCGCCTGCTTACTTCCTACGGTCGACGGTCCGGCGCTGGTCGGGGTGGGGCTCACCGTGCTGGCCGCCGCGTGGTGGGAGCCGTGCTGGTGGGTGCTGTCCTGCTGGGCGGTGTTGCTCTGCTGGGCGGTGCTGCTCTGCTGGGCGGTGCTGCTCTGCTGGGCGGTGCTGCTCTGCGGGGCGGTGCTGCTCTGCGGGGCGGTGCCCGACCCGGCCGCGCTGCTCTGGTTGCCGGTGGTCGGGGTGGCCGAAATCGCCGGGGCGGAATGGTGCGTCGACTCGTGGTTGGACGGTTGGCTGACCGCCGCGGTGCTCGTCCCGGCCGTCCCGGAATGGGCGTGGTGGGAGGTTTTCGACGATCCGGTGGTGGCCCCCGACGACGTCGAACCGCTGGTCGGTGCGCTCTGCGAGCCGGCCGACGCGGTCGACGTGGTCGAGCTACCGGTCGACCCGTGACTGCTCGGCGTGGTGCTGGCCGGCTGGCTGCTCGACGACGAGCTGCTGGTGCCGGCCGGTTGAACGGGCGCGGTGCCCGTCGTCGTGGTCGAGCTGTGATGACCCGCCCCGGTCTTCAGCAGGCCGGAGCCCGCCGTCGGGTTGGGCGGGGCGGACCCGGCGCTCGTCGAACCGGTCTTCTCGGCGGTGGTGCCGGAGCCGACCGAACTGGTCGCCGCCGTGGACGTCGACGGTGTGGTGTCCGGCTGGCCGGTGGAGGCGGTCTTCGACCCGCCGCCGGTTCCCGCCGTCGCGGACTGCGCCGCCGCGCTCGTCAAGCCCGTCGTGGCCGACGTACCGGCTGACCCGTTCGTCGGGGAGCCGCCACTCGCCGTACCGGTCTCGATGGCGTGGCTCCCCGTCGAAGAGGTACTGGTCGTCGGGTGGGACGAGGTGGTCGCCGGGCTCCCGGCCGCGTGGGAGTTCGAAACAGATTCCTTCGACGGGGACGCGGTCGACGTCGACGTGGTCGCCGGGGACGTGGTCGACGGGGACGTGGTCGACGTCGAGCTCGTCGGCGCGGAGGACAAGGCCGCGAACGGCGAGACCGAGGACCGGGCCCGGACCGTCGAGGTTCCTGACGGCGATCCGCTCGATCCGGTCGCGCTCGAGTCAGCGGCGCTCGATTTGGTCGCGCTCGACGTCACCGGGGAACTCGTTGTGGACGAGGCAGCGACGGAGGTCGGCGTGGTCGAAGCGGGGGCTGAGGCTGCGGTTCCGAGTGTGGCGGGCACGCTGATCACGTGGCCCAGGTCCGCGAACCGGGTTGCGGATGCGCTCGTCGTGCCCGAGCCGCTGTCGGACGACGACGACCCGCCCGGGGCGGCCGCTCGCGGGACGGAGTCAGCTCCCGGGAGCTTGAGCACGGAGATGTGAACGGCCGGAGCCGCGACCTCGGGGGCAGCGACCTTCGGAGCCGTGACCTTCGGAGCGGTGACCTCGGGGGCCAAGATTTCGGGGGCCAAGATTTCGGGGACATGGATCTCGGGAGCGGTGACCCGCGGCGCCGCAACCTCCGGAAGCTTGATGGTCGGGGCTTCGAGTGCCGGGCGCCGGCCCGGGGCGCGCGGCGTGAGGTGAACGGGTCCGGACGGCCGGGCCAGCGACTGGGACGGGGCCGACATCGGGGCCAGCCCGCGGGCAACCGGTGCGGTGATCGGCGTGATCGGCGTGACCGCCCGGCGGCCGGGAGGCCGCGGGGTCAGCGCGCTGTCCGGCGTGAGGTCGGGGAAGCCGCTGGCGCCGGCCAGCGCGCCCCCGAGAACCTCGCCCAGCACCCCTCCGGTCGGGCTCGCCGACGGGCGGGCCGCCGCACCGTCGATGGTGGTAGCGGGGTCGGGCCCGTTACTGGCCGCAATCGCGGTCGGCACGCCGGTCCGGGTCAGCACCGGGCCGCTCGCCGGATCGGTGGTGGTCCGCCCGCCCTCCCGATCGATGGGCGGGGTCAGCGGCAGGGTCGGGATCCCGGTGCCGGCCGCCGCGTCGACGACCTGCCGGGCCAGCACGGTGCCGTTGGCCGGGATGGCCGGCAGGGGCGCGGTGGTGGCCTGGGTCACGTACGGGCCGAGCTGCCGAACCTGGTCGGACAGCAGCGCCTGCTGGCTCTCCAGCAGCTGGGACCGCTCGTCGAGGCCGCTCAGCAACCCGGTCGGCCCGGCCGACGGGGTGGCGGTCGTCTCGACCGTGCGCAGCGCGGCCAGCTGGCGTCGGGTGTCGGCGAGATTGCTCGATGCCTGGTGGTAGGCGTCGTAAGCCGCGAGGTCGGCCTGCAGCATCGCCTGTTCCCGCGACAACTGCGACTCGAGCCGGTCGAGCTGCTGGGCGGTCGTCGCGGCCGTTCCGGTCCGGCGGCTGGCCGGAGCCTTCTTCCAGGTCGCCTGGGCCCGTCGGATGATCGTGAGCTGCGTCGAGATGGCGGTCAGCTGGTGGCGAGCCGTCAACGGCCATTCGCGGGCCGCGAGGCTGATGGAACTCGGGGCGATCGCCGGTCCGGCGACCGGCGCGTCGGGCAGGGTCATGCCGCGCCAGACGACGATCGTGGTGCCGGCCACGAGGGTGGCGGCCCCTACCGTCGCGGTCACCCGGCGGCGGCGGGTCCGGCGCCGGTTGGCACGGTAAGCGGCCAACTTCGCCGCCCGTCGGCTTCGCCGGTCGCCACCCTCCGCACCGTCCTGGCCCGGCTCGCGTTCCGGCCCGGTCTCCGACGCCGACCCGTCGTCCGACACCAACCCGGACTCCGACTCCGGGACGACGGCGGTCGCCCCGTCGGGCGGCCAGTCCAGGCTGGTCAGCGGCTCCGAGGCCTGGTCCTCGTCGCCCACCAGCCGGAGGATCGATGGGGACGGGGGAGCCGCCCACGGCGACGTTTCGGCGGTGGGGGTCGTCCCGGCCGATGACCGGGGCGACCCGGCGCCCTCGCCGCTCACGTGCCGGGCCGCGCGCCGATGCTCCGGCGAACAGAACTCGACCGGCGGCGTCACTTCCTTGTCGCACCACGGCTGAAACCCACAGTAACTCGGCATCGTGCCTTTCCCCGACGACCGTTGATGAATCTGCATGATTTCTTTCCAGGTGATCCGGCGATTTAGTTGTGATGAATGGAACAGTGGGGGGCGGGCCGGCCCGCGACGAAACCGCCAACTGGCGAACCGCTACGTACCGATCCGGCAATACCGACGGTAGTACCCGGCGGCAAATGCAGGGAAGAGGTCGGGGGTGGCGAAAATGCGCCATTGTGTCCGCTTCGCGCCACCGCGCATCCGGGTCGGTGGACCAGCGGGCGGTCCGATGGCGTTTATACGCCGGGCGTGTCTGAATTCAGCCATCACCCGGAGTAGGCCCGTCCCGGCAGGTCCCCCTCGGTGAGCGGTCGCAGGAGCTGGCCGCGCCCCCCGACCTTCGGAAGCAGGCCGTGCTGGGCCGCCGCCGCGCCCAGGCCGAAGCGCCCGGAGACCCCGAGTTCCTCACACATCTGCTCGATGTCCCGGGTAATGGTCCGGACGTGTTTTCCGAGTCGTTCGGCGATGATCTTCTCGGTCAACCCGATCGACAGCAGTTCCAGCACCGCGCGCTTGCGCCGCTCGGTTTCCGACGCCGCGTCGTCGTCGTCATTTACCGGCCTGGCCTGCTCGTAGACCTGGTCGATCATGGTGGTGACGGCGGTGACGAGCGTCGGCGCCCGCAGCATGATCGCGCCATGGTTCATGTCCTGCGCGTCGACCGGGACCAGAGCGACCGACCGGTCGACCACCACCGCGCGCATCGGCACCGCGTCGGTCTGCCGGACATCGCCCAGCGCACTGGTCGGGCCGGCCGGGTTCAGCCGTCGGATTTCGGCCAGCGCCTCCGCGGTGATCGCCCCCCGCACCCGCAGGCCTTTCTCCCGGGCCCGAACCAGCTGCGCATTGATCGCCGAGCGGGCGGCCGGCGGGGTGGTCCCCAAGGTCATCCACAGCACTGACCGTTCCGCCTGTTGCACGACATCGGTGAGGCTCGACCACACCTCGCTGCCGCCGCTCACGGTTTCCTGGATCGCGGCCGGACCGGGCCGCCGACCGGCCATGAATGCCCGGAACAATTCCGTATCGTAAAGCGCGGCCCGGGCCGACGCCAGGCGTGCCCGTTCCGCCATGAGGGTCGCTTCGTGGCGGGCATGTTCGACGGCCATTACCTGTACCGGGTCCAGCGCTATCCAGCGATCGGCGCTGACCTCCCGGACCAGGTTCCGGGCGGCCAGGTGGCGTATCGCCGCCGCCACCTGGTCGTAACCCGTCCCGACCCATTCGGCCAGTTCGTCCACCCGGGAATGGGAATGCAATGCGATCGCCCGATAGACCTGTTCACTGAATGCATCCAGGCCCAGTTCCCCTGCCACCGCCGACCGCCCCATGTCACTCACCGTGGCTCCGTCGCTTTTTTCTGCAATGACTTCTCTGTCTAGCAGGCGTTCGGTTGTGGCGTATGGCGTTCGGGTGACCCGGCGGCCCAGATTCTGTCTGGGAACACCGGCCCATCAACGGATGGTCATCAAAGGGACGATTGCTTGCGGCGGGGAGGGGCCGCCGGCTGGGTTGGCCGGCGGTCGTCGTTGCCGAGGCCCAAAGCTCGATGTCGGGGGAAACCCTCGGGGGGGCCGCCCCGATCGGGGGACATGAAGGACAAACAGGGGTCATGACGGCGCCGCCCCGAGCCGGCAGAATTCATCTCAGACGCCGCGCCCGTCCGTTTCGGAACGGGGGTCGAGAGGGACGGGCGCGGCGTCGACGCGGTGGGAGGGAACCGCGGTGGGGGGACGGAGTCGGTCCGCGGCCGGTATCGGGGGAGCCGGTCGGATTGTCACTGTCGCTGGAGGTCGAGCGACCAGTTCGGGGGGACGTGGTCGTTCGACGGGTCCGGCGCGCTCGCGGTGGCCGAGAAATCGGGTGCCGCGGGCGTCTTTCCCGTTCCGCGCCTACGTGCCCGCCGGGCTGACGCCCGGCCAGACCTCCCCGTGCAGCAGGCCGCCGAGGCCCTGCCACAACAGATTCATCAACTGCCGGCTGGTGTCCTCCGGTCGTTGCCCGGGATGGTCGATCAACCCCTCGCTCAGCGATTCGGCCGCGCCGACCAGCGCGGTGGACAGCCCCCGCAGCTCGTCGGTCCCGAGCGGATTCCCCTGCCTGACCGCCGCCCGGCCCAGCAGTTCGGTGACGTTGTCGAGCAGCAGGCGGCGGGTCGCCACCGCCTCGTCGCCGGCCGGGCCTTCCTGCCACACCACCTGTTGGTAGAGAACCCGCCACTCGTCGCGAAATCGGGCCACGAAGCTGAAGAACGCGTTAAGTCCGCGCCAGAGCTGTTCCTCGATCGGCAGATCCTCGGACACGACGCTGGAGATCGCCTCGATCAGCGCCTCGGTGACGCGGCGCATACACATGCGGTAGAGCTCGGCCTTGGATCCCAGATACGCGTACAGCGTCGGCTTCGAGATGCCGGCCGCCTCGGCGATCTCGTCCATTGAGGTCTTGTGGTAGCCGTGCTCGGCGAAGATCGAAACCGCCGCCGCGAATATCTTTTCTCCCTGATCCGTTGGGGCGGTACGGCCCGATTTGGCGGCGGGTTCGGGCTCGGTATTCACGTCCGGCATGCTATCCCGGCGCCGCCCCCGGAAACGGCGACCCGGTGTTGATCTTCAGATCGCCCGGCGCGTTCGCCGGTCGATGCGCGTGACGCGGCCCGATCGATCACGAACACGACCCCGGACCGGTCCTTCCGGATCCGGTTCGGACGGCCGACGCGGGAATGGTGGACCGCTGGTCGACTTTGGCGGGGGCCCGTTGCGCAACCGTCCGCGAGTGTGGCGCGTCCGCGTTGCCCGATGGGGTGAGAAGGCGGTCAATGGCCCGCGTCGGTTCTCCCGCCGGGCGCCGCCGGGGCCGCTCCCTCGCCGGCCTGCACGTCGCTGACCTGGGTACTTGCCCCGGTGCTACGCCGGTCTGGTGAGGGGGAAAGCTCCCGGGGCACGCCCCTGGGAATGGGGCGCCGGGTGGCTTGGTCCACGTGGGCGAGACAACAGAAAAGATGGTTAACCCGTGCGCCTGCGAAACGCGAAGGCGATTCGCGTATACGCTTGGTAGACCAAGAGGTTTCGGTCCTCGGGTATATCACGCGTACGAGCACATCCCGACCCCCGTACACAGGAGTAGACGCCATGGCACAGAAGACGATCGTCTCGCTCATCGACGACCTGGACAGCGGCGAGGCGGACGAGACCGTCAGCCTCGGACTCGACGGCGTCAGCTACACCATTGACCTGTCGGAAAAGAACGCCACTGTCCTGCGGGAGGCGCTCGCGCCGTTCGTTGCCTCCGCTCGCCGGACCGGCGGTCGCGCTCCCCGTCGCACCGCGACCGCAACGACCGCGAAGGCCAAGGGAACGCCGGTGGCCGCCGGTTCCACCCGCCGTTCCGGCAGCAGTGACGACACCGCCGCGGTCCGGGAATGGGCCCGCGCGCACGGCCACAAGGTCAGCGACCGGGGCCGCATCTCTTCCTCGGTTCTCGACGCCTACCAGAAGGCTCACTAGCCCGGTTGTCAGGCCGAAAATTATTGACCCGGGGATCATGGTCTCCGACGGCGCAAAAAAACGATGATCGCGCCGCCTTTGATCCTCTGGACGGTGCGGAAAACTGTCCGACCCGTCCGGTACGAACTACCGTGCGACCCTGCCGTCCCGGCCCGACGAGTCCCGGGGCGGCAGGGTCGTCCCGTCGTCCCGTCGTCCCGGCGGGAGTCCGGTAGTGACGTCAGGCCCACAGGTCGTCGAGCGTCGGCAGCGCCACCGGCGCCATCCCGGCCGGGCGTACCGTCGGCGTTGGCCGGTCGGCCTCCTGGACGTCGAGCGCGGCCACCGCTTCGTCGGTGAGAAATCGGCTGGCCGGCGCGTAGCTGTGTTTGTCGTCGCGGGCCCGCCGGTGGTGGGGCATGCGCAGGGGCGTGTAGAGGGCCAGGTCGTCGCGGGCCCGGGTGGCCGCGACATAGAACAGCCGCTGTTCCTCGGCGAGACCGGTCGGGCTGGTGAGTGACAGGTCGGACGGGAACGCCCCGTCGACGACGTGGATGAGATGCACCGACGCCCATTCGAGGCCCTTGGCCGAATGCACCGTCGACAGGACCAGGTAGTCGTCGTCCAGGCGCGGTGGGCCGGCCAGGTCACCGGTGGACGCCGGCGGGTCGAGCGTCACCTCGGCGGCGAAGTCGTTCAGGCTGGCCGCCGAACCGGCCGCGCTGACCAGACGGTCCAGGTCGGTCAGGCGGGCCGCGTGATCGCCGTACCGATCGACGATCAGGGGCCGGACCAGGTCCAGCACGGCGGCCGCCCGGGCCGCGATCGGAGCCCGCCCCCGAGCCTGCACCAGGGCGCTGAGGGTCGCGCCGAGCGCCGTCCGGGTCGCGGCCGGGGCGGCGGCGACCGCCTCGGCGTGCCGGTCGCAGTCGTTCCAACCGTCATTCCCACTGGTGTCCCAGTGGTCCGTCCCGCTGCCGCTCCCGCCGTCGTTCCCGACCCTGCCCGGTTCCCGCCCCGCGCCGGGGGCGAGCACGTCGAGCAGCCGCCGGGCCCGGGCCGGCCCGATGCCGTCGTGCAACCGCAGGAGCCGGAACCACGCGACCTCGTCGCGCCGGTTCTCCAGCAGGCGCAGACCGGCCACGAAGTCCTTGACGTGCGCGGCTTCCAGGAACTTCAAGCCGCCGTACTTCACGAACGGCACTCCGCGGGCGGTGAGTTCGACCTCCAGGACGTCGCTGTGGTGGGACGACCTCATCAGCACCGCCTGGTCGCGCAGCCGTTGCCCGTCCTGGGCGGCGGTCAGCACCGCGTCGACGACCAGCCGGGCCTCGGCCGACACGTCGTGGCAGCGCACCAGCCGGGCCCGGGAACCGCCGGTCCGGTCCGAGCGCAAGGTCAACGCTTCGCCGTCGGACGGCGGTCGGACGGCGTTGGCCAGGTCGAGCAGGGGCTGACGGGACCGGAAGTTGCGCTCCAGCCGGATCACCCGCGTGCCGGGGATCGTGCGGGCGACGTCCGCGAGGTGCCGGCTGTCCGCGCCGCGGAACCCGTAGATGGCCTGACCGTCGTCCCCGACGACGGTCAGGCCCCGCCCGTCCGGGCACAGCAGCCGCACGATGTCGACCTGCGCGGCGTTGACGTCCTGATACTCGTCGACCAGGACGTGATCCCAGCGGGCGGCCAGGCCCGGCCCGTGGGTCGGGTCGGCCAGCAGGCTCTGCCAGGCCAGGAGCAGGTCGTCGAAGTCGAGCACCCCCTGGCCCCGCTTACCGGCCACGTAGGCGCGGAACAGCTCGAGAATCGCGGCGGTGTGCGGCCCACACCAGGGAAACGCGGTGGCGATGACGGCCCGGGCCGGGCGGGCGGTGTTCACCGCCCGCGAGTAGATGTCCAGGAGGGTCCCGGCGCGCGGGAAACGTTCGGCCGTCCCCCCCAGTCCGTGATCGTGCCGGAGCAGATCGAGCAGGTCGGAGGCGTCCGACGCATCGAGCACCGAGAGGGCCGGCGGCAGCCCGAGGGCCTCCGCGTGCGCGGACACGAGGCGGTGGGCGACGGCGTGGAACGTCCCACCCCACAACCGCCGCCCCGCGCCCCGGTCGCCGCAGACGGCCGCGGCCCGGGCCAGCATCTCGTCGGCCGCCCGCCGGGTGAACGTCAACAGCAGGATGCGGCCGGGATCCACCCCCCGGTCGACCAGGTTGGCCACCCGCGCGACCAGGGTCCGCGTCTTTCCGGTGCCGGCCCCGGCCAGGACGACCAACGGTCCGTCGCCATGGGTCGCGGCGGCCAACTGTCGTTCGTCGAGGCCTTCATCCCACGCCGTATCGAACACCTGTACGATTTTACGATACGGCGGGGCTGCGGTTCACCTCAGCTCAGATCTTTGGCCGTGGCCCAGGCCAGCACCGCTTTCGCGGCCTTGGCGTTGGCGCCGGTGTGGAGGCCGTTGGCCCACGATCGGGTGGCCGTCCACAGCGTCGTGTCGGCATCGGCGGGCGGCGGCGGGTTGGTGGGCGGCGGCGTCGGGGTCGTGCCGGAGCCGAGCGCGGCCAGCAGCTTCGAGCCGACCGGGCTCCCGAGCCCGGAGGCCGGGTCCCAACCCTTCCCGGCGGCGTAACCCTCGTTGTTGCCCGACGTGATGTCGGTGAAGGCGGTCGGCGTGGCGTAGGCCACCGTGGCCAGGTCGCCGACCGGCTTGCCGGTCAGTTGGACCAGGCGCGCGACCAGCCCGGCCAGCAGCGGCGCGACCGCCGAGGTGCCCCCGATGACCCCGGATTTCCCGTCGACGACGACCTTGTAGCCCGACTCCGGGTCCGCGTTCCCGGTGATGTCGGGCAGCCCGCGGTAGGAGCCGACCGTGGCCGGCTGCCAGGTCGGGCGGTGGAACGTCTTCGAGTAGCCGCCGCCGGTGGCCGAGTTCGCGCCGTCGTCCCACACCGATTCGCCCGCCCACGCGCCGTTGCCGTCGATGGTGAGCCGCGTTCCGCCGCAGGCGATGACGTTGGGGGAGCTGGCCGGGAAGTCGGCGACCGGCCCGGACGTGCCGTCGTCGGCGCCCGAGTCGCCGGCCGCGGCGAGGACCACGATGCCGGCCGCCCGGGCGGTGGCAAAGGCCTGGTCGAAGGCCTGGAGGGACTGCGCGGTCCAGGACGATTCGGGGCCGCCCCAGCTGATGCTGATGGCGGCCGGCGCCGGGGTGGCCTTGGCCGCCGCGTTGATCGCGGCCAGGAAGCCGGCGTCGGTGTTCGGCCCGAAGTAGACAACCTGGGCGGCGCCCGGGGCGACCGCCCCGGCCACCTCGATGTCGAGCAGCACCTCACCGTCCGCGCCGTTCGGGTCCTGGCCGGGCTCGTTCGCGGCGCCCTGGACCCCGACCGCGGTGACCTTCGGGGTCGACAGGCCCAGCCCACCGAAGTAGGTGGTCAGGTCGGACGTCCCGAACCCGCCGCCCAGCTCGATGATGGCGATGGTCTGGCCGCTGCCGGTGGCGGCCGGGAAGTCGTACGCCTTGGCCACCTGGACGGCGGTCAACCCGGCCGGCGCGGCGGCGGCCGGACGGAACCGCGGCCGGGCGGCGGGCCGCTCGTCCAGACCCAGCACGGCGACGACCGCGTCGTCCAACTCGTCGGGCAGGGCGACCGTGCCTTCCCGGCCCCGCAGCGTCCGGCCGTCGACGTCGTACAGGTTGAGGTCGGTGTCGAACGCCCGGGCGACCGCGCCGACATCACCCCGCAGTCGGACGGTGCGCGCCGCCGCGTCGGTCTCGACGACCTCGAGGCCGTGGTCCTTGGCGAACGTGTGGACCGCCGTCACGTCGGCGGGCGCGGCGTCGAGGTCGGCGCTGTCGGCCGAACCGGGGCGCAGCACCACCGTGACCGCCACGGTCTGCTCCGGCGGCACCGGTGACAACGGGGTGCCGAGCGATGGTCGGTACGAGCCCTGGATCCGGCTCATGTCCCCTCCTGATGATGCGACGAGCAAGCAACCAACTACGGACAATCAGTGCAGATCTTTGACGACCGGCAGTCGGTTGTCCACCTCTGGGCTGGTTGTCCGCCCCGCCCGGCTCAGGTACCGGGCTCGCCGGGGAGCGCTCGGAGGCGTCCGCGCAGGAATTCCCGGACGGCGGCGTTGCCGGTCCGGTCGATGGCCGCCGCGTAGGCCGACGCGGCCTGCGCGGACCGGCCGAGGCGCCGCAACAGGTCGGCCCGCACGGCGTGGAACGGCTGGTAACGGTCCAGTTCGGGGTGCTCGCCGAGCTGGTCGAGCACGGTGAGTGCGGCGGTCGGGCCGGCCACCTCGGCCAGCGCGACCGCCCGGTGCACGGCGATCACCGCGGTCGGGGTGAGGGCGAGCAGCTGGTCGTACAGGCGCAGGATCTGGCCCCAGTCGGTGGCCGGGGCGCTCGCCGCGTCGCTGTGCACGGCGGCGATCGCCGCCTGGATCTGGTACGGCCCCGGCTGGTCGCGTCGCAGGCACCGGCGGACGAGCCCGAGACCTTCCTCGACCAGCCCCCGGTCCCAGCGGCGCCGGTCCTGGTCGGCGAGCAGCACCAGCCCGCCGGCCGGGGTGGTCCGCGCCGCGCGCCGCGACTCGGTCAGCACCATGAGAGCGAGCAGCCCCAGGGCCTCCGGTTCGTCGGGCATCAGGGCGATGAGCAGCCGACCCAGGCGAATCGCCTCGGCCCCCAGCTCGGCCCGGATCAGCTCGTCGCCGGCGCTCGCCGTGTAGCCCTCGTTGAAGATCAGGTACACGACCGCCAGCACGGCCCGCACCCGCTCCGGCAGGTCGGCCTCGGTCGGGATCCGGTAGGGGATCCGGGCGTCGCGGATCTTGCCTTTGGCCCGGGCCAGCCGCTGGGCCATCGTCGGCTCGGAAACCAGGAAGGCGCGGGCGATCTCAGCGGTCGTGAGCCCGCCCAGCAGCCGCAGCGTCAACGCGACCCGGGCGGCGGGCGCGAGTGCCGGGTGGCAGCAGGTGAAGATCAGGCGTAGGCGGTCGTCGCGCACGGGACCTCCCTGATCAACCGGCTCGGCCTGGACGTGCAGCGACGCCGCCTGCGCGTGCCGGTCGGCACGGGAGGCTTCCCGCCGGAGGCGGTCGATCGCCCGGTGCCGGGCGGTGGTGATGATCCAGCCGGCCGGGCTGGGGGGCAGCCCGGCCGCCGGCCAGCGGTCCACCGCCGCGACGAACGCCTCCTGCACCGCTTCCTGCGCGACGTCGAGGTCGCCGAAGACGCGGACCAGGACGGCCACCGCCCGGCCGTACTCGGCGCGGAAGACCTGCTCGATCTCCGCTGTCGGGACCGGCGCGGGCGCCCCGGCTGACCGGCTCAGTTCGGGAGCCGGTCGCGGAAGGGGCGCACCTCGATCGGCAGGGTCGTCGCGCTGGCCAGCCGTCGGCCCCACTTGAGGGCGGCGTCGAGGTCGGGAGCCGTGATGATCGTGAACCCGCCGAGATGTTCCTTGCCTTCGATGAACGGGCCGTCGGTGGTCAGGACGTCGCCGTCGCGGGGGGTCAGCACGGTGGCGGTGGTGGCGGGGAACAGCCCGCCGTTGAAGACCCAGGCGCCGGCCGCCCTGAGGTCGCGGTTCAGCTCGTCGAGGTCCCGGCCGATCGCGCTCAGAACCTCGGGGGCGGGAACGGGCCCGTCCGGCTGGTACACGCTGAGCAGGTACTGCGTCACGAGATGCTCCTCCATCCGGCCGCCGGCGTTTTCCGGCGTCTCACCATGGACACGAACGGCGGCGGCCCGGATCGACACCCAGGACCCGCCCGGTTCACCGGCCGGCTCGATTTCACTGGCAGGCTCGGCGCCATGCCTACCCCTGCTGACCCGCCCGCCCTGGTGACCGCGGCCGCCGCCGGAGCCTGGACACTCGGCGACCGGACCGTCAACCGGGTCGGGTTCGGTGCGATGCGCCTGACCGGGCGCGTCCCCTTCGGCGACGGCCCGCCGAGCGACCGGGACCGGGTGATCGGGGTGCTGCGTCGCGCGGTGGAGCTGGGGGTCAACCACATCGACACCGCCGCTTTCTACTTTTCGTCCCGGCGATCGGCCAACGAGCTGATCAACCGGGCGTTGGCCCCGTACCCCGAAGACCTGGTCATTACGACCAAGGTCGGCCCGGGCCGTGATCGGTCGGGGGCCTGGCAACCGCCGGCGACGCCCGCGCAGCTGCGCGGGCAGGTCGAGGAGAACCTGCGCCACCTGGGCCTCGACCAGCTCGACGTGGTGAACCTGCGCGTCCAGGGGGCGGGCTCGCTCGCCGAGCGGTTCGGGGCCCTGTCCGACCTGCGCGACGCCGGGCTGATCCGGCACCTGGGCATTTCCAATGTGCGGCCCCACCACCTGGCCGAGGCGCAGGCCATCGCGCCGGTGGTCTGTGTGCAGAACCGGTACGGCATCGACGACCGGTTCCAGGACGGCTCTGATCTGGGTGACTTCGTGCGGACCTGCGGGGAGCGGGGCGTCGCCTTCGTGCCGTTCTTCGCGATCGCCGGTACCGGTCGGGAGACCGGGCCGGGCGACGGCTCCGCTGGCGAGGAGATCCGGGCCGTCGCGCGGGCCCACGGCGCGACGGTCGCGCAGATCCGGCTGGCCTGGACCCTGCACCAGGGCTCCCACGTGCTGGCCATCCCGGGCACCGGGAACCCGGACCACCTGATCGCCAACGTCGGGGCCGGGGCGCTGCGGCTGTCGGCCCACGAACTGCGGCGGCTGAACGAGCTTCCCTATTGAGCGGGGGGCGGCAGCGCGGGCGGGTCGTCGATCACGGTGTTCTGACCGCCGGCCAGCACCGCGCCGTACGGGCTGCCCCACAGCAGGTCGGCGGCAAACATGCTGTCGTACCGGTCGGCGTCGCTGTGGTCCAGGCCGGCCTGGAGCCGCTCGATCAGGTGCCGCACGGCGTCCTCGGCGTCGTCGGCCGCGGCGGGCTGGTTCAGGGTCGGTCGTTCGCGGGTGTCCGGGTACATCGTCGAAGGTTAAAAGGTGAAGTGCCCTTCACCGCAAGATCCGTGCAAGATCCGTCTCGGGCGGTTGGGCCTTTCGGGCGTAGCGAGGACCTGCGGAAACACGGTAGAAACCATTTCATGACAAACGGGTCGTACCGCAAGGTCGTCTTCGCCGGGGTGCTGGGGCTCGGATCGGCGGTGCTGGCCGGGGCGCTGGCGGCCGGGCCGGCGGCCGCCACCGGAACCGCCGCCGCTGCCGCCGCGACCGGGCCCGCGGATCGGCCGGCCGTCGCGCCGGTCGTCCTGACCGGGCCCAGCGTCGTGACCCAGGCGGTCGACATCTCCCCGTCGGGCATCGTGGTCGGCACGTCCCAGCCGCAGCCGGAGCCGACCGACGGCATGCCGGTCCCCCCGCCGGCCACCGGCTGGCGCTGGCTGCCGGCCGGACCGCGGTACGTCGGGCAGGAACTGGCCGTTCCGGCCGGCACCACCAGCGTCTCGATCGCCGGGGTCACCGATCTCGGCGAGGCCGGCGGCACGGTCCAGAGCGGACGGTTCAGCTATCAGCCCGTCCGGTGGTCGATCTCCGGCCGCCAGACGACCCCGCTCGGGTCGGCGGCCGGCGGCCCGACCACCGCCAATGCGATCTCGACGACCAGCGCGGTCGGGCCGGCCCAATGGGCGGTCAGCACCGGCGACACGATCAGCGGCGCCGGGACCCTGGTCGCCCGGGACGGCACCCGCACCGAGCTGAGCGGCACCCCGGAGCTCAGCGGGGCCCGGATCGTGGACGCCTATTCGATCGGCGGCCCGGCCACCGCCCTGCTCGGGACGACCAGCGGGGTCGGGTACGGCTCGACCGGCCGGCCCGTCATCTGGCGCGACGGCGCAACCCTGACCCTGCCCGTCGTCTCGTCCTTCCCGCTCGGCAACGACTGCACCTCGGGGATCCAGCCCGACGGGTCGGTCGCTTACAGCGGCCCCCAGGGCCTGAGCAACGGCGCGATCGTGACGGTCATCGCTCTGCACCGCGGCGGCATCCCCGGCACGGAGGTCCCGCTGCCGACCGGCGGCCGGACGGCGACGGTCGGGTGCCCGTCCCTCGACACCTTGTCCGCCGACGGATCCGTGGTCGGGCAGCTGCAGGCGACCGCTACCCAGCCGGCCGAAGCCGCGCTGTGGCGCAACGGGACGCTGGTGCCGCTCGGCGTACGGACCGGCGAGACGGCCACCGCCGCCCAGGCGGTCGCGACCGGGGGACGGGTCGTCGTGGTCGCCACCACCACCGACGGGGTCAGCCAGCCCTACCTGTGGCGCAACGGGGCGCGGACCCCGCTCACCGTACCGGCCGGTTGGACCCTGCGCTCCGTGGTGGAAATGACCGACGCGGGCGCGGTGCTGGCCAACGTGCAGAATTCCGCGGGTGACATTCGTCCGGTGGTCTGGAACACCGGCCGCTGACGGGGTGGAGACCTGCTCGACACCCCTGCCGGAACCTTGAGTGCGACCGGTTGCCCGTTCAAAGCGCTCGCTGGGGGTAAGAACCCAGTTGTGCCAGACAACGACCTGCCGCCCACGACCTTCATCGTCTTCGGGGCCACCGGTGACCTCGCGCACCGCATGGTCCTGCCCGCGTTCTGGGAGCTGGCCGACGCCGGGCTCCTACCGACCGATTGGCGGCTGGTCGGGAACGGGCGGGGGGATGTCGCCCACGAGGATTTCCGGACCCGGCTCCGGGACAGCATCCGGGCCGCCGGCGGGAAACCGGAGGGGACGACCTGGGACGAGTTCGCGGCCCGGTGTTTCTTCGCCGGCGGTGGCTTCGACCCGGGTGATCCACACGATCTGGGCGCCGCCGTGGCCAAGGCCGACGAAGCCCTCGGCGGGTCGCCTCAGCGGGTCTTCTACCTGGCCGTTCCGCCCAGCGCGTTCGCCGATCTGACCACCGCGATCGGGAACCACGGACTCGCCGAGCGGGCCCGGGTGGTCTACGAGAAGCCCTTCGGGACCTCGATGGAGTCGTTCCGGGCGCTGGACCAGACGGTGCACCAGGTCCTCCAGGAGGACCAGGTTTTCCGGATCGACCATTTCCTGGGCAAGGAGACGACCCAGGACATTCACACTGTCCGCTTCGCCAACGGATTGTTCGAACGGTCCTGGGACGCCACCAACGTGGCCGCGGTGCAGGTTGACGTGCCCGAGACGCTCGACGTGGCCAACCGGGCGGCCTTTTACGACGCCACCGGCGCCATCCTCGACATGCTTGTGACCCACCTGTTCCAGCTGGTGGCCGAAATTGCCATGGAGGTGCCGCGGACGCTCGACGCGGAGCACATCGGGGCGGCCCGGGAAGCGATCATCCGCTGTTTCCGGCCCCTGGCGTCACAGGATGTCGTCCTCGGTCAGTACGAGGGTTACACCGACATTGAGGGCGTGCCCGAGAACAGCACGACGGAGACGTTCGTCGCGGCCCGGCTGTGGATCGACAACGACCGCTGGCGGGGCGTCCCGTTTCTGCTCCGGACCGGCAAATGCCTGGCCGAGAGTCATCAGCGGGTCAGTGTCATCTTCCGGTCGCCCGAGAATTCCCTGCACGGGGAGCTTCCCCGCCCGGGCACGGTGCTGTCGTTCGAGTTGTCGGGAACCGGATCGATCTCCCTGTCGATGGTGGGTAACCGGCCGGCGCCGGCCAAGGGGCTCGCCTCCCTCACCACGGCGGTGGCGCTCGACGAGGGCTTCCACGCGGAGATCCTGCCGCCCTACGCGCGGCTGCTACACAACATTCTGGCTGGTGACCGGTCCGCATTCACCCGTCCGGACGGCCTCGAGAGCGTGTGGGAGACCGCCCGGCCGCTCCTCGACGCCAAGCCGAAGCCCGAGCCGTACGAGCGGGGTTCCTGGGGGCCGGCCAGGGCTACCGCCCTGGCGGGCGACATCGGCTGGCTGCTGGGCCCCTAGTCGCCGGGCCCCTAGTCGCCGGGCCGGCAGGGGCGGGCCCGGTGGGCTCGGCGGGTGTGGGGCGCCCTCGGAAGGTCTCGCGGGCCGGGTCGACGCGGGCCGGAACGACTACGGCCTGTCCTTCGGCCCGAGCAACGTCGGGATCTGGACGGTTGGCCTCGCGGTCGAACTCGCGGACGGCCCCCGCGCCGTCGCCCGGGCCCGCGCCTTGCCTATCGACCCGGCCACCCCACCCAACCGGGTCGGCCACCACTACATCGACCTCGCCCGGGGTCAACTCCTGGCCGGTAATCATCACGCGGCGCTGGATGCGCTTCTGGCGGCCCGTCGGATCAGCCCTCAGCAGGTCCGGCACCACCCGATGGTCCGCGAAACCGTCCACACCCTCGCTCTCGCGGAGAAACGGTCATCCGAAACGTTGCGCGGCCTGGCCGCCTGGATCGGAATAGACGAGTAGCACCACGGTCTCGGCGGGAACGTCGATCGGCCGTTACCGGCCGCCTAAGGGCATTCCGTAACGCTGGGAAATGGTATGCCGTCCTGGATCAGGAAACGCCCGGCCCGTCAGGAGCGGCCTGAAATGGGGGCTTCACGCAGGATCAGGATCGGTAGTGGGGTGATTGGCGGCGAACCGCTCGATCCAGCGCCGCTGTCCGCGCGTTTCGATCGCCCGGGGTCGGTAGCAGCGGCGGGTCCAGGCCACGGCGTCGGCGCTGGACTGCCCGGTCAGAACGACCATGCAGGCGATGACCGTCCCCGTGCGGCCGGTGCCACCACCGCAGGCCACCTCGACGCGACGGCCGGACCGGGCGAGCCGGTAGGCCCGTTCAACGGCGGCTATGGCGTGGTGATCGTCGCGCGGGACGCGAAAGTCGGGCCAGTCGACCCACTCCGCCGGCCAGTCGGGCCGCCATGGTTGCCGTCGAAGTCCTCGGCCACCATCCGGGTCCGGCTGGCGGCCGAGGTAAAGCCCGAAGTCGGGAGCCGGACCGTCGGGCACCGGCTCCCGTCGACCTCGCCCGCGGATCAGCGTGCCGTCGGGCAGGGCGATTGCCCCGCGGAGCGGTTCGACCATGCCCACATCCTGCCGCCTCAGCGGGGCCGGCCGCCGGCCCTGGTCAAACTCGCTGCCCCGCCACTAGCGTCGGCTCGGCTCAGGAGACGTCGACGCAGCTCAGGTGAGATGGGGGACGACGGATGACAGATGATCTGGGCGCGGCCGGGTTGCGGTTCGAGCGGGACGGCGCGGTCGGTTGGTGCATCATCGATCGGCCGGCGGCGCGCAACGCGCTGACGCCGGCCATGTACTTCGGCCTCAAGCGGGCCGTGCGACTGGTCAACACCGACCCCGAACTGGCCGCGTTGATCATTACCGGCACCGGCGACGTGTTCGCCCCGGGCGGCGACCTCGGTGGGCGCTCGGAGCCGGGTGACGCCGTCCTGCCCGACCTGGGCGGTGCCGACATCCTGCCCTTCCTGACGATCCGCGACAGCCGGGCGCCGGTGGTCGCGGCGGTCAACGGGATCTGCCAGGCCGGTGGGCTGCTGATCGCGATGATGTCCGACGTGGCGGTGGTCAGCGACCGGGCCACGTTCCGGGTCCCCGAGCTGCTGCGCGGCATCCCCGACGCCACCTACGCCGCCGTCCTGCCCGCCCACGTCGGGCTGGCCGTGGCCCGGGACCTGCTGCTGTCGGCTCGCCGGTTCGACGCCGCCGAAGCGCTGCGGCTGGGACTCATCAGCCGGGTCGTCCCCCACGACCAGTTGCGGGAAGCCGCGGTGCAGGCCGTCGGGGAGATCCTGCAGACCGGGCCGGCCGCTCGTACGCACGTCAAGCGCATGCTCAACGAGCGCTACGGACTCATCGATTACCAGACGATGTTCTGGTCCCTCGAGCAGTCGCCGGAACCCCGTGAAGGCATGCGCGCCTTCATGGAGAAGCGGGCTCCGGAGTGGGTCCCGGACCAGTTCGCCGACGACCGGTCCGCCGGGAGCAAGGGACGCCCGTGAACGCCGGTCAGGTGTTCCGCAGGGTGTTGAGGACGGCGTCGGTGAGTTCGGGGCGGCAGATGAGGAGGTCGGGGAGGTAGGGGTTGGGTTGGTTGTAGTGCAGGGGGGTGCCGTCGAGGCGGGAGACGTGTAGGCCGGTGGCGGCGGCGACGGCG
>JAMFSN010000105.1 GCA_026225295.1 Frankia alni
CCGGGCGGTCGGCATCCTGGCCGCCCTGATCGCCGTCGGGGCCGGGCTGGGCGTCGTCCTGGCCGGTCCGATCGTGGACGCCCTCGACCTCCACTGGCTGTTCCGGATCCCGCTGATCATGGTGATGGTGGCCGCGGTGCTGGGGCTGGGTCTCGGACTGGTCTACTCGGCCATGTCAAGCCTGGTGGTGATGTTCGTCCCCGCCGAACAGACCGGCGTCGCGAGCGGAATGAACGCCAACCTCCGGACCATCGGCGGCTCGGGGGGCACGGCGTTGATGGCCAGCATCGTCACCGCCGGAACCCGGTCAGGGGGCCCGCCGAAGGAATCCGGTTACACCAACGGCTTCACGATGCTCGCCGCCGCCGCGTTCGTCGCTCTGCTCGCGGCACTCACCATTCCGACCACCCGCCGGGCGTTCGCCGCGCCCGACCCCGACGACCGGGCCCATCCCGAACTGGCCGTGATCGCCGGGGGCACTGTCGCCCGTGACCAGCCCGAGTAGCGGCTTCCGCCGGCCGGCCGCGCACCCCGGCCCGCCGCGCAGTCCGGTCGCGGCACCTCCCCGTCCGCCCGTCGGTCACGGCCCGTCACAAAGTCGGGGCCGATGGTCAGCTGCATACCACGGTGTCCGCGCGCCAGGAACGGCAAATACCGCGAAGGCAGTTTTTCACAAGGTGCTGCGCAACCGTCCGGCCGCCGATAACAATGACCATGAACCAAACCCGGGACGCCCGGGGGGTGCGGTAGAACACCGGTCCTGATCGCGGCGAAGAGGTGCAGAGAGGTAGTCGTGTCGGCACGCAAGAAACGACTGAAATCCTATGACAGAACCCTGCTGGCGAATCAGCCGGTAAGCGAACACCAGCGCTCCGATTACCCGACCGGCTGGTATTTTGCCCGTTTCGGCGAGGATCTGAAACCTGGGAAGGCGATCCCGGTCGAGTTCATGTCGCGCCAGTTCGCGCTTTTCCGCACGGCCAGCGGCAAGGTCGGCATGGTCGACAGCCAGTGCTGTCACATGGGCGCGGACCTGGGCCGGTGCGGTACGGTCGCCGGCGAGCGCCTGGTGTGCGGCTTCCACGCGTGGGAATTCGAGACCGACGGCCGGTGCGCGGTGGCGCCCCGGGTACCGACGGCGAGCATCTCGAAACGGGCCCGCCAGTTCTCGGTCCCGGTCATCGAACGGGCCGGCAACATCTACTTCTGGTACGGCCCCGGGCCAGCCGGCGAGTTCGTGGACCTGTCGTACTTCGACTCGGACCGCTACCTCAGCATCAAAGGTCAGGTCTACATCGGGCGTGGGGATCTGCTGCCCATTTCCGAACACATCGTCGACTCCTACCACTTCCCGTACAGCCATAAGATCATGACGGCCGTCGAATACGACGTTCTGACCAACGAGGGCCGCCGGTTCGAGTTCCGCCTCCGGCCCCGGGAAGGAACCGAAGGCGGCCAACTGCAACGGCTGTTCAACCCGCACGCCTTCGGCGAGATGGCGGCGCCGTGCGTCGGGGTGTACCGGACGCAGAAGAACGCGACGATCGACCGGCTGACCCCGCCGCTGACCGTCCTGACCGGGGGCACCCCCATCCGCGAGGGGCTCTTCATCTTCACCTGGCGGATCGGGGTCCGCAAGATCGGGCCGGATCGTTTCTTCGGCCCGCTCAACCGGGCCCTGGGCCGGCTCATGTGGTTCATCATCCGGTGGAACTACTACTCCGACATGGAGGTTCTGCGTTGGATGCGGATGCCGGACAAGCCGTTGTCGGTGAAGCCGGACGGCGCGGCCATCCGGGAATACCGGTCCTTCTACCGGCGCAACATCGTCCCGGGCTGGCGGTTCGGCGATCCGGCCCCGGTACCCGCCCCGGCCGGCCCCGGACCCGGCGCGGGTTCGGGCCGGCCGGTCCAGAGCGCGGTCAGCCCCAACGGCGCCGCCAGCCGGAGCACGACCTGACCGAGCCCGGAACCGACCGTCATCAGCGCGCAGGCCAGGAACTGGCATCGCCAACGAAGATCAAAAGCGTGTCGACGATGACACCTACCCACCAGACCGCCACCGGCATGGCCAGCGAAGACCACCGCGCCCGCTGACAGTGACACCGGCCGGCATCCAGACCGGAATCCGCAAGTGGGCGGGTCAACCGGCGTCGGGCGATCCGGAGACGATGTCACTTGCGGCGGGAGGTCGGGTCGGACCGCAGGTGGTGGCGTCGGCTGGCCCGATCCGGGCTGACGGCGCGACCGCTGTGCCGCGCGGACCGGACCGGACCGCGATCATCGCGCTGACGCGCCCCGTCAAAGGCGTGTCAGCGCGATGACGGCCGGCTGACAGCGCCGGCCGGCACAGTCGGCCCATGACATTCGCGATCCACGCCGAAGGGCTCACGAAGCGCTTCGGCGACAACCAGGCCCTGGCCGGCGTCGACCTGGCGGCCCGGGAGGGCACCGTGCTGGGCTTGCTCGGCCCCAACGGGGCGGGCAAGACCACCGCCGTCCGCATCCTGGCCACCCTGCTGGCGGCCGACTCCGGACAGGCCACCGTGGCCGGCTTCGACGTGCGGACCGACCCCCGCCGGGTCCGGGAACACATCGGACTGACCGGCCAGTACGCGTCCGTCGACGACGACCTGACCGGGACCCAGAACCTGGTCATGATCGGGCAGCTGCTCGACCTGCGGGGCGTCGAGGCCCGGCGGCGGGCCCGGGAACTGCTCGAGTGGTTCGACCTCACCGAAGCGGCCGACCGGATGGCCAAGACCTACTCGGGCGGTATGCGGCGACGCCTCGACCTGGCCGCCTCGCTGGTCGGCCGGCCGGCCGTGATCTTCCTCGACGAGCCGACCACCGGCTTGGACCCGAGCAAGCGTGAGGACATGTGGGGGGTCATCCGCAACCTGGTCGCGGACGGCTCGACGGTGCTGCTGACCACCCAGTACCTGGCCGAGGCCGACGCCCTGGCCGACGAGATCACCGTCATCGACCGGGGTCGGGTCATCGCGGGCGGCCCTCCCGACCAGTTGAAGCGGGTCCTCGGCGGTCAACGCCTCAGCGTCCGCCCGGCCGACCTCGGCCAGCGCGACGAACTGCGCCGCCTGCTGGCCGTCATCGGACACGGCGAACCGGCCGAGGAGGGCCGCGACGGTCTGACTGTCAGCGTCGAAGGTGACGACGTGCTGCCCGACGTGGTGGCCGCCCTGCGCTCGGCCGGCATCCGGGTGACCGAGCTGTCCCTGCACCTGCCGAGCCTCGACGAGGTCTTCTTCAGCCTCACCGGCCGCTCCGAGGCCGCGCACCAGTCCACCGACCGGACCACCGAGAAGGAGCCCGTGGCATGACCCTGACCACCACCGCGCCCGCCGAGCTGTCGGTAAGCGCGCCCACCACCGCCGAGGGCGACCGCCCGACCGGGCCGCGAGCGCTGCGCCACGTGCTGGTGCTGGCCCGCCGGAACCTCATCAAGACCATCCGCACCCCCGAACAGTTCATCGACGTCACCTTGCAGCCGGTCACCTTTCTGCTGCTCTTCGCGTACGTCTTCGGGGGCGCGATCAGCGGCGGATCCCGCCACCAGTACCTGGAATTCCTGTTGCCGGGCATGCTCGGTCAGTCCGTCGCCCTGGGCAGCATCGCGCTGGGCCAGAACCTGAAGGCCGACATCGAGAAGGGGGTCTTCGACCGGTTCCGGTCGCTGCCCATCGCCCGCTCGGCGCCGCTGGTGGCGGCGGTGATCGCCGACTTCGCCCGGTATCTGCTGCTGTGCGTCATCCTGGTCGGCTTCGGCTACGTGATGGGCTTCCGGATCGCGACCGATCCGCTGTCGCTGATCGCCGCGCTGGCCCTGTCGATCGCGTTCGCGCTGTGCTTCTGCTGGATCTCGGTGTTCGTCGGGATGAAGGCCCGGACGTCGGGCTCGGTCCAGGGAATCATGTTCCTGCTGGTCCTGCCGCTGTCGTTCGGCAGCAGCACGTTCGTGGAAACCTCGACCATGCCGGGCTGGCTGCAGGCGTTCGTCAAAGTCAACCCGATCTCGCACCTGGTCGGCGCGGTCCGGGGGCTGATGCTCGGCGGCCCGGTCGGCTCGAACCTGGCCTGGACGTTCGCCTGGATGGCGGCCCTGCTGGTGGTGTTCGTGCCGCTGGCGCTGCGGGGCTACGCCCGCCATGCCTGACCGGTGCTCCGGACGACGGGTCGGTCAGCCGACGGGCGGGTCAGCCCGGGCCGCCCCGGCGGCCGGCCGGCGCGGGGGTTCCAGCCGCGCGATCGCCGCGTCCCGCCCGAGCGCCTGACCCCGTCGGTAGGCCGGCCCGAAGTCGTCGCCCAGCTCGTCGCGCAACCGCGCGGTGACCGGGGCGACGTCCGGCGCGGTGGCGTCGTCCCCACCGCGCAGCGCCGCGCTCGCCCCGAGCATCTCGGCCGCGGCCACCGGCTGGCCGGTCCGGGCCGCGAGATCGCCGACGGCCACCCCGACGGTCGCCACGATCGGCATGTCCCTGGTCAGCACGGCCGCGTCGTAGGACTGCCGCAGCTGGTCGGCGGCCTCGACGAGGTCGCCGGCGTCGGCGGCCAGCCGGGCCAGGGACAACCGCACCAGCGCGTTGCCGTGACCCAGGATCGGGTGCGTCGACGGAATCCCCTCCAGGCGGCGCAGGGCCCGGGCCTGCAGCTGTCGGGCGGCCGGCCCGTCACCGGTGTAGCGGGCCAGCTCGCCCTCCATCGACAGGGTGAGGATCTCCTCGAGCGCCGATCCCCGGCTCTGGCTGTCGCCCCGGGCGGCCCGCACGTGAGCGCGGGCGGCCGCGACGTCCCCCCGGCGGATGGCCAGGTCGGCGAGGCGGATCCGCAGGATGATCTCGTCGTCCCGCGAGCCCATCTCGTCCATCAGGGCCAGCGCCTCCTCGTACGCGGCGGCCGCGTCGTCCAGCCGGCCGTCGAGGGTGTGCAGCTGGGCCAGCGTCCGCAGCGTGCTGGCCGTCCCCCAGCGCTCGCCGAGCGCGCGGAACTCGGCCAGCGCGGTGACCGTGTCGGCCCGCATCGCCTCGACGTCCCCGTCGTTCTCGGCGATGTTGGCCCGGAACGCCAGCACGGCGGCCGCCACCCAGGGATCGCTCCCGGCCCGCGCCTCGGCGATCGAGCGCGCGGTCAGCTCGGGGTTGCCGCTGAACATGGCCAGCACCGGCTTCAGCAGCCCGAGCACCGGGAAGGCGGACACCTCGATCGGCGCGACCCGGACGGCAATCTCCCCCAGCCGGGCGAAGTTCGCCGCCACGTCGTCCGCCGGCAGCCTCATGGCCGTCGTGGTCGAGTTCACCGCGTAGAGCGCCTCGCCGACCGCCCGCAGATCCGGTGCGCCGCCGGGCACCGCCAGCGCCTCGCGGACCCAGCCGGCCAGGTCGGCGTGGTTGCCGAGCAGCATCGCCACGCTGCTGAGCCCGATCGCGATACTCAACGCGGCGTCCGCGTCCCCGCGCTCGCACTCGAAGCGCAACGCGCCCAGGATGTTGTCGCGTTCGGCGGTCAGCGGCGCCAGCCAGTCCAGCTGCTCGGCCCGGCGCAGGTGCGGCTCGGCGGTCCGCAGGAACTCGGCGAAGAACGCCGCGTGCCGGGCCCGCCAGTCGGCCAGCTCACCCCGCCCGGCCAGGCGCTCCAGCCCGTACTCGCGGATCGTCTCGAGCATCCGCTGCCGGGTGCCACCGGCCGCCGGCTGCAGCAGCGACCTGTCCAGGAGCGACGCGAGCAGGTCGGCGACCTCGTCGGCCGGCACCCCGTCACCCGAACAGACGGCGGTCGCGCTGCGGGTCGTGGTGCCCGACGGGAAGACGGCCAGCCGTTCGACCAGGAGCCGTTCGGGTTCCTCGAGCAGGTCCCAGCTCCACTCGACGACCGCCCGCAAGGTGCGGTGGCGGGGCAGCGCCGTGCGGCTCCCCCCGGTCAGCAGGCGGAACCGGTCGGACAGCCGCTCGGCGATCTCGGCCAGCGGCAGCGTCCGGAGCCGGGCCGCGGCCAGCTCGATGGCCAGCGGCAGGCCGTCCAGCCGTCGCACGATTTCGATCACCGGCGCCACCGTGGTCGCGTCGACGACGAAATCGGGGCTGACGGCCACGGCCCGGTCGGCGAACAGCCGCACCGAGGGGGATCGCACCGCGACGGCCGGCGTGGCGTCGGGCTCGGGTTGGGCGAGGGGCGGCACCACCAGCAGCGCCTCCCCCAGGATGTTGAGCGGCTCGCGGCTGGTGGTCAGGATGCGCAGGCCGCGGCACCGGGACAGCAGCCGGTCGGTCAGGTCGGCGGCCGCTTCGATGAGGTGCTCGCAGTTGTCCAGGACGATGACGGCCTGCTGGTCGGCGAGCCCCTCCAGCAGGCGGCTGACCGCGTCGCTGGCGGTCCGCTGGGTCGGCCGCTCGAGCAGGCTCGTCTCGCGCAGCCCGAGCGAGCCGAGGACGGTCTGGGCCAGGTCGGCCGGGTCGGTGACCGACGCCAGCTCGACGAACCACACCCCGTCGGGCACCTCGTCGACGATTCGGGCCACGGCCTCGCCGGCCAGTCGGGTCTTGCCCGCGCCGCCCGGGCCGACCAGCGTGACCAGCCGCCCGTCGCGCAGGGACCGGGCGATGCGGGCCACCTCGTCGTCCCGGCCGACGAAGCTGGTCAGGTGGACCCGCAGGTTGCTCCGGGGCACCGGTCCGGCCGGGCCGGCGGCCGCGGCCGCGCCGGCGGGCGGTACCCCGTCCGGCAGCGGTGTCGCTGGGACCGGCGGGGCCGCGGGGGCGGCCGGCCGGCCCCGCAGCACGGCCAGATGAACGGCCTGCAGCTCGGCGGACGGATCGACGCCGAGCTCGTCGGCCAGTCGGGCCCGCAGCTGCCCGTACCGGTGCAGGGCGTCGGCCGATCGGCCGCTGGCGGCCAGGGCCCTCATCAGCGCGCCGACCAGCCGTTCGTCCAGCGGGTGCCCGCCGACCAGGGCGTCGAGCTCGGCGACGGCCCGGGCCGGGCGACCGAGACCCAGGTCGGCCCGGGCCCGGTCGAGGATGGCGGTGAACCGGGCGTCCTCCAGGCGGGTCGCGTGCGCCGCGGCGGCCGGGCCGGCGTCGGCCGCCCCGAGCGCCGGGCCGCGCCACAGCGCGAGGGCCGCGGCCAGCTGCCCGGCTGCTTCAGGAAGGTGGCCGGCCCGCACCGCGGCGGCCCCGGTCGCGGCGAGGCGCTCGAACCGGTGGGCGTCGACCTCGTCGGGGCGGACGGCCAGGCAGTAGCCGTCCAGCGAATGGGCGACCCGGGTCACGTCCCCCAGCGCCCGCCGCAGGCGCGAGACGAGCGTCTGCAGCGCCCCGGCCGCCTCGACCGGCGGTCCCTCGCCCCACACCGCCTCGACGAGCGCGCTCCCGCCGACCGGCCGGCCGGGCTCGAGCGCCAGCCGGATCAGCAGGGCGCGCAGGCGGGCACCGGCGATGTCGATCCTTCGACCGTCATCGCCCCGCACCTCGAGCGGGCCGAGGATCCCCACTTCCACGTCACCACTCTCGCACGCGGGACGGACCGGAAAGATCCCTCGCCGACCGGCGCCGACGCACCGGTCCGGTGGCCGCGGTGGGTACGTTGAATTCTGCGCCTGACCAGGCCGGCCGCGGGCGGCCGAGGTGCGGCCCGACCGACCCGGGCGGTCTCAGCCGCAGCCGATGCGGCTGGTGTTCAGCGCGACGTCGTCGATCCAGGCCTGAAAACCGGCGAACCCGTTGACCGCCGCCGTGCGGTAGTTCGTCCAGCCGATCGAGATCGAGCGGTAGGTCGCCGGGATCTCGGTCCCCGCAAAGGACCCCGGGCCGTTGTCCAGGCGGATGGAGGTGACCTCCCGACCGTCGATGAAGAAGCGGTAGCTCTGCTGGCCGGACGACAGCTGCCATTCGGCGCAGTGCCAGGCCGAATCGTAGGACCAGTCGAACGGGGACAGGGTGGCGAACTCCCGTCGCTTCGACCCCGGCTGGACGTTGTACAGGAACTGGAAATCGGGCTGGCCGTCGTGGCCGCCCTCGATACCGACCGGTCGGACCTCGATCGGATCGCCGTGCAGCGGGCTCACCGCCCGTTCCGCGACCATCGTGGAATGCAGGATCTGCGTCGCTGAATACGGCGCCGGCACCCGGACCTTGAACCAGATCCGACCCCACTGCTCGCCCGCCGCCGCCCCCAGCCCGGTCAGGCTGGTGGTGATGATGCGCGGCCCCCGGGCGATCAGACCGACCTCCAACGCATGCCGCCCCTCCCGGGCCTGGCCGGCCGTGACGGCCACCGGCCCGGTGGCCCGCCAGCCGACCGGGACCGCGCCGACCGCCGTGCCCTCGAAGTCCAGGCAGAGTCGGAGCGAGCGATGCGCGCAGCTCGCCACCGGCCCGTCCGCGCCGACCGTCGGCGACCCCGGCGGGCGCGACCCGGTGGCCGGCCGCGGACCGGCCGGTGAGCGCGAACCGGCCGCCGTCGGGGCGCCCGCGGCGGAGCCGGAACAGCCGGCCGGCACCAATGCGGCCAGGGCGACCGCGCACGCGCCACCCACCAGCCGGAGCCGGCCGCGTGAGCGGCGGTCCGTCGACCTCATCGAGCCCCCTCCGCATCCCGGACCCCAGCGCCGGGGTGGTGGCCACCGGTCGCCGGTCAGCCGGTCGTTCGGGTCAGTGGTTGGCGGGGCGGTCACTGGTCGGCGGGGGCGGTCAGTGGTCGGCGGGGGCGTCGGCCGGCCAGCGCTCGCGGACCGCGTCGGGCACGGCGGCCGGGTCGGCCGCCAGCTGGGAGATGCGGATGTGGTTGCCGAACGGGTCCCGCACGGCGCAGTCGATCCCGTAGGGCTGGTCGATCGGCTCCTGGGTCATCTCGACCCCGCTCGCCTTGAGCTGCTCGTAGGTCTTGCGGCAGTCGTCGGTGGTCAGGATGAAGCCGAGCCCCAGCGCGCCCTTGGTCAGCAGGTCGCGGACCTGGGCGGCCGACTCCTCGCTGGTGGCCGGCGGGCCCGCCTTCTCCAGCAGGATCTCCCGGTCCGGGTGGCCCGGGACGCAGACCGTCAACCAGCGCATGAAACCCAGGTCGAAGTCGGCCACCACCTCCAGCCCGAGCTTGCCGACGTAGAAGTCGAGCGCCTCGTCCTGGTCGAGCACAAAAACCGATGAGTGGGTTATCGCGGTGAACATGCCGGTCACGCTACCGAGCGGCCCGGCCCCGGGCTTCTCCGAAACTGCCCGGTCGCCGCCAGGCCATCCCGAAGCAGGTCGGAACGGGAACGACCGCCACCCGGCGGCGGTAGGCGGTCGGCGATTCCCCGACGATGGCGTGGAACGTGCGGCTGAACGTGCCCAGGCTCGCGAACCCGACGGCGAAACAGACGTCGGTGACGCTGCGGTCGGACTCCCGCAGCATGGCCATTGCCCGCTCGACCCGCCGCCGCTGCAGGTACCGGTGGGGCGTCTCCCCGAAGGTGGCCCGGAACTCCCGGATGAAATGGGCCGGCGAAACCATCGCGATGCGGGCCAGGGTGGCGATGTCGAGCGCGGTCGCGAAGTCCCGGTCCATCGCGTCCCGGGCCCGCAGCATCCGCCGGTTGGCCGCCTCGACGTCGCGGGTCACCGACGACTCCGCATCTTCGCACCCTATCCACGCCGCCGGCCGCCGCGAAGTCCCGGGATCGGCGGCGGGCGCGCACCCGCCGCCCGGCACACTGGCGGGGTGGACCGCAGGGACGTCGGGATGACCTCGCGCCAGGTCGGATCCTGGCGACGCAGCGGGCTCCTCGCCCCCGAGGACGGCGAGATGGCCCAGCTACGGATCATCGCGGCCCTGCGCCGGGCGGGGATCAGTTCCCGCCGGATCCGCACCCAGCTCCAGTGGTTGCACGCGAGTGCGGCGGAGCCACCCACGGCGCTCCGGTTCGCCGTGTACGGGCGGGAGATCTACATCCGGCACGGCGACGGGACCTGGGAAGGCGACGCCCGGCCCGGCCAACTGGTCATGATCTTCGATGGCGACGCCACCCTGCGTCCCATCGACCCGCGGGCGTGGGTGGAGGCGGCGTCGAATCCCGGGACGGAGCCGGGGCCGCCCCCGCGACCACGCCGCCGGGCCGCGCCGCCCCCGGCCACCACCCGGGAGGCGATCCGGCACTATCTGGCGACCGAGTCGCGCGGCCCCCGCTGACCCTCGGGCCCACCCGGCCCGGCGGGCCGGGTTACTCGATTCCGCCGGCCAGCGTCTGCAGGGCCGTCGAGTAGATCTTGGCGCAGTACGGGGTCTCGTGGATGTAGTCGGCAATGCAGGCATGACCGTTCAAGGTGGTGCTGAAGTTCATCCCCGGATGGATGGCCCGGGCCGCGGCCTCCGAATAGAACACCTTGCCCGGATAGTTGTGGGCGAGGCTCCGGTACATG
The DNA here is from genome assembly GCA_026225295.1 of Frankia alni. Lineage (GTDB taxonomy): Bacteria > Actinomycetota > Actinomycetes > Frankiales > Frankiaceae > JAMFSN01. Next base: position 10,407 of record JAMFSN010000105.1, read on the forward strand.
TCGTTGAAGTGGGAGTTCCCGAGCATGTAGCCGGGCTTGGCGGCCGTGGAACTCGTCCACGACACTTCCTTCTTCGCGTTGTTGAAGGCCGCCGGGATGGCGGCGGCCAGGACGACCTTGGCAACCCCCTGCGAGAGGTACCACTCGATGTCGGCCTTCAGATCGGTCCGGTAGGAGGCCACCAACGCCTTACCGCTCAGGCGGCGCGGGTTGTTCCCGTTCCAGTTGAGAACGATCGTCTTCGGCCGGTTGGTGTTGTTCCAGTCGAGACTCAGGCGGGTCGGGCGGGTCGCGGTGTACTGGCAGGGTTCCTCGCCGGCGTAGCCGAGCAGCTCGATCTTGGACGTGCCGACCGCCGGAGTGGCCCGGGCCGCGACGGCGACCACCGAATCCCCGATGATCAGCGCGTCATCACTGTGATTGTGGGGCCGGCCGGTGGTGTCGGCCGCGCTCGCCGCCGACGACCCGCCGGCCGACGCCGCCCCCTTGGCCAGCGAGGACGCCGGCGGCTTGGAGGTACCGCACCGGGTCGCCGGAGCCTTCTTGCCCGGGATGCCACAGGCGACCAGCGTCACCGCGACGAGCAGCACCGTCGGTAAGGCGACCAGGCGGCGGTGGAGAGCTTTCCGTCCCGGCACGCGGGCGCCCCTTTCGCGAAATATCATGATCTGACACTCGCGCTGTTCCCCGATCTTCCTGTTGATAATCCAGCGCTCCGGGCGGCCGGGGCGCCGGCCGCCGGGAACGAGATGAACGTCACCGCGACGGGCGCGGGCGGGGTCCCGGATCCGGTCGACGGGATCGGTCGACGGAGACGAAAGAGGCAGTGCCGGAGGCGTCCGTCGTGCGATTCGGACCAGGGCCGGTCGGATCTCACCCGGCGGGGTGCTCATGCCGAGGCCGGGCCGCAGCTCAGGTGGCCCGGGCCGTGCTCAGGTGGCGCTCTGGTCAGGCGGCGGCGGAGGCGGCCGCGGCCACCCAGCGCCGGTCGCGGGAGGCGGCGTCACCGGAGTCCTGCAGGAGCCTTAACTGCGCAGTCACGTCGGCGGGACGCAGACCCAGGTCGCGGGCGAGCGCGCGGGCCCGCAGGGGCCGGTCCGCGCTGGCCAGCGCGGCCCGCAGCTGGGTGACGGTGCCTTCAGTCATGGTCGACTCCCTCTCCATGGGTCGGTGTCGCCGGCCGCGATTAGCATCGCGCTTTCAGCGCTTCCTTTTCCCGACTCCAACAATGAACGATGGACTGCCGATCGTCACCGTGACATGCGCCGCACCGCCAACGGTTCTCGCCAGCAAAGGCAACCACCCGTGAGGTGGACCACGAAATAGCCCCAGTTAAAGCTGAAATACAGTGGCACCGGTCACACAAAGGCCGATACCGCTGTGAACCATCCGTCACGGTATGAGGACCCTCACAGGCCGCAGGTCACCCCGAACCGACCATGACGGTTAGTGGGCCACGAGGTCCGTCAGCCGCGCGGGCCGCGCAGCGTTTCCCAGATCCGGGGCTGGGTCGCGGTCGCCGCCTGGGCCCACGTCTCGTATCCGAGCGACGCGTCCAGGCCCTTTTCCGCCAGCCGGACGGTCGCCTTGATGTCCCGGGCCAGCTCCCGGGGCACCGCGGCGAACCGGCGGGCCATCGACAACGCCTCGGCCAGCGGATCGTCGTGCAGCGAGAGGGCCAGCCCGATCCGGACCGCCTCCGCACCGGTCAACGTGGCCCCGTCCAGCAGGATGCTCAACGCCCGTTGCGGTCCCAACGCGCTGGTCAGGAAGTAGGTGCAGCCGCCTCCGGGGTGCAGGCCGATCCGGGTGAAGGTCGCGCCGAAGCTGGCCCCCGGGCCGGCCAGCCGGATGTCGCAGCTCATGGCGACGTTGAGTCCGGCGCCGATCGCATGACCCTGGACGGCCGCGATGGTCGGAATCGGCAGCGCCCGGAGCTCGAGGAAGCTCGCGTACACGTCCCGCAAACTGTCGCGCATGGCCACGACGTCCCGCTCCGGCCCGCCGAGCACCTCGACCAGATCGGCCCCCGAGCAGAACGACCGGCCGGCGCCGGTGACGACCAGCACGCGGGCCTCCCGATCGGCCCGCAGCCCGGCCGCGCAGTCGACCAGTTCGTCGCGCATGGCCACGCTGATGGCGTTGTGCCGGTCCGGGTCGTCCAGGGTCAGCACCCGGACCCCGTCCTCGCTGCGGTCGAGTCGGATGAGCTGCCACTCGGACATGTCGGGGCGCACCCTTTCAGCTCCGCCGCGCTCGGGCGCGCGGCCGGGCGTCCCACCCTGTCACGGACCATCGACGGCGCGCCGCTGGGCGCCGTCGACGCGGAACTCGGGGACGCGCTGGTCGCGACCGGGCCGAAGGCCGCCATCGTCGACCACTACCGCCCGGCGGGCGGCGCCGGCGTGAGGCGCCCCCGGCGATCGGCCGGACGACGGCGCGGACGGGCGGTGCCGGGTTGTTCAGTCTCCGGGCCAGGCCCCGGTGAGGCGGCGGAAGCCGTTCGCGCCAGCCCGGTCGATCGCGGTCCTGGTGGCCGCGAAGACCGCACCCTGCAGCGCGGCGGCCAGGACCCCACCGAGCAGTCCGACCGGCTTGTAGGCCAGCTTCGCACCCTTGCTCACTTCCGCCTCCTGCGCAGCAGCCACAACGCGGCGAGCACGCCAGCGGCGCTACCGGCCGCCGCCCTGGGCTTGGCCTTCACGGTCGCCGTGGCATCGCCGGCCTTGCCCTTGGCCACGTCGACCTTGCCACCCGTGCGCTGGTTGAGCTGCTCGGTCAGGTCACCGGCCTTCTGGCGGGCCGGGGCCGTCGCCTCGGTGACTTTGGTGCGAGCCTGGGCGGCGACTTCCGACGCCTTCTGGTTCGCCTGCGACGACTTGGCCTTGACCTGGCTCTTCACGTCGAGCTTGGCGGCCAGGGCATCGACCGTTTCGCCGAGCTCGGCGCGGGTCTGCGCGATTTCCGCCCGGATCTCGTCGGGATCGGTCGGGTCGTCACTCACAGTAGCTGACTCCGTCATCGCTGCCGGGCCTCCTTGATCGTGCGAACATCCTGCTTCACGCCATCGATAGCCTCGGCGGGCAGCGGCGGCGTGGCCGCGCTGACCTCCTTCTTGCCGGTCAGGGCCAGGCCGCCCGCCACGATCAGCAGGACCGCGCCGACGGTCAGCGCGGCCAGCCAGGCGGAGAGCGCCGTCGCCAGACCGAGCACCGCGCAGGCGACCAGCGTCCCGACGGCGAAGACCCCGACCACCCCGGCGCCACCGAACAGGCCGCCGCCGATCGCCGCCTTCTTTCCCTTGCTGCTCAGCTCGGCCTGGGCAAGCTTCAACTCGTCACGGACCAGGCGACTTACCTGGTCGGAGAGCTGGCTCACCAGCTCGCCGGCTGACGCGTCGCCGGGGGCGCCGGGAGCGTGGACAGTTTCGTCTGCCATGTCTGACCTCGGAATTCAAGACATCTGGTGGACGCCGTTCGATTCTTTCGGGGTGCCCCGCAACCGTCGCCGTACACCTCCGCCTTCGGATTGGTCGATACCGGGGCACCGGTGCCGATCCGGATGGCCTGGCGTTCGGGTCAGGCCGCAGCGACCAGGCGCGACCGAGGCCGCGCGTCACGTCGGCCGGGGGGCCCGTGCCTCCGCGGGCGCGGTCAGGACGCAGTCACCGCAGGTACCCGCGCCGGGGACCCGGTAGAACAGGCAGCAGGAACGGCGGACGAAGGTTGGTCGTCGCTCCGAAGCCCGTGTCGAGCGAACGAAGACGCCCGCATGCCGCAGGAGACCCGACCCGAGGAGCCCCTCGGCGAGCCCGTACGCCAGGTGCGCCCGGTCCGGTCGGGCGGCGGCCAGCAGCCCGACGGCACCGGCCAGGCCGGAGGCGACATTCCCGGCCAGGATCTTCCCCGAAACCCGGAACTGGTCCCCGACCGCGTCGAGCACGGGGTGGATAACGTCACCCACCACCGTCGCCAACAACCGGTCAATCGCCTCGGCACGTCCGGCCGCACTGTCCAGATCCTCGACGAGATCCCCGGTTGTCGCTTCGGCGGCCAGCGGCCAGGGCCCACCGGTTACCGGTCGCATCCACAGCCGGCCGCTGGCCCACCTCGGGACAATTCCCGTAAGGGCCGTCGTGGCCAGCGGCGGTGAGATCAGGCGGGCGGCAATGCCGAGGAAGACGATCGAGGCGGCCACCCGCGGCTCGACCGACTCCGGCGGCTGCCCGGCCGACCGGGCGATGACGACGCGCGCTGCTTCGACCCGCTCGGCCAGGACCCGCGGGTCGTTGACCAGGTCGTCGAGCGGTACCCAGCCCGGTCCGTTCCGGGAGAGGACCACCGCGAAGAACGGACCGATTCGGCCCGCGACCGTCAGGGCGTCAACCACGCCGCGCGCGTCGACGCCCACGGTTACGGGGCCGGCAGCGGCCTCGGCCGGGGCGGCGTCGCGCTTGCCGACAGCGCCAGCTGCGGGGGCATTCGCCCCGGCCTGACTGGGCGTCGGTTCCGTGGGCACCGGGCCGACGCTACCCGGCATCAACGCGCGCGGCGTCGATCTCACGTGTCATTGTCCTGGCGGCGGACGTGCGAGAGGGGCTACCCGGGTGTGGGTAGCCCCTCTCTAATGGTTGTCCGGCGGCGTCCTACTCTCCCACGTGGTCCCCCACGCAGTACCATCGGCGCTGAAAGGCTTAGCTTC
>JAMFSN010000106.1 GCA_026225295.1 Frankia alni
GCATCCCCGCCTGGTCGGCCTCGACCAGCATCAGCCGGTGGCGGACGCCGAGTCGCGCGGCCTCTCCGCTTGGGCCGCGTGTCGGAGAGCGCGAGGGAGACGAGGACGCCGCCCGGTACCAGCGTCCGCAGGGAACGGGCGGCGTAGTCGCCGCCGACGGCGTCAACGACCACGTCGACCTTTCCGTAGCGTCGAGGCACGGATAGCAAACGGTGTCGTGCGGGTCACACTTTGGCTCGTTCGCCGCAGGAGCTGCGGGCGACCAGTGCCGGTTCGAAGGCGATGCTGACCGGCTCGGCGGGGGGGTCCACGACGAGTTCGGCTGCCCGTCGGCCCATCTGGTATGAGGGCTGAGTGATCACGGTGATGCCGAGCGCGGGGGCCCAGGAGAAGTCGTCCATCGTCAGGAAGGCGATGTCGTCGGGGACGGCGATTCCTCGCGCGGTCAGGGCCGCATGGACGGCGACGGTCAGGCGGCCGGCCGTGCAGGTGAGCGCGTCCAGCGGCCTGCGTCGATCGGCCGCGCGGGTGAGGAGAGTGCCGACGGCCCGGTCGACCTCCTCCTCCGTGGTCGCGACGGTCACCGCGTCCTCGGGCAGGGACCGACCTCGTTGGGTGCAAGCCCGCCGCAGCCCCGCGACGCGCTCGATCTGGGATGGGCGTTCCCCGGAGGTGACGACACCGATGGACGACCGCCCGCACTCGATCAGGTGCATGGCCATCAGGCGACCGGCCCCGACGTGATCCAGAGTGACCGAGTGCAGACCGGACGGCGGATCCTGCGCGGTGCGCGCCACGATCACACAGGGCGTGCCGTTCTCGGCCATGTGTCGGGTACGGCTGTCGGTCCTCTCGTCGGTCGTCGTGATGAGCCCGCGCACCCGGTGCTCGTCCATCATCCGAATGAGGTCGATCTCATGATCGACGTTCCGGAAGGTGTTGGCGACCATGACAAGGCTGTCGTTGGCGGCGGCCACGTCGTCGATGCCGCGCAGGAGGCCGAGATAGAAGGGGCTACTCAGGTCACGGATGACAACGCCGAGCGCGCTGGAGCGGCCGGCGAAGATGCCCCTGGTCAGCGCGTTGGGGGTGTATTCGAGACGGGTGACCGCATCCCACACTCTGGTAGCCGTCGTCTCCGTGACGGCTCCGCCGTTGAGGACACGGGAGACCGTGGCGGTGGACACGCCAGCACGCGCGGCGACGTCGCCGATGGTGACTCGCTTCGCCATGGTTCCTCCGCCCGTTTCGGGGGCCCGCTGGTCAGCGCGTGACGCGCCGGCCGGCTCGGACAACGAGCTCGCCGCCGATCATGACCGTATCCACCGAGTGCAGCCGCGCGGGATCCGTCACCACCAGGTCGGCGATCGCTCCCGGCACGACGCGGCCACGCCGAGGAGCCAGACCCGGAATGGCGTCGGCGACGTTGGCGGTCGCCATTGCGATCGCGGCCGGGAGACTCACGGCGCCTGCGCGGACGGACTGGTCGATCGCCAGCAGGATCGGGTCGTGGTGTCCGCCCGCGTAATCGGTGGAGATCGTGTCGACCAGTCCCGCCCCGAGCAGTGCGTAGAGCAGCTCCGGGCCTGTCGTGAGGCGGCGGGCGCCGAACGTGTCGAGCGTGGAGACATCCACGATCGCGCCCGCCTCCTTGAGTCGTTCAGCGTGGCCCAGAGCCTCACGGAGCTCAAAGCTCGAATGGTTGGAATGCCCGGCGATCAGCGCCACGTCCGTCCTCGCGATGGAGGCGACCTGGGTCATCGAGGGGGCCGCGTTGTGTACCAGGACCGGGACACCCAGCGCGCGGGCCTGCTCGGCCGCCTCGGCGAGCCCGCGCAGAGCGACGTCGAACGCAGGCAGCACGATGGTCGAGACGAGCTCGCGTATCTCCTCGACCGACAGTCTGCCGGTCAGGCCAGCGGCCGCGAGTGCCTGCTCGACGGCGTCCCGGTCGAACGCTGACGCCGCGATGTGCCGACCCAGCACCGCGTTCTTCAGCCCGTTCGCCTGCCGTGGAGTGATCGTCACTCCGGTGCGTCTCTCGACCTCCGCTGGGATGTATAGGTAACTCGCCCCACCCCCGCCGAGGGTATGCCCTGCCCCGATCTCGCCGAGCACGACCGCACCGGCGCCGATGGCCCGACGCGCGGTGAACATCCGGTTCGCCTCGGTGAGACCGCCGCCGTCCGCGACTGTCGCCGCCCTCAGACATGCCGGGGTGTTGCAGGAGGCCAGCCCGATGTTGACCGGATGCGCTTCGTCGGTGCTGGCGAGGTCCGCCGCGGTGACGAAGCCGTCCACGCAGAGCACCGTCGTCGTCCCCTCCAGCAGGTGTCGGTCGAGATTGGCCAGCACCTGCTCGCGCGGCAGGGCCACATGCCCGCTGGGGAACAGCGGTCCATACGCGGTGCCGTGGGTGTGGTTGTTGATGAGACCGGGAATCACGAGCATTCCGGCACCGTCGACGATCTCGTCGGCGGTGCCGTACGCCTCGGTGGGACGCGAGGGAATGATCTCGCGGACGGCGCCTCCCTCAACGATGAGGTCGACGCAACGTCGCGTGTCTCCGCCCCGGCCATCGACCAGATCGCCGCCGTGCAGGACGACCGTGCTCACCGTTGCTCCCCATATCGGCTCGCCGGGCGGAACCGCTCGAACCGGAACGCGGCCAGGGCGTCGTCCCGGTCCTCCCCAAGCACCTCGGCGGCGACCAGATCACCCGCGTGGACGCTCAGGGTCGCGCCGCTGTGCGAGACGGCGAAGTGGAAGTTGGGTAGTTCGACCGCGCGGCCCAGCACCGGGAGGCCGTCCCTGGGAATGGGCCGTTCACCGACACGGATGCTTTCCACCGTCGCGGCCCGGATCCCCGGGTAGAGCGCGCGGCCCGCCTCCAGGATCTTCTCGACCGCCGACGGGTCGGCACTGATCTCTCCAGTGCCCGGCACACGCACGGCGCCGTCGATCTCGTGGGTGTGCAGCAGCAGCCGTCCGGCCCCCTCCGGACGAAGATGGACGCGCGGCGCGTGAACAACACGGGACACCGAAACCGCGACCGGGGACGTGTAGACGAGCACGCCACGGGTGTTGCGCATCGGCAGGTCCAGGCCGGCCAGCCGGGCGATCGCGCCGGCTCGCGGCCCCGCACAGTTCACGACCGCGTCCGTGGAGAGCTGCCGTCCCGAAGCAAGTCGGACCGCACGCACCGTGCCGGCCGGGGTGACCAAGCCTATGACCGCATCACCGATCACCAGCTCGGCCCCTCGGGATACCGCACTGGAGAGCAGGTAGCCGATCAGGCGGGCCGGCTCGATCCATCCCTCGCGCGGAAAGTAGGCGATCCCGTCCGCGGGAAGTTCCCCGGGGGCGATGTCCGGTTCGAGATGCAGTACCTCGGCCCGGCTCAGCCAGCGCGCCTCGTATCCGTAGTCGAGGACACCGCCGACCTTCCTCCGCAGGCGCGCGCGCTCGTCGGCGTCGGCGGCCCACTGCAGGTTGCCGCCCTCGTAATACCAGTGGCTGCCGGGCACCCGCGACGCCAGTCGCCGGTGGGCTTCCATCCCCGCGACGCCGAGATCATGATAGGAGCGCGGATGCTTGGTGGAGGAGTTGGTCCACGAGAACGTCGAACCGGAGGCACCACCCGCCGGCGCGCCGGCGTCCATGCAGGTTCAGGTGGGTCAACGGGTAGGGGGCAACAAAGCCCCTGGCCCGGTTGAGATCCCAGCCGGGGACCACAGCAGGGCGTTCCACTCGGCCTCGGTGGACAGTCGGTACCCGCCCGGTGACGACGTCCCACTCGACCCGACCTTCACCCGCACCGGCCCGATACGCGGGGGGCAGTCCCCTCCTGGCCCGACAGAGCGTTGCGGAACCGGACCATCTCCACCAGGAGGCGCCTTCCACCGGCAGCCGGCCGCCTCGGGCCGCGCACGGCCAGCCACCGGTGACCTGCGTAAACGTCGCTTGCGGCACCGGAAACGCGCCAAGGTGAAACTCCGCGACCTCGACCGGCCACGTCCACCGCCTTCGCCGATCCGACAGCATCACCTGCCCCGCCGGAATCGCCACCAGCAGGCTTTCCGCATCCGAGTCCAGAACGAACCGAGCGCGCCGGCGCTCGACGCTCGTGCCGTCACCGGTGGATTACCCGCGCCGCGCGGGTTGGCGGGCTACGCGACGAGTACCCGCTGAGTTCATCCCGTCCTGCCGGGCGCAGTCGTCAACCGGCCACAGCGGCGGCACCCAACTCCCAGCAGGCCTCGCGCGCCGGCGGCGTCCACCTCGCCGAGGATCGAGAGAGGCTCGCGCAGGCGCTTCCACCTCAGCCGGTGGCGATGGTCTCGACCCCGCGGACCGCGCCGGTCGTGTCGTTGCCGCCGTGGACGTACAGCGCGTACGGCCGCCCGACCGTCGCCTACCTCGTGGCTCGTCAGAGCGTCGACGACGATCGCAGCGCCCAGCCAGCGGGCCGCCGCCTTCTCGACCATCGCCCGCACGGCATACGCCTGGCCACCGGTGGCAATGCAGTCGTCGACATGGAGCATGTGATCGCGCGGTGAAAGCAGCTGCGGACCCCCCAGCGTCAAGTGCCGGTCGTGGTAATAGGGCGGGGTCGTGGCCATGAGCCAGAGGTCGCTGTCCGCGACACGCTCCGGGTCCTTGCGGATCGCGACGAACCCGACCCGAAGCTCACGGGCAACGAGTGTGCCGAGTGAAAGCCGGAGGACTCCAGGCCGAGCACCACAGTGGGTCCGCCGGCGCGGTGCAGGCCGGCCAGCCCCCGCGCGAGACCCTCGAGCAGCACCCGGATCGCGGAACCAGCCCGACACGTCGGCACGGGCTCTCGGGCTCTCGGTGCTGCGGTCACCCCGCCACGCGAAAGCGGCCAATCAGCCGCCGCCTCAGCTCGGGATCCGTCGTCACGTTCTCCAACCTTCGCTACTGGCGCCACAACCTCACGGGAGTTCTGGTCGAAGAAGTGTCGCGAGGGATGTACTCAACCTCGGTCTATGCGCGGCTCGGGCTCCGCGCGGTCCCCTTCGCGGGCTGCGGCGTCCAGCATGCTGATCACGGTGTGTGACCGGATCACGCCGAGGCTTCCAACGCAGGCCGGTCGCGATCCGCTCCCCCCGCCCGTCGGGGCGACCTGACTGTCACGGGATAAGCAGGCCCCAGTAGACCGCCCAGGGTAGGAACACCAGGCCGGCGGCTACGGGGGGGCCGAGCCGGATGTGGCTGGCGCGGGTGAGGTCACGGCGGTGACGTCGCCACGAAAGCGCGGTAGCGATGGTGGCGACGGCGGTGACGACAGCAAGAAATTGCAGGACGAGCCAGGGCGCCGGCCGACCCACGAAGACGGGTCCGATGATGTTCGCGGCGGTGGCCAGCATGAAGAAGAGGTACATGAGGAAGCCGACGGTGGTTGTCAGGCCGGCGGCGGCGAGCCAGCGTACGGGACGCCGTACCAGTGGCGCGCCACGACGGCCGCGGAGACGGCGGATGACGGCCGTCACCGGATATCCGGCGAAGCCGACCAGAAACATTATGAGGGCGGCGAGCTGGAGCCAGGGCGACTCGTACCAGGCCAGCGGCGCCAGTGTTCGGCTGGGCCGATCCTCGCGCGGGGCGAGGCCGGCTCCGGCAGGGCCGGTGTGAGGCAGGCCGCCGATCCAGGAGGCTTCAAAGTCGCCATAGTTCGTGGGGATGCTGTGGATACGGTCGAATCCGCCGTTAGCGGTGAGGTTCAGGTTATGCCGGACACCGGGGACGAACCGGATCGTGTAATGGGTGTTGCCGCCGCGCCGCAGCGCCCCTCGGATAATCTGGCTGCTTTCCACCGGGACAGCTTCGTGGTCGAGTTCCCCCCACTCCGTGAGAACCGGCTGGCGAAGGTGTTCCCAGCCCGGTACCGGGTCGAAGGTCGCTTCGGGGAACAGGCCCGCGCCGATCGCCATCCGAACGCCGGTCACCTGCATCGTGTGCAGGAGCGACCCGGACACCCCGGCGTGTCGGAGGAATTCGCCGTATCCCCAGGCTGTTTGTATCGCTGGGGACAGGCCGGTCGCGCCGACCGTGATCAGAAACCTCACGTCGGTGGAGCGGTTCGCCGCGAGTGGCGCGTAAAAGGCTCCTTCGGATTCCGCCCATATCCCGAGTCGCGCCGGATCGACATCCGGACGCGAATGCAACAGGCGCACGCCGGCGAGCGCGTCGTCGGCCAGTACCGAATAGTCCCGATGAAACAGGGAGTAGCCTACTGTCCGTTTGTCGTAGATGAGGGTGACGATACCGTGCCGGGCGAATGCCTCGGCCTCGGGAAGTAGCTCCTTCCGACCACGATTACCCGCCCCTTGCACCATGACCAGGCCTGGACCACTCAGCCCGGCTGACACGGGGGCCACTACGGTTCCGTGCAACACCACACCGCCATGCCCAACAAAGGAAACCTCGGTCGCAGCCACTTCAGGCGACGCCGCATGTGCGGGAGCGGCCGGAAGCGCATACCCGGTGAGAACAAGTGCGGTGAGAGCCGCCACGACCCCCAATCGCCACCGGCGCCGGCCCGGTCCCCGGACCGCGGATTCCCCGCTTCGACCCGTTGTCCTCAGCTGAGCAGTCGCAGCCCGCATGACGTCCATCCTCATCAAATTCCAGGCACGTCCGGTACGCACCATCCGGCGGCGTTCAGGCTCGCTGGTCTGGGAGGACGCAGGCCAGGGCCTGCGCACCTCGATCTACCCAGGTGCAAACACCTGGGTAGATCCGGGTATGCGGACCATCGACTCCGAAACCGCGACCGCCCTAAGGTTGATCTTGTCTGATGGAGGACGCTTGACTCGGGCCCGCTGGACCGCCTGGAAGGATCTTCACCGTGCGGCGGAGGATCACACACGACCTCGGGGAGCTGGCAACCGGCGCGGCCATCGGGCTGGCCGGGCCGGTGTTGTTGTACCTGACGGTGCTGTCGCTACCGGCGAGTCTGGCGGCGGGTCTGGGCATCCTGTTGTTCATCGGTGTGACCTGGTTGACACGTCGGCTGGCCGACCTCCAGCGCCGCCGGGCCACCATGGTGCTGGGTGTGCGGGTGGAATCCTCCTACGCGCCGCTACCGAAAGGGTTGCTCGCCCGGACCCGTACGTTGATCAGCGACCCGGCCACCTGGCGCGACCTGGCCTGGTTACTGTGCCAGTTCGTGGTCGGTATAGGCTGTGTGCCATTGGCTCTCGGGCTGTGGTTGGCGGCTGCCGAGTGCCTGTCCGCCCCCTTGCTGAACGCACTTCTGCCCGCCCACATGACCTTTGATCCCGCGGTCTTAGAGATCACCGGCCGCTCCGGTCCGTTGCCGTGGTTGATCGTGCCGGTCGGCGCCGGGCTGGTGGTTGTCGCCTACCGCCTGCCTGAGTACCTCATCGCGGGTCAGGCCCAGCTGGCGAGCGTTCTGCTGGCCCCCGCCGCCACCGCCCGGCTCTCCGCCTGGGCGGTCCGGCTCGCCGCCCAGGCGGACCGGCTGACCGCCAGCAGGGACGCCGCGCTCGACGCCTCCGCCGCCGAACTGCGCCGGGTCGAACGCGATCTCCACGACGGCGCGCAGGCGCGCCTCGTTGCCCTGACGATGAGCCTCGGCATGGCCGAGGACGTCATCAAGGCCGATCCGGCCGCCGCCGAAGCCTTGCTGGCCGAAGCGAAAGCCAACGCCGGCGCCGCCCTGTCCGAACTGCGCGACCTGGCGCGAGGCATCCACCCGCCGGTACTGGCCGACCGCGGCCTGGCCGACGCGGTGCAGGCCCTGGCTCTGAGCAGCAGCATCCCGATCGAGCTGGACCTGAGCCTCGACCGGCGCCTAGCCTTGCCCCTGGAGGCTACCGCCTACTTCGTCATCGCCGAATCGCTGACCAACGCGATCAAGCACAGCGGAACCCGCCGCATCCAGGTCGCCATCATTGACAACGGCGCCGCGCTGCGCATCACAGTCCGCGACGACGGCCACGGCGGCGCCGACCCATCGCAGGGCACCGGATTGCGCGGCATCCAACATCGGTTGTCCGCCTTCGACGGAACCCTGCGCATCTCCAGCCCCCCGGACGGACCCACCGTGCTGGACATGGAGTTGCCATGCGGGTCCTGATCGCCGAAGACCAACTCCTGCTGCGCGACGGGCTGACCCGCATGCTGACCGCATACGACCTCGACGTGGTCGCCGCAGTTGACGACGGCTCACGACTGGCTGAGGCGCTCGTCTCCGTCCGGCCCGACGTCGCCGTCGTCGACGTACGCCTACCGCCGACCTTCACCGACGAAGGCCTGCGCGCCACTATCGCCGCCCGGCTCCGGGCCCCTGGCCTTCCCGTCTTGATCCTTTCCCAATACGTCGAGCGGCTCTACGCCCGCGAACTGCTCTCTGACCGCGCCGGTGCCGTCGGCTACCTGCTGAAGGACCGTGTCGGCGATGTCCGGCAGTTCATCGACGCGATCCACCAGGTCGCCGCCGGCGGCACGGTCATGGACCCGGAAGTCGTCACCCAGCTACTGCGCCGGCGCGACCCCGTGGACACCCTGACCCCCCGAGAACGAGACGTCCTGCGCCTGATGGCCGAAGGCCGCTCCAACGCCGGGATCGCCGCACACATGGTCGTCACCGAGAAAGCGGTCAGCAACCACATCAACGCGCTCTTCGCCAAACTCGACCTACCGCCCTCCAGTAACCATCACCACCGCCGAGTACTCGCCGTCCTCACCTACCTCGACCAATAAATGATTGCGACGGGATCGTGGAAGCCCACAGTACGGCCGCGTTGTGGTTTCCAGAAATCCGCCGAGCTGACGGTCTCGTGACTTCATGACTCTGGCATAAGGCTGGCCGCCATCGTTGCTCCGAGTTCCCAGCAGGCTTCGCGGGCGACCGCGTCGGGTGTGCCGATCACGGTGACCGGGTCGCGCAGCCGCTTCCAGCGCAGGCCCGTCACGATCGTCTCCACCGATCGCACCGCGCCGGTCGCGTCACTGCCGCCGTGGACGTAGAGCGCGTACGGGCGACCGACCGTCGCCTCCAGCACGGGGTAGTAGACGCAATCGAAGAAATGCTTGAGCGCGCCGGACATGTAGCCGATGTTGGCCGGCGTCCCGAGCAGGTAGCCGTCGGCCGCGAGCACGTCGCTGACGGTCGCCCCCAGGGCCGGGCGGACCTCCACCTCGACCCCTTCGATCGCGTCGTCGCGCGCGCCCGCCAGCACCGCCTCGAGCATCTCCCGCATCGACGGCGACGGCGTGTGGTGGACGATCAGCAGGGTCGCGATGGGGCCATCCTCGCATGATGCCGTTTGGGCGAGACCCGCGCAGCGGCGCGGGGTCCAGCGCCGCGCGGGCGAATCGGGCCGCAGCGGACCCGACGTCGTCCCCGTCGCGCTGGGTGACCGCTACGGACGGCCCTGACCTACGGGCCCGAGCCGGACAGCTGCAGGCCCACGACCCCGACGATGACCAGGGCCAGGAAACCGATCTTGACCAGCGACAGCGACTCGCCGAAGGCCAGCGCCCCGATCACGGCGATCGCCGCCGTCCCGACGCCCGACCAGATGGCGTAGGTGACCCCGATCGTCATCCGCTCCAGGACCTTCGACAGCAGATAAAACGACAGCGGATACATCGTCACGACGACCAGCGACGGAATCAGCCGCGTGAACCCGTGGGACGCCCGCAGCGCGGTGGTCCCGACGATCTCGGCCGCGATCGCCGTCCCCAGCACGAGCGCGACCGGCATGCGACGACCGTATCCGGACCAGGTGCCACCCTGGTCCGGGCCACATGACCTGGCCGTTAACCGTCGGCCAAGACGAGCCGGTCGGTCGGGGCGAGGCTGGCCGGTCGCGTCAATGGGCCGCCGGTGGTCCGGATGCCCGGCCAACATCAGTGGGGCTGGCCCGAGCCCCAGCCGGCCGGTTCAGCGGGGGAACAGCCCGCCGAGGCCCTGGTTGCCGCCACCGCCCAGCAGTCCACCCAACCCGCCGAGGCCGCCCGGGATGCCGTGCTGGCCGCCCTGTCCCTGGACCGGCCGGTTACCGCCGAGCTGGTTGCCGCCGAAGCCCGACTGCCCCAGCCCGAACTGCCCGGCCAGGCCCGAGCCGGCCAGCGCGTTGTACGGGGGCATCAGTTCACACGGCTGCACGATGACGTAGCCGTCGCCCGAGAACTGCATCTGCCAGCTCTCCCCCGTCGTGCCGCGCGGCTTCCAGATCGACGACGACGTCACTGCGGCCTGGACCGACGCCTGCAGGCTCGACGACCAGGCCACCACCGCGTCCGCGTCGGCGAAATAGTAGTTCTGCGGCGTCACGTGCATGACCAGCGGCGCGCCGGTGGTCGTCACCGCGACCTTGCCGCGACCGTTCAGCTCGACGTTGTACGAACCGGCCCCGGCAATGTTGACCTGCGAGTCGATCCGCACGATGTCCCAGCTCAGCGACTCGTCGAACGCGAGCACGTTGGCCCCGTCGATGGTGAGGCCGTCACCGTCGATCTCCAGGAGGTGAATGTCCTGGGCCTGGTTGGCGAGAAACACCGAACCGGCTCCGGAGACCTTCATCAGGTGTAGACCTTCACCGCCGGAGAACATCGAGCGGAACATTCCGCCGAAGCCCTCCCAGTGCCCGTCGAAGTTCACCCCGCCCTGGTAGGCGACCATCGCGCCCTTGCGGGCCAGGAATTCGCGCATGCCGCTGGCCGACCCGAGCGTCGCCTTGAGCATCTTCGCGTTCTGCAGCACGAACCGTTCGCTCGAACTGACCTCGGGGTTGTCGAGCAGGCCACCACTGATCACCGTTGGACTCCCGCTCTAACCGCGTACCGAGAAATTGGGTCGGGGGTCCTCGCTCGGCTGCACGACGACGAAACCCTGCCCCGAGAACCCGAGTTGGAACGCCTCGCCCGAACCGCGCCCGATCAGGCCCCCGAGCCGCGCGGTGCGACGCGGTTGCACCGACAAACCGTCGGTGAAGGCAACCAGCGCGTCCGTGTCGACAAAGGTCGGCGCCTCCCGGGTGTCGAGCACCACCGGATTGCCGCGACTGGTCATGGCCGCCCACCCCGAACCGCGCAGCACGACGTTGAACATCCCCATACCGGACAGCATGCTGACCCCTTTGACGCGCTCGATCCCCCAGTGCAGGTCGGCGTCGAAGGCCAGAATGTTCTTTCCATTGATCGACAGGGCTTCGTTGTCGAGTTTGACGACCACGACTTCCTTGCCGTAATCGGCCAGGTAGAGCGGCCCCTGGCCGGTGCAGGTCATCAAGTGGACGCCTTCGCCCGTGGCCCACGACGACGCCATCCGGCGCAGTTGGGGCGGCTGGGCATCGAAGTCGATGAGGCCTTCATAGGCAATCATCGAACCGGCCCGCGCGAACAGGTCCTTGCCCGGCTCGATCATCACCTTGGCGATCTTCGAACCGTGGTTGCTCATCCGGTCGGTGATCGGCGTGGGGCCGTAGTCCCGCGTCAGCGTGCCCTGCATCGTGTCCCTCCCTGCGCACCGGCCGTCATCACGTCGTCAGACCTCGAACGGCTGCACGACGATGAAATGGTTGCCCCCGATACCCATGAACTGCATGGCCAGCGCCTCGCCGGACGCGCCACCGTAGATCTGCCGGGTCACCCGGACCTGCGACGACACGCTGATCCGCATCCCGACCGACCACGCCACCAGCGCGTTCATGTCACCGAAGGTCGGTCCGTTGACCGGCAGCGTCATCGGGGGGCCCTTGGTCTTGACCACAATCGTCCCCTGGCCCGAGACCTCGAGGTGGAAGAGGCCACCGCCGGGGATGCCGGCGCTTTCGATCCGCTTGACCTCGGTGTTGAGCGTCGTGTCGAAGGCCAGAATGTTGCGTGCGTTCACGCACAGCGAGTCGCCGTTGAGTTCGACGATGTGCAGGTCGCTCGCGTCCTCGGCGAGAAAGACCTCGCCGGTGCCCTTACAGGTCATCAGCTTGAGACCCTGCTGGGTCAGTTTGTTCTCGATGAAACCGCGGATTCCGCTGCCCTTGAAGTCGAATTCGACGTCGCCCTGGTAAGCGACCATCGAACCGCGCAGGGCAAGCGCCTCCGCGCCCAGCGTCACCTTCACCATCTTGCTGTTCTGCTTCGTCCAGCGGCCGACGGTAGGGGTCTCGCGGAACTTGGTCAGGCTGACCATGGCCCCCGGCTGGACCCGCTGGCCGGCCGCGGGCGACGGCTCGACGCCGGCCACACCAGCCCCAGTGTCGGCTGGAGCAGGCGACGCCGACTGTGCCGGAACGGAGGGCGCGGGCGCCGGTGGTGACGCCGCGGCGGCCGGCGGCGCTCCGGCCGGGACCCCGAACCCGGGCGCTGGTGCGGACGGCGCCGCCCCGGACGGCGGACCGAACCCCGGCACCGCCCCGGATCCCACGGCCGGCTCCGGCTCCGACGGCGCCTCGTCCTCGACCTCGCCCCCGAACGACCGGATCAGTTCGGCCAGTCCTCCGGCGAAGCCCTGCCCGACCGCGGCGACCCGCCACACCCCTTTGCGGTAGAGGTCGGCGATCATCACCGCGCGTTCGGCCGTGAAGTCGGTGCCGCTGAACGTGTACCGCAGCACCTCCTCACCCCCGGCCACCAGCCGGAAGTAGCCGCTGGAGATGGCCGCGGCACTCCCGGCGCCGTCCAGCGCCGCGCAGAAGGCGAGCCGGTCGATCCAGTCCGGCACCCGGTCCAGGGTGACCCGGAACGACTCGTGGTCGCCGGCCTGCGCCCCGAGCAGCTGGATCGACTCCTCCGGCGACTTCGGCTGGTTGAAGAAGACGAAGTAGTCGTCGTTGGACAGCTTGCCGTCCACGTCCAGGCCGAAGCAGGAGATGTCCCAGTCGCCGGGGGCGTCGAGGTGGACGCCGACGTAGAGATCCGTACCCGCGGTCACCGCCGAAATCTGGCTCTTCTGCCCGCGGGTGAACTGCGCGACCACCGCTGCCCTCCCAGGTGTGCGGACGCCGGGGACGTCCCGAGTGTCCGGCGAACGTAGCAGGCCCGCCGACGAGTCATGAAACGTTCCTGACCAGGGTCCAGGTTCCCGCGACGAGCGCGATGACCACGATGAGGACGCGCAGCGCGCGGGACGGCAGGCGCCGCCCGTAGCGCGCTCCGATCACCCCGCCGACGGCCGATCCGACGGCGATCAGGCCGGCCACCGACCAGTTCACGTCGGCGGCCGCCGCGAACAGCACGGCCGAGACCAGGTTGGCCACCCCGGCCAGAACATTCTTGACTCCATTGGCTTCCTGAAGGCTGGTGGCCAGCAGCGTGCCGAGCAGCGCGAGCAGGATGACGCCCTGGGCGGCGCCGAAGTAGCCGCCGTAGACGCCGGTCAGCGTCACCCCGACGGCCAGGGCGACCCCGCCCCGGGCCGGGCGCTCGCCGCGGCGGGCCAGCGCGGCCGACACCCGCGGCTGGGCGGCGGTGAGGCCGGCCGAGGCGAACAGCAGCACCGGGACCGCCCAGGTGAACGCGCCGGCCGGCAGGGCCAGCAGCAGGACCCCGCCGATGATCCCGCCGATGCCGGCCAGCAGGGCCAACCAGGCCACCAGGCGCCAGCGCCCGGCCAGCTCCCGCCGGTAGCCGACCGCCCCCGCGACCGACGCCGGGATCAGGCCGATCGTGTTCGACACATTGGCCGTCACCGACGGGTACCCGAGGGCCAGCAGGGTCGGGAAGGTCACCAGCGTGCCCGCGCCGACGACCGCGTTCATGGCCCCGGCCACCACCGCCGCCGCGAAGATGGCGAGCGCGTGCGCAGGCGTCACCCGGCCGACTCTAGGTCAGCGCCCCTCGGGGGCTCAGAGGCTCCGGGGCCCGGGTCAGGCCGGGGCGTACCGCGACGCGGTGCCGGTCAGCAGACCGAGACCGGCCTGGCCGGGCAACCGGTCGATCAGGGCGTCGATCCGGTCCGCCTCGTGGCGTCCGGACGGCCCGTCCAGCAGGTGACCGAGCACGAACGCGGTTTCCTGGGCCGGCATGACGCCCGAGCCGACCGGCGCCCAGCGCTTGCCCAGCGCCCACCGGGTGATGCGGCGGGCCCGGGGGCTGGCCGCGAGCCGGGCCCGGGCCTCCCCGGCGTAGAACGCGATGTGCCGGCTCTCCTGAGCCATGATCCGGCCGAGCAGCGCGGTGAGGGTCGGGTGGCCGGCCCGCTCGATGAGACGGGCGTAACCGGCCCGGGTCGTCCACTCGTTGACGGCCCCCCAACTCATGTGGACCGCTACGAAGTCGTCACCGACCGCCGACGACGCCAGCCAGCTGACCAGCGGACGGACCGCGTCGAACCGACCCTGCGAGCGCCGCAGCCGGCCGATCCGCTCTTCGCCGTGCGCCTCGCCGTGGGCGGCGAGCACCGCTCCGATCGCCTCGCCGTGCGAGTGCTCCTCGTAGTTCCAGACAGTCAGGAACGTCGTGATGCGCGGATCCTTGTGGGAGGCCGTCATCAGCAGGTCCCGCAGGTAGCAGACCGTGTGGCTCTCGACGTCGTGCATGTAGCGCAGGCAGCGCAGGGCGTCCTCGGACAGCGGCTGCCGGGCGAACTGTTCGTTGAGGTCACCGAGACCGTCGGTCCGGACCGGACCGGCCGCGCGGGCGTAGGCGTCAACATCGAAAGCCATGGTCTGCCACCTTCAGGGGTGTTCCAGGGGACGTGCTTCAGGGGACGCGGGCCGGCCGGGCCCGTTACCCGGATCGAGCCGCGGTGCCCGGGCCGTCACTCCTGATTCGTCACCGACCTCCGGCCGGCTGGGTCCAGTGGGCGAGGTATCCGCGGGATTCTCGCCTCCACCGGAACCGGGCTCACGTCCGACCGGGACCCGGCGGCCGGGCGCCGGGCGGCCGGGCGCCGGGCGCGAAGAAAAGGTGACAGCCCGGCCACTCCCCTGAGATGGCCGGGCTGCCACGTCCGGTCCGGTGGTCGCTTTCAGGCGCGCAAGGGCGCCGAAGCGAGCACCGGGGTCGTCGGCTGCTCGGAGCCGCCCGCCGGCTCGGCGGTGACCTTGACGGCCACCGCGCCGCTCGTCGAGGTCTTCACGAGCCGGTTCACGTCCCCGGCCCGGCCGTCGACCACACCCACGGACCGGATGCCGGCCGGTCCGGTGAGCCAGAGTTGGTAGACCCGCCCGGCCGACAGAGCCGGCAGGTCCCGGGCCGACACGAAGACGTGGTCGCCGGCCGCCGCGACAGCCAGGGTGCCCCCGCCGGTCACCGGGTGGGACGTGGTGCCGGCCATCGCGGACGCGAACGCCCCGAGGTTCGCGGCCTGCCCCCGGGCCTGGTCGAGCTGGTGGTGCTGGTCGACGGCCACGGCCCCGAACGCGGCGATGACCAGTCCGGCCGCCGCGCTCGCGGCCGCGACGTACAGGCGTCGGGTCCGGGAGCTCCGGGCCCGCGACGCCAGCCGGGGCGGCAGTTGCCGGGTGCCCTCCACCCCGGCCAGTACGGCGGCGCGCAGGGACGGCGGCGGGGATTCGGCGGCCGCCGCACCGAGCAGAGCGGCGACCGCGCGCAGCTGCTCGACCTCTTCGGCGCAGACCGGACAGTCGGCCAGGTGCTGCTCGACGTTCCCGCGGTCGTAGTCGTCCAGGGCGTCGAGGGCGTAGGCGCCGGTCAGGGTGTGGGTGTCGGGCGGCGTCACGCTCCCACCCCCAGGCAGTCGCGCAGGCGGATCAGTCCGTCCCGCATCCGGGTCTTCACGGTGGGGACCGGCGTCGCGAGCAGTTCCGCGACCTCGCGGTAGGTGTAACCGTTGTAGTAGGCCATCGTGATCGACTCCCGCTGCAGCTCGGTCAGGTTGCCCAGACAGCGGCGCAGGCGCTCGTACTCCAGCCGCAGCTCGACCTGCTCCCCCACCTCGTCGTGGCCGGCGTCGGAGTCCCGGGGGGCCATCGCGCTCACCTTGCGCTCACGGTCGGTGGCCGCCTGGGCCGACCGCACCCGGTCCACCGCCCGGCGGTGAGCCAGGGAACTCACCCAGGACATGGCGTTGCCGAGCTCCGGGTCGAAACGCGCCGCCCGCCGCCACACCTCCAGGAAAACCTCCTGGGTCACCTCCTCGGACTGGGCCGGATCGCGCAGGACCCGGCGGACCAGCCCGAACACCCGCGCGGACAACAGGTCGTAGAGCCCGGCAAAAGCGTCCTGGTCGCCCCGGCCGGCCCGCTGGAGCAGGAGATCGGCCGCGGAACGGGCCGATCCCGGTCCGGTGGAACCCTCGGGGAAGGCCGCGGCCGTCGACGCGACCGCGTCGGCCCGGGCCCGGTCGCCGACGCTGCGTAGCGGTCGGCCGTCGGGATGGTCGGCAAGCATCTGTGTTCCGGCCCCCCTGAGTGAGTGTCACCGAGGCATTCGTCGCCCGGTACCGGGCGGATTGGTGTCGGGCCCCGGGCGACCGGGCGCGGGGCCGCGACATTTCTCGGATTCATGACCCATCCGACCTCTCACCCGCCCCGAACCAGCGTCGGTCGTGCTGATGCACGACGTACCCACCGGCAAGAAGGAGGGCGCGGTGCCCGACACCGTTGACACCCGGGGCCTAGGGGAACTGACCGAGGCTTCCGAAGACCTGCACAGCGACGCGATGCGCCAGAGCCGGACGGCGTTCGACGCCTACGTCGAGTCGGCCGCCGACCCGGCGCGGGACCCTGCGCCCCACGATCAGGCCGCCCGCGATCAGGCGGCCCGCGAGCGCGCCGGTCGGTTCCGGCGGGGTCGCGGCCCGGCGGTGGCCGCCGGTCTGGCCGGCGCGGGCGTGGTGGCCATGGCCGCCCGGGCCTCGGCGGCCACCCCGGACGTGGCAATCCTGCAGACCGCGGCGTCGATCGAGAACCTGGCCGTGGGCACGTATTCGACCGCCCTGACGCTGCCGTTCATCGGCGGTTCGGGCGCGAACGCGGTCGTCAAGGCATTCGCGACAAAGACGATGAGCCAGCACGCCGACCACGCCAAGGCGTTCAACGCGGCCGCGGTGAAGCTGGGCGGCAAGGCCCAGACCAACCCGGACCCGAAGTACGCCAAGATCGTCGAGGCCGCCGTCCCCACCATCAAGGGCCCGGCCGACGTGGTGGCCTTGGCCACCACGCTGGAAGACGTCGCCGCGCAGACCTACACCCGGAACGTCGGCCTGGTCGGCTCGGCCGAGCTGCGCCAGCTGTTCGGCAGCGTCGCCGCGGTCGAGGCCCAGCACCGGGCGATCCTGCTGGCCGTCGCGGCCCTGCTCAAGGGCAATGCCGCGGACCTGATCACGCTGCCGCCGCCGGCGGCCAAGCTGCCCGCCGCGGCCGGGAGCGTGGGCTTCCCGGACGCGTTCTACCCGACGCGCATGGCGTCCCCGTCCACCGAAGGAGCGCTGGCGTGACCCACCAGAACGGGACCCACCAGAACGAGATGGGCATTGGCGAGGCGGAACTGCGGTCGCTGACCGACGACCTCGAGACGCTGCACCGGGAGACGTTCCCGGCCGCGCTCGAGCAGCTCCAGGACGCGGCCGCCCCGATGCGGGCCGCGGCGCGCCGGGCGGCCGGCCGCGCCACCAGCCGGCGGGGCATCCTGCTGGGCGGCATGGCCGCGGCCGGCGCGGGCGTGTTGGCCGCGTGCGGCTCGTCGTCGGGCGGGTCGAAGGCGTCCTCGGGGGCCGCCGCGACGCCCGCCCCGAGTTCGTCGGCCAGCCCTTACACCGGTGACCTCAAGGTCGTCGCGCTGGCCGCCGCGCTGGAGAACCTGGCCGTCGCGGCCTACTCGACGGCGCTGTCGAAGGCCAAGGCCGGCGAATACGGCACCGTCCCGGCCGCGGTCGGTCAGTTCGCGACCGTCGCCATGGCCCAGCACGCCGATCACGCCAAGGCCTGGAACGGGGTGCTGACCTCGGCGAAGCTGCCGGCCGTGACCGGCACGCCGTTGACGATCGCGGCCCCGGAGGTCGCCAAGCTCAAGGCGACGACCACCGTCGCCCAGCTGGCCGGGTTCGCCCTGGGCCTGGAGAACGCCGCCGCCGACACCTACCTGTTCGCCATGGCCAACGTGACGGACAAGGGCGGGATCGCCACCGCCGCGTCGATCGCGCCGGTCGAGGCGATGCACGCCGC
>JAMFSN010000107.1 GCA_026225295.1 Frankia alni
GGTGCCGGTTCCGGAGGTGCCGCTGGCCGACGGGCTGGTGCCGGACGGGGCGCTGGGCCCGGCCGGGTCACCCGGCGACGAACTTCCGGAGCCGGCGGTGGTGCTCGGCGGGGTGCCGGGGGGGAGTTCGACGATGGTCAGCTCTCCCTGGGCGGCGGCCGTGGCCACCGCGGCCGCGTCGGCGGTCGGGACCCGCAGCGACACCGGCAGTCCGTCGGTGCCGCCGGCCGCCGCGACCGCGGTGATCAGTGCCGCGTTGACCAGGCGGGTCGCACCGCTGCCGCTGTCGGCCTTCGGCACGTCGTAGATCGCGACGACGTCGCCCTGGGTCGGCGGGTCCGCTGGCCGCTGCGCGGGGGCCAGGACGGCGCCGACGACGGCGGTGTCCCGCGGAACGGTCGGGGCGACGCTGAACATCGAGTAGTTCGCGAGCGTCTTGGCGTAGATGCGGGTCGTCGCGTACTGCCCGACCAGCCGTCCGCGTCGGGCCCCGGCGATGCCGTTCGTGTGGCTGTCGCCGGCCAGTCGGGTGAGGCCCAGATCCGACGCGCGGATCTGGTCGCCGTTCTGGACCGTACGGACGAACACAACGTAGTCAGACCGGTGCCCGCTGCGGAGAACCACGAGCCCGCTGGCCAGGGCACCGCCCACGATCAGCAGGACGGCCAGCGCGGCCAGGGCCGGGCGACGCTCGCGGACCGGGGCCGGGAGCCGGTCACCAGGAACCGGCGCCGTCGCGCGCCGGCGCCCCGCGCGCTCGTCGACGGTCGGTGCGGACACGGACCCTCCTTTGGGCGGCGTGGGCGGACAAATATGTGCAGAAGGTAGCAGGACCGGGCATCGTTACCGTCACCAATCTGACGCAATGTCGCGCTCCGCGTCAGATCTGTCGCGACCTGTCCATAGTGCGGGCCATGCGCGTCCAGAACAACGGTTTATCCACAGATTCAGACCGATATAGGACGGGCCGTACGAGATGTGTCACGCTGGCCCATGATCGAGGTGGCTGCGATCCGTGACCGGCCGGGCTCGCACCGGCATACCGGTCGAGGGTCGACGGCCACCCGCGGCCACCGCCCCGCCCCCCGGGTGGCCGTGGTCAGCCACGCGGCACCCGCCGTTCCCGGGTCACCGGGAGGATCCGAGAGGACGCTCATGCCGAACGTCAATGTCACGTACCAGGACATGCGCGATGCCGGCACCCGGCTGCGCAACGGCAAGAACGACATGGAGCAGCAGCTCAGCGCGCTGAAGAAGACGGTCGACGCGCTGGTCACCGGGGGCTACGTCACTGATCAGTCCAGCAAGGCGTTCCAGACCTCCTACGAGGAGTTCAACAAGGGCGTCACCGAGACGCTGCGCGGGCTCGACGGGATGAGCACCTATCTGGACAAGGCGGCCCAGGCCTTCCAGGAGGCCGACCAGCAGCTCGCCCAGTCCCTCAAGGGCTGACCGGCGGCCCGCCCCGGGTCAGCCCCTGGCCGTCCCCGCGAGATCGACCGGCCCGCGTCGTCGGTCGGGGCCGTCCACCCGCGTCGGGCGGGCCGTCCGCCCGACGCCGACGGCCCCGCCGGCCTGATCCGGCCTGATCCATGACTGACCCGACTGGGAGTGCCGATGGCTGCTGACCGGCTGTCCGTAGATCTTGAGGGACTGGAACGTCTCGCGTCCGATCTGGAGAGCATCCGAGCCCGGATGGATGCGACCCGATCGTTGCTGGATTCGTTCGAGGGCGACATCGGTTCGGCGAAGGTTTCCGGAGCGCTCGCCTCCTTCGAACATCATTGGAGCGACGGCCGGAAGAAGATCGACAAAAATGCGGAGCGGTTGTCGAAAATGGCCGATGAGTCGGCCAAAGGGATCCGCAAGACCGACGGGGATCTGGCCCAGAACCTCACCCGGTCCGAGGCGCCCCCCGCGTCGGCGCCCCGGTCCGGCGGTCCCCAACCCTGATCACCGTCCCGCGTCGGCGGGGCATTCTGGGAGGGAACCGAGCAGGCGGATCCGACGGACCGCCCGCCCGGTCGTGATCCGGAAGGAGTGACGCCATGTCACCCAGCACCACCGCGCCGCCCACCCCGGCGGCCGGCTTCTCGATCACGGTGCCGAACACCTGGTTCGAGATCGAGGTCGATCCGGCGACCCGCAGCGCCTCGATCAACGAACTGGTCCGGGCGCGGACGCGGGGAGTCCCGGCGCTCGCGGCCCGGAGGGACGAGATCGCGCAGCTCCTGCGGGCCGCGGCCCGGGAAGCGGCCGCTTCCGGGGCCGTCTACTGCGGGGTGATGGTCGAACCCGTCGAGGGCACCGGGCTGACGGCCAGCGTCACCGTCTCGCTGCTGCCCCCGGCCGACGCGGACCGGCGGCTCGACACCGTCGGCGCGATCGCCGCGACCCTGCGCGAGAAGACCGCCCGCCACCCTGACGACACCTGGACCACGGTGAGCGTCATCGACCTGCCCGGCGTCGGTCCGGCGGCCCGGGCGGCCGGCGTGGAGGACGTGGAGATGCCCGACTCGTCGGGCTGGATCCGGGCGACCCTGATGCAGACCTTCGTGCCGACCCCGGGCGGCGACGGCGTCGTGCTGATCTCGTGCAGCAGCCCGAACATCGTTCTGGTTCAGCCACTGCACGACCTCTTCGACGCGGTGAGCGGCACCTTCCGTTTCCTCGCCGCCGCCAGCTGACCCGCCGCCAGCGGACCCGCCGCCCAGCCCAGCACCGCCCAGCCCGACCGAGGCCGCGGGCGCCCCTACGACAGGGCGACCTGGATCGGGGTGAGCTGGCCGCGGACGGCGAGCAGGCCCCGACCGGGCAGCGTCGTCCCCACCGTGCTGCGGGGCAGTCGGACCGTGAACAGGTCACCTTCCAGCGGCGACGCCGGGCACAGCAGCACTCCGCACCGCGATCGCCGGGCGTCGACGGTGAAGCCCCGGTAGGCGCTCTGCAGGTCCTCGGTGGTGCCCGCGGCGACCAGGGCACCCCCGGTGTCGCGGGCGTCCTTGACGAACTCGGCCAACGCATCGGCCAGTGGCGCGTCGGCGAGCAGTTCCGCGTCGTCGGCGATCACGACCAGGGGTCGGCCGTCGGCCGCCGCGGTGGCGGTCGCGTCGGCCAGATCGGCCGCCGTGGCGCCCCGGCCGAGTACGCCGAGGACTCCGGGCTGGTCGGCCAGCGCCGTCACCGGCGATCGCCGGGGCGCCACCACCAGCAGCCGGGCGCCCCGCGCGGACAGCGAGCGGGCCACCGTGATCAGCGCCGAGCTGCGGCCCGACCGGGGTGGCCCGGCAATGACGAACCCGGGTCCGTCGATCGTGAGGTCGATCTCAAGCGGCGACAACTCGTCGCCGCCGACGCCGATCAGCGCCACGGCCGGGCCGGAAAGGTCCGGCTGTTCGGCCTCGGCCGCTACCGCCTCGGCCCGCAGGTCCTCCACCTCGAGGGCGCTGATCCGGGTCGGCAGCACGTCGATGCGGAACGGCCGGGACGGCCGGCCGCCGGCCGTGACCCGGTCGCGTTCGGTCGCCGCCGCCTGCCGGGCCAGCCCGGCCAACGCGGCGACCTGGGCCCGGCCGGCCGGGTCGGCCGCCAGCAGCGCGATCTGGGTCTCGATTCCGCTCTCGGCGCGGTAGCCGCGACCGGGCGCGAGACCGTCGGGCACCGAGTTGGGGGGGATCCCGGCCAGGCTGTAATCGCCCTTGTCGGCCATCCGCAACACGAACCGGTCCTCGACGGCCGAGGCCAGCCGTCCCGACAGGCCCCGCCGGTCGGCGGTGAGCACCACCCGCAGACCGGCGGCCGGACCCTCGCGCAGCAGCCGCAGCAGCGCCTCGACGAGCGCCCCACCGTCGGTGTCCTCGAAGGAGGCGAGGAAGCCCTCGAACCGGTCAAGCAGGAGCACGAGATACGGCCGTGCGTCGTCGGGTTCGGCGGCCCGTTGTTCGGCGAGGTCGGCGAAGCCCCGGGCCGCGAACAGCTCCTGGCGCCGGCCGACCTCGGCCAGCAGCCGGGTGAACAGCCGCCCGACCCGGTCCGGTTGGTCGCGGGTCGCGACCGCGCCGCAGTGCGGCAGTCCGGCCACCGGCACGAGCGCCGCGTTGCCGCAGTCCAGACCGTAAAGATGAACATCGGACACGGACGTGGAGGTGGCGATCGCCCCGGCCAGTGTCCGCAGGGCGGTCGAGCGGCCCGACCGGGGCGAGCCGACGATCATCAGGTGGCCGCCGTGCTCCAGATCGAGCGCGAACGGGAGCTGCGCCTGCCGGTCACAGTAGTCCGACAGCCCCAGGAGCAGCGGCGGCAGGAGACCCGGCCGGGCCGGCGGGGCCGCCACGAGCAGGTCGTCGAGCGTCACGACCTCCGGGAGGGCCGGTAGCCAGGGGCTGGGCTGCGCCGGCACGGCCAGCTGGTCGGCCGCCTCCCGAACCGCCTCGACCAGGACCTTGAGGTCGGTCACTTCGTCGACCGGGGCCGCGGCGGCCCGCGGGCGCACCGGCGCCGGCCGACTCAGGCCCGTCCAGTCGAGTTCGGTGAACCAGGGCGGCGGGGCATCCGGGTCGGGCCCGGTGCCCCCGGGACGGTCGCTGCCGCCCCCCCGGCGATCACCGTTGGCTCCCGAACCGGGCCCGCTGGCACTGCTGCGCCCGGCCCCGCCGGCCAGCCCGGCGAACCCCCCGTCACCAGCCCCCGACCCGGCCCCGGCCGTGACCGGTCGGCGCCCCCCGACCCGCCCGGCCTGGAACGGGACCAGCGAGCCGTGACCGAGCCGCACGTAGGCCCGCCCCGGCGTCGACGGGGAGATCCGGCCGGCGTCCGGCGCGTCGATGACGTCGACGCTCTCGCCCGTGTCGGTGACCCGGAGCGCGATACGCAGGTTCGTGTTGGCCCGGATCTCGGGCGACACGACGCCTGAGGGCCGCTGGGTCGCGAGCAGCAGGTGGAGGCCGAGCGAACGACCCCGCTGGGCGATGTTGACCAGTCCGGTCACGAAGTCCGGCAGTTCGCGGGCCATCGAGGCGAACTCGTCGATGACGAGCAGCAGCCGGGGCAGCGGGGCCAGCTCGCCGGCCGCGACCCGCAAGGTGTAGTCCTCGATGTCCTTCGCGCCGGCGTCGGCCAGGATGTGTTCGCGTCGCCGCAGCTCGGCGGACAGCGAGGCCAGGGCCCGTTCGACCAGGTGGGTGTCGAGGTCGGTGACCATCCCGACGGTATGTGGTAACGCTACGCAGTCGGCAAAGGCGGAGCCGCCCTTGTAGTCGATCAGCACGAACGTCATGGCGTCCGGCCGGTTGGCGACGGCCAGCGCGGCGACGATGGTCTGCAGCAGTTCGGACTTGCCGGCGCCGGTGGTGCCCGCGATCAGCCCGTGCGGTCCGTGCCGGCGCAGGTCCAGGGCGAACGGGCCGTCCAGGGAGACCCCGACCACGGCCTCGGTCGAGCGCGGCGCGACCGTCCAGCGCCCGGCGACCGCGGCGGCCGTCGGCGGTTCCAGGCCCAGGACGTCGAGCAGCCGGGCCGAGGCGGGAATCGCCGCGTCGTCGCCCGGGCCGACGTCGCGCACGGGCGCCAGCGCGCGGGCGACCCGCTCGCACCACACCGCGGCGGCCCGCGCGTCGAAGGCTCCGCCGCCGCCGGTCGCGATCAGGTCCGGCCGCACGTCCGGCACGAGGTCGGCGCGCATCTGCCCGACCCGCCACCGTCCGCCGCGCGTCTGGGCCGCCACCGCCTGGCACTCCTCGGGCAGCAGGCGTTCATCGGTGTCCAGACAGACCGTGAAGACGCCGACCGCCGGACCGTCCCGCAGCACGGTGATCATCCCGGGCAGGGACCGCAGCCGCCGGGCGCCGTCCAGCACGACCAGGATGTCGGGCGCGTCAATGGTGGGCGCGCCGGGCAGATCGCCGCGCGCGCTGATCCGGGCCGCGATCTGGGCGCCCAGTTCACCGACCCGCCGCCCCCAGGAATCGGCGTCGGTGCCCAGCAGGACCGCCGTGTCCTGGCCGTCGACCGGACGGGTATGGGGCAGCCACCGGACCCATTCCCAGCTCTCCCGCCCGCTGGAATCAGTCAGGACGCAGATCGACAGGTCGCGGGGGCTGTGCAGGACCGCGGCCTGGGCGACGAGCCAACACCCGAGGACGCGGGCGACGCCGTCGCGACCCGCGACCCCCAGCACCCCTCGATCGGGCAATGAGACGGTGACCGGCACGTCCGGCGCCCGCCAGGTCGACTCCCGGCGGTGCTCCTCGACGTTCGGGTCGTCGCAGGTGACCTCGCTGGGCAGGTCGGCCGTCCCCAACCGCAGCAGCAGCCGGTCGGGGTCGTGCCGGCGACGTTCCCACAGGCGTTGGCGGGGGCCGGCGGCCAGCAGCAGAATCGCGGCCGGGTCGGGGCAGTCGGCCCGGCGGGCGGTCCGTTCCGTGGTCAGCGCCGTCTGGGCGGCCGCGGTGATCTCGGCCCGCAGCCGTTTGTACTCGGCCAGCTGGGTGCGGTGGGTCCGCCGGCCCTGCCGTTTCCCCGAGACGTGCGATCCGACGATCGTCAACGGGCTGATCAGCGCGAACATCAGGTAGTAGTACTGGTGGAAGAGCACCGCCATGCCACCCGAGGCGATGACCGGCAGCACCGCCATGAGGATCGGCAGCGGCCGACGGTCGGGCGCCGACGGTTCCATCGGCAGCCGGAAGCTGGTGGTCCGTTCGGGGGGCAGCAGCCGGGGCGGCCGGTTGAAGTCCAGGCCGCTGCCGTCGTCGCTGGGCCGGACGGCCGCATCCGGAGCGGTCGGCGCCCCGATTTCCAGCAGCACGTCCCCGATCGCGATCTGCTCGCCGGCCGCAACCGGTCGGGTCCCGGTCAACGCCTCGCGTTCGATGGTGGTCCCGGCGTCGGGTTCGCCGGGAAAGGGACCGAGGGTGACGGACGCGTCGACGCCCACGGTCACCCGGGCGGCCCGCGCGGGCATCCCCGGGTCGTCGATCCGGACGGCGCACCACGGGTCGCGGCCGATCTCGAACTCGCCGGGCCCCAGGCGGTGCACCACGCCCGCGCCCGGCCCGCCGACCACCCGCACCTCGACGATCCCGGGCGGCTCGG
Organism: Frankia alni; assembly: GCA_026225295.1. GTDB lineage: Bacteria > Actinomycetota > Actinomycetes > Frankiales > Frankiaceae > JAMFSN01. The sequence continues at coordinate 7,093 of JAMFSN010000107.1, forward strand.
CCGGTAGGCAGCCGGCCGGGGAGTCCAGGCTGACCAGCGACCCGTCCCGGATGCTCGATTCGGCCAGGCTGAAGGTCGGGTCGACCAGCTGTCCGTCCACGTACAGGCGCGGACCGGTGAACGGCGCGGCGCCGCGACCCCGCAGGTCGGGGAATCGCAGCATGACCGCGCCACCGGCCGGTCCATCCGGGTCGGCATCGGTCGCGGCCGGGCCGAAGGGGACGAAACCGCCGTCCGCCGCGGCGTCGGGCCGCTGCGCCGGGACCCGCGCGGCCGGCCGGGCCGACGGCAACGAACGGCTCGGGAGCTGCGACTCCGGCCGGACCGCGCGGGCCAGTTCCCGGGCCAACGCGGCCACCGACAGCCGCGGATCGGCATCGAGCACCAGGTCGACGCTCGCGGCGAGAACCGGCTCGACCACGGTGAGGGCAAGGCGCATACCGTCACGATAGGAGCGAACAACCAGCTAAGTGGACGAAGGGTCCCGTCGGCTTTCGGCGTCGACCGCGGGTCGCGGCCGGGGTTCTACCGCGGCCGGCGCGGCCCCGAGCGGCGCCGGCCCCGCCCCCGGGCCCGCAACAGCGCGTCCCCGGCCTGGTCAACGAGGGCGAGCGGGGTCGCCTCCGGGGACTCGGTCCGGTCGAGGCCGGACAGGGCCATGCCGACGCTGATCGACATCCGCACCGTCCGGCCGCCGGTCCGCAACGGCTCGGCGAACGTGCGGGTCAGGTCTTCGGCCAGCTGCATGGCGGCCGGGCTGGTGATCGCCCGGGCCAGGACGACGAACTCGTCGCCGCCCCACCGGGCGAGCAGGTGGTCGGGACCGAGCGCCTCACCGAGCCGCTCGCCGGCCGTCCGGAGCAGGGCGTCTCCGGCCGCGTGCCCGTACGCGACGTTCACCCGCCGGAAGTCGTCCAGATCGAGGAAGACCACCGCGGCGGCGTGGAGCCCGGCCCCGGTCGGCGGATCCGCCAGCGCCTCGGTCAGGCGGCCGCCGAACAGCCCGCGGTTGGCCAGCCCGGTCACCAGATCGTGGGTGGCTTCGTGGCGCAGCGCTTCCGTCTCGGTGTGCCGGACGGTGACATCGTCAACCGCGACGACCACTCCGGGTCCGGTCGGGAGTCGCCGGAGTCGGACCGACAGCCAGCGCTGGCCGTGGCCGGCGGCGTGGGTGACCTCGAGGTCCGCCCACTCCCGGTCGTGGGCGAGCAGGCCGTCGGTGGCGGCCGCGAGGCGGGCCAGGGCGACCGCTTCGTGGCCGGTCGCCTCCGGCCCGGTGACGGCGGCCGACGGGGGCCACCGGCCGCCCGGCCGGGCCCAGAACGGATCGCGGCCGCTGGCCGAGCCCCGTTTCCAGGCCTCGTTGATGTGCACGATCGTGCGGTCCGCCCCGACCAGGGCGACCCGGGTCGGCAGTGCGTCGAGGACGGCGCCGGCGATCTCGTCGGACGGCACGGCGTCCCCCTAGATCTGTCTGATGATCACGGCCGCGTGCGGGCCGTTGCTGGACATCCGGGATCTTCGCGCCCGGGGGAGCCGCCGTCTCGCAAACGGCCGAGCCGCGTCCGATCGGTGCGCACGCATAGTGCATGCCTGGATACGTCGGTGGCTCATTCGCGCCGCACCGACCGGTTCGTCCCGCTCGGAACTACGGAAACCCATGGTCAGGATCGTGAAATCGGCGTGGGCGGGAAAAAGAACCTCGGGAGGTGCGCCGGTGTACCTGGTCGGTTGCGACGACGTGGTGCGGGACGCGGTGGTCGACGACGTGGTGCGGGACGCGGTGGTCAAGCTCGCGGCGGGGGTCGAGCCGGTGCGGGTGCTGGGCGCCGTGGTCCGGTGCTGCGTCGCGCTGCCGGCGTTTTCCCGGGCCGAGATCCGCACCCCGTCCGGCGTTGTGGCCCGGGCGCTCGGGTCGCGGGGCGGCACCGGTGCCGGTGCCGGTGCCGGGCCGACCTTCGAGGTGCCCGTCCGGTACGGCGACGAGCGGCTGGGAACCCTGTGGCTCACCGGTGTTCGGCCGCGGGCCGGTCCGGGGGAGCAGGGCACCGGGCGCGCGGTGGACCCGGCCCGGACCGATCGTCGGCCCGCGGTCCGGGATCCGCTCGACGGAAACGTGCTGGCGCTGGCCGGGCTGGCCGGGCTGATCATGCGCCTGGACGGCTCCGCGGAACGGTTGGCCGACGAGACGGCCCGGGTCCGGACCTTGCGTGATCACGTTGCCCAGCTGCGCGATGCGGCCCTCAGCGATCCGCTCACCGGCCTGGCCAACCGCACCCAGCTCACCGACCGGCTGGCCCAGGCGTTGTCCCGGGCGGATCGGTGGGGGGTACCGATCGGCCTGCTCATGGTGGATCTCGACGAGTTCAAGGCGGTCAATGACCGGTTCGGGCACGCGGCCGGTGACACCGTCCTGGTGGAGGTGGCCGGCCGGTTGCGGGCCTGCACCCGGCCGGCCGACACCGTTGCCCGGTTGGGTGGGGACGAATTCGTGGTCCTGCTGGAGGACCTCGGTCGGGGCCGCGCCGGGCGCGCCGACCGCGACGCCGCGCTCCCGGAACCGGCGGCGACCGACGTCGGTCGGTCACCAGCGGAGCTCCCGCCGGTCGACCTTCCGTGGGCCGAGCTCACCGTCAGCCGCATCGCCCGTCGGGTGAGCGACGCGGTCCGGGTGACGGCGGGCGAAGTTGTGGTGGGCGCCAGCGTCGGCTACGCGATCGGGACCGGGGAGACGGACGCGGCCGCGCTTCTGGCCGCCGCCGACGCGTCGATGTACGCCCGGAAACGGATCCGGCCCGCGACCCGCGGGTCGGTCACCCCGGAGGCCGCCCACCGGACCCCGGTGGCTCGACCGGCCTGACGGCCAGGCCGAGTGGTCAGGGTCCGTGGTGGACGGCCTCGACGTTGTGGCCGTCCAGATCCCGCAGGAAGACGGCGTAGTACCCGGGGTGGTACTCGGGCCATTCGCGGGGGGCGTGCAGTACCTCGACCTCAGCGTCAACCGCGGCCCGGTGCACGGCGTCGACCGCGGCCCGATCGGGGGCCCGGAAGGCCACGTGCAGCTCCCGGGTCTCGACGCCCGTCGCCGGGCTGAGCCAGAAGGCCGGTGGGCCGTCCGGACCGGCCAGCCCGACGACCACCGAGTCGCCGGCCGGGAACCGCACCGCCTCATGCAGCCCGAGCGCGGCGAACGTCCCCAGATAAAAGGCCAGCGACGCTTCGACGTCGCCGGCCTGGACCCCGATGTGATCAAACATGCTCGCAGGCTATCCACGACCTCCGACCGTTTTCGCCGGCGAGCGGTCCGCCGCGCCGCCTGGGTTCACGGAGCGCCGAGCAGCACCGGGGACGTGGCGAGGACGGCGCTCAGCAGCCCGGGAAAGCAGGCGTCCAGGTCCTCCCGTCGTACACGCAGGATGCGGTGCGCGCCGCTGATGCGTTCCCGGATGATTCCGGCCTCGCGCAGGATCCGTTGATGATGGGAGAACGTCGACCGGCTGACGGCCAGCCCGGCCGTGTGGCGCAGCTCGACGCACGGTGACTCACCGACCTGGGCCAGCGTCCGAACCGTGGCCAGACGAACCGGGTCGGCCAGGGCCGCCAGCACCTTGGACAGGCGCAGATCCGCAAGCGGCGGATGCCTTTCGTCGATCACCGATTCCACTACTCCACCGTAAGTCACCCGTTGCCAGCTGTCGATGGTCATCGTACTGTTCGATAGTCATCAACGTGTTCAGTCCGCGTCGAACAACTCGGAACCGTCCCGGAGGACCCATGACGGACCAGTGGAACACCGCCTACCTCGCCGCCCTCGCCGACCCGGCCGGGACGCTCGAGTTCGTGCCCCAGCCCCGGTCGTTCTCCGCCCAGACCGTGCGCCAGGCGGTGCGGCTCCGCCGCGGCGGGTCATCTGTGCGCCTGGTCCTGAGCAACGAGTACGGCATCGGCCCCTTGGTGTTCGACCAGGTCACGGTGGGTGATGCCGCCCTGGCCAGCCACCGGCCGGCGCTTTGCGACGGGCGGCCGCGGTGGGTGATTCCGCCCGGCGCGAGCGCGACGAGCGACCCCGTCGCCCTACCCGTCGAGGCCGGCGACGAGCTCCTGGTCAGCTGTTTCGTCGCCGGTGGGGCGGAGCCGGCCGCGTTCCTGCACTCGGCGCAGCGGACCGGCGCGGTCGCCGCCGGCGACCAGACCACCGCCCGTCACCTGGTGGATGCCGAGGAGTTCGGGTCCCTCTACTGGATCACCCGGGTGCTGACTGACGGGCCGGTCACCGGTCCGGTGATCGTCGCCTTCGGCGACTCGATCACCCGCGGGGACGTCACCACGATTGACCGCGACCAGCGGTACCCCGATCACCTGCAGCGCCGCCTCGCCGTCGCCGGGATCCGGGACGCGGCCGTGCTCAATGCCGGAATCGGCGCGAACGGCCTCCTGCGCCCCGGGATCGGGCCGTCCATGACCGAGCGGTTCGCCCGGGACGTGCTGATCGTGTCCGAGGCCACCCACGTGGTGATCCTGGCCGGGTCGAACGACATCGCCAGCCCGGACCGACCGGCCGCGGGCGAGATCGTCGGCGGGCTGACCCGCCTCGCCCGCCGGGCCCGGGAGCGGGGCATCCTTCCGGTCCTGGGGACCATCCCGCCGTTCGGGGCCAGCATCTACCCGGCGTTTCGGACGGCCGGCAACGAGGAGGTGCGGCGGGCCGTGAACCTCGCCCTCACCGAGCAGGACGGCTGGGCGGTGGTGGATTTCGCCGCCGCCCTGGCCGCGCCCGACAATCCGACCCGGCTGGCCCCGGCGCTGGACTCGGGCGACGGTGTCCACCCGTCGGACGTCGGGACCCGGGCCATGGCGGACGCCTTCGACCTGACCATCTTCGCGGACCTCGAGCAGAGCCGCGTCGCCCGCGCCCGGTCGGGCTGACCGCCTCAGATTTCGAGCAGCACCGGGCCGCCGGTGGTCGCCTCGTTCTGCCCCGGGTCGGCGTTGATGAGCAGCGCGGCCAGCAGGGCGGCCAGCACGAGGATCCCGGCCGCCCACCCGCTGGCCGTCGCGTAGCCGTGCACGGTCGCCGCGGTGGCCACTTTTCCGCCCCCGGGGTGCGAGGCCAGGTACGTGGCCGTCGCCGAAGCCGCGATCGTGTTCAGCAGGGCGGTACCGATGGACGCGCCGATCTGCTGCGAGGTGGTCGTCATGGCCGACGTCACCCCGACGTCGTTGGGGTCCGCGTTGTTGGTCGCCGTGCTGACGCACGGCACCAGGGCGATCCCGAGGCCGAGGCCCAGGAACAACTCGGTCGGCAGGATGTGGGTCACCCAGGCGGAATCGGGCGTCAACCGGGTCAGCAGAGCGACGCCGATGGCGGCCAGCAGGAGTCCGGGTACCACGAGGAAACGGGTCTGCACGAACGGCAGCAGCCGGCTGGCCAATTGCGTGGCGGCCAGCCCGTTCAGCGCCAGCAGCGGCAGGAACGCGAGGCCGGTCTTGAGCGGCGAGTAGTGATCCACCGTCTGGAGCAGGTAGGTGAGAAACAGAAAGGTGCCGAACATCGCGATGATCGACAGCATGATGGTCAGGAACGACCCGGCCCGGTTGCGGTTGCGCAGCACCCGCAGCGGAAGCAGCGGGTGCGGCCCTCGACTCTGCCAGACTATGAAGCCGGCCAGCAGGACCGCCGCAATCACCAGCGGGGCGATGACGCCGGTGGAGGCCCATCCGTCCGCGCCGGCCTGGCCGAGTCCGTAGACGAGGGCCACGAGGCCGCCGCAGCCGAGAATCACGCCCTGGACGTCGAGTCGGACCGCCGGATTTCCGCCCCGCTCGGGAATCATCGTGAAAGCCCCGAAAATCACCAGCGCGGCAATCGGCAGGTTCACGTACAGACACCACCGCCAGTTCACGTACTCGGTCAGGAAGCCGCCGAGAATCAGGCCGAACGCGGAACCTCCGATCGCGATCGTGGCGTAGATCCCGAAGGCCCGACCACGCTCGCGCGGGTCGGTGAAGGTCGACGTGAGCAGGGAGAGCACCGTCGGGGCGAGCAGAGCGCCGAAGAGCCCCTGCAAGGCCCGGGCGCCGATCAACATGCTGGTGGACTGAGCGGCTCCGCCGATGGCTGACGCGAGGGCGAACCCGACGACCCCGGTCATCAGCGTCCGTTTGGGCCCGACCATGTCGCTGATGCGCCCGCCGAGCAGCAGGAGGCCGGCGAAGGCCAGCGTGTAGGCCGTCACCACCCACTGCCGCTCGTTGTTCGAGAAGCCCAGGGTGTGCTGGGCGGAGGGCAGAGCAATGATCATGATGGTCGAGTCGAGCACCACCATCAGCTGGGCACCGGAGACGATGGCGAGGATCCACCAGTGGGCCCGGGTCGGCCCCTCGTGCCGCGTGATCAGTCGGCCTTCGTGAAGGCTCGTCACCGTTCACCTCTTCAGGTATCCAAGGCCAGGCGGAGCCGCAGCGGAATCCACCCTTCCACTTGGCATGCTACGCAGTGTTGGCAGAATCTGCCAGGTTGACATACCGCGGTAGGGTGAGGCGGAGGCACTGCAGGAGGGGACGATGACCAGCGGTCTGACCGAGCGGAACAAGCAGCGCACGCGTCGGGAGATGGCTGAGGCGGCCGGGCGGCTCTTCCTCGAACGGGGCTACCACGCCACCACCGTGCAGGACATCGCGGACGCGGCGGACGTCTCCGCGCGGACCTTTTTCCGTTATTTCCCCTGCAAGGAAGACGTCATCACCGCCATCGCCAGCGCCTCGATGGACGACGCGATCGACCTGCTCGGCGGCCGGAGCGCGAAGGAGCCGCTGGGCTCGGTCCTCACCGCCATGCTGACGGTCGCGCTGGCGTCGGTCAGCGAGAACCCCGACCCGGTCCGGGCCTTCCAGCACATGCTGCGTGACACGCCGGCCCTGCGGGGCCGGTGGCTGGAGGAGCAGCGTAAGAGTCGCGACCGTCTCGCCGAAGCCCTGCGGCCCTGGTTCAGCGACGACAGCCACCCCCTGGCTCCCCATCTGGTGGCCGGGGCCGCGATGCTGGCCGTCGACGAGGTCATCACGCTGTGGGTCGACGATCGCTCGGTTCCCGATCCGCTCAGCCTGCTCGATGAGGCGCTTCACATTCTGAACGGACCGCTGATCTTCCCCGGGCAGCCGTAGGCGCGGCGGCGCCTTTCCCTGAATTTCTCCGCGTGGACGCTCGGCCCCCGTCGAGTGGCCTGGTACAGCGGCCCTCCGTTGACTTTCCGGACTGGAAACTCTAACGCGACTTTCCTAAGAGGAAAGGAGCGTGTCATGGACGAAGTATCGCCGCATGCCGCCGGGGCCCCGCGGGCCGGGAACGAGTCGATGGCGGATTCAGTGGAGCGGTATGGCGGGCAGGTCACCCCGAACTTCTGCTCGTACCACAGATGAACGCGGGCCTCGTTGCGGATCTCGACCGGGGCCGGCAGGTCTCCGA
>JAMFSN010000108.1 GCA_026225295.1 Frankia alni
ACGACGCGGGCGCTTGCGGGGGCGGCCTTGGCGACCAGCTGCGCGATGGAGGTGTCGTCAGGGACGGCCAGCCCGGTGACGCTGGGGTTGAAGGGGTTGGTGATGTCGACGATGATCTTGCCGTCCAGCGCCTCCCCGTACTGGCTGACGACCGGCACGGCGCTGTCGAACAGCACGGCGAGAATGACGATGTCACCGGCCGGGGCGGCGCCCCACGTTCCGGCCGTGGCGCCGTCGCCGAGCGCCCGGGCCAGGGCCGCGGCCTTGGCCGCATCGCGACCTACGATCTCGACGGCGTTGCCGCCCTTGAGGGCCAGGGCGCCGATGGCGCTGGCCATGTTCCCCGAGCCGATGATGCTTACGTCGCTCATGATGTGCTCCCCTGCAATGTTTCGCTTTGTCGCGTTCGTCGCGAATCAGGCCCAGCGCGTCGGCTCCGACCGGCTTGGGCGCGCCGCTTGTCAGGCACCGCCGCACCCTGCTCATCGCCTCAGGCCCGCTGCTTCAGGGCGCTTGCGCACAGACGCCCTATTAAGTAAACCGATCTGGGTGCTTAACCTAACCAACGGCCGGCCGGAACGCAAGCTCCCGCCCTGTTCCGGAGGTCCGCATGACCGAGCCCGACCCGTCCGCCCGGCGCGCCATGGCGCACCGACGATCATCGGGCCCGCTCTCACCTTGCGAAATCTCCGTCATCGCGATGGGTGGGCGGTCCAGGCATATGTACACCGTTATGTGTGCTTAACGGATGATCAATCCGAACGCAAGCTATGTAGACCGGTCGGTACCGAACGGTCTATAGTGGAGGCATGACGGAGTTGGAGAAGGGCCCCCTGGGCCGGCGCCGCGGCAGGGGCGCACGCGAGCGCATCCTCAGCGCGTCACAGCAGCTGTTCCGCGATCAGGGCATCAACCGCACCGGCATGGACCAACTCTGCGCCGTGGCCCAGGTGTCCAAGCGCACGGCATACCAGCACTTCACCAGCAAGGACGAACTCGTCGCCGAATACCTGCGCCGATTCGATCCCGACGTCATGCCCGGAGTGTTCGACCGCACCGACCTCACACCCCGCGAACGACTCCTCGCCGCCTTCGAGATGCCCGCGTCCATGCCCCTGTGCCCCTACATCGCAGCGGCCGTCGAACTCCACGACCCCCAACACCCCGCATCCCAGTACGCACGCGACTACAAGACCGCCATCGCCGCGCGGCTCACCGAAACCGCCCGCGAAGCCGGCGCCACCAACCCCGAACAACTCGGCGAACAACTGGCGCTGCTCATCGACGGCGCCTCGGCCCGCACCCGAGTCCTCAACAGCGAATCCTTCCCCACCGCCGCCGCCATTGCCGCCGTCCTCATCGACAACGCCATCCCCGCGTCATCTCCTCGGCAGCCCAGCGATGACCGCGGAACTACGGGGTCTGCTCCCGTTCCGGTGGGAGGCCAATGACGGCCCGATCACGCCTCGTCGGCCGGAAGACGACGTCGAGTTCGGCGCGGCAGTCCGAGGCCTCGCCGCGGCCCCGCGTCGGTTGGCCGAGTCCAGGTCGCCACGACGCGCGACTTCTCCTCACTCCGTACGACGTGGTGGTCCTGGACCGGGACCTTCCGGTGGTGCACGGCGACACAATGTGCCGGCGGCTGGCGCAGCGCGGCGCCGCCCGGGTGCTGATGCTCACCGCGTCCGGTGCCGTGTCCGACCGGGTGGACGGGCTGGCCCTGGGCGCCGACGACTACCTGGGTAAGCCGTTCGCCTTCTCCGAGCTGGTCGCCCGGGTCCGGGCGCTGGCCCGGCGCAGCACGCCGGCCAGCCCGCCGCTGTTGCGCGCGCGGGATGTCGAACGCGTCGGTCCTGTTCGACACCGCCTACGTCCCGGCACCGTCAGCACCGCTGTCGGTGTTCGACCTCAGCCCGCTGGCCCGAGCGCTGGTGACCGAGTGGTGGACCGGGCCATCCGCCGGTTCCTCAGTAGGCAGTTTGGTGGGAGAGGCCGAGCGCGGTAGCCAGGACGGTGGTGGCCTCGGCGCGTTCCCGTCGGCTGACGGCGGCGTGAGCCGCGATCCCGCCGGAACCGTGGAACGTCCCGGGGAACAGGTGGAGTTCCACCGGAATGTTGGCGGCCAGCAGCGCCTGGGCGTAGGCGATGCCCTCGTCGCGCAGCGGGTCGAACTCCATCACCGAGATGTAGGCGGGCGGCAGGCCGGCCAGGTCGGTCGCCCGAGCGGGCGCGGCGTAGGGCGAGACGTCCGGCGTGCCCGGGACACCGTCGCCGAGGTAGGCGTTCCAGCTGATGACCGCGGTGGGGCGGTTGAGTATCGGGGTGTCGACGAACCGGCGCATGCTCGGGGTGTCGAGCCGGTCGTCGAGTTCGGGGACGCCGAGGAACTGGAAGCACAGCGGCGGGCCGCCGTGGTCGCGGGTGAGCAGGGCCAGTCCGGCCGCGAGTCCGGCGCCGGCGCTGGTTCCACGGACCGCGATGCGGGTGGGGTCGACGCCGAGGACAGCGGCGTTGGTCGCCAACCACTCCAGGGCGGCGTAGCAGTCTTGGAGCGCGGCTGGGAACGGGTGCTCCGGGGCCAGGCGGTAGTCGACCGACACGATGACCAGATTCAGCGTTCGGACCAGGTTCAGGCAGGCCCCTTCGACGCCACGGCCGCCGATCATGAACCCGCCGCCGTGGATGTGTAGCAGGCCGGCGGTGGTACCGGTCCGGCCGGCGGTGCGCGCGGGCGCCGACCGGTAGACCCGGACGGGAACCTCAGGGGCGTCGGGCGGCCCGGGAACGTGCACGACCCGTACGGCGACGCCGGTCGTGTCGCGTTGTTGGCCGCGCCGGACCCCGGCGAGCACTGCCCGGACCTCGCCCAGGTCAGCGAAGTCCAGGGTCGGCAGCATCGCAACCACGGCGGCCAGCTCGGGATCGAACCGGTAGGTCAACGTAGCGCTCCTCTCGGCGGCGGCTGGGGGAAGTCTGCCGGCCAGTCGGTACGCCGACGAGCATTCCACCCGACGCCGATCGGATTTTTGCCGCGGTCGGCGGCAGGAACCATGGTCGGACGACCCGCAAGATTACCGCGCGGGATTACCGCGAGATTACCGCCGCCAGCGTCTGAATAGCTTCGGCGGTTTTGTTTGGCCGCGCGAGGGCGGTTAAGCGGCGATGGTCCAGGTGAGAGCGGCCCAGCTTCCGGGCCGATGGCGGTGACGCGGGCCGTGGCCGAATCGGTGCCGGGCTGACCGTCGGGGAGCTTCTGGTCCTGGCGAACGAGGCGGACGACAACCCAGCGACGGGGAGCCGTCCCGAGCGGGCCGGTGTACCCGTTGCGGTCAGGGTTGCTGCGGGGCGACCGCTTGCGTCGTGCGCCCCGATCCCTGCCCCGGTCTTTGTCCCCGAGTTCGGTGGCCGGTCCGGGGTCTGGTCTGCAGGGTGGTGGCTGGGATCGGGGGAGTCAGCGGATCTCCCGTCGCAGTGTCCGGACCAGGCCGAGGGCGAGGGGGAGGATCAGCCAGAGCGTTGTCGATGTGGCGATCTGGGCGGTGTGTCCGGCCCACTCGCCGTGCAGGAGCCACCCGTAGGTCTCGCCGGTGTTCACCCACCGGCCGAGGTCCCGCAGTGGTCCGATAGAGAACAGGTTGCCCAGGGCACCCAGCGCGACGTAGCTGACGATCGCGGTGGCGGTGCCCGCCGCCAGCGCCCCGAACGCCATTCCAATCAGGCTGGTGAGCAGCACGAAGACGGCGTAGCCGGCCAGTTGCGGGCCGTGGACCGGCGGGTGGGAGGCGATCGAGCGGCCGGCCGCGGCCGCGACACCGACGACGGCCTGGGTGAGAGCCCATCCGAAAACCGCGAACACCAGGGCGATGCCCGATCCGGCCGCGATCTTCGCGGCCAGCACCCGCCCACGGCGGGGTTCCTGGGTGAAGGTGACGAGGGCGGTGCGCTGGCTCCATTCGCCGCTGAGCGCCATGAGCAGCACGATCGGCAGGAGCCTGGTCTCGCCGAGCGCGGCGCAGGACAGGTACGACGCCCGCGACTGGCTGACGTCGCGCGGGAAGGCGAGCGGGATCGCCAGTCCGCCGGCCGTCAGCGCGACCACGGCGCCGAGCAGCCAGCGGGCCGCTCGCGTCCCGACCGTCTTCTGCCACTCGACGCGCAGCAGCCGAGCGAAGGGGATGGGCCCGGTCGGCGGGAGGGCCGGGACGCCCGGAGTCTCGACGGAGACTGTGGTTCCGGTCATCGGGCGATCTCCTGGTCGCGCGGCGCGGCGGCGGCCGGCTTCGGACCGCCGGCGCCCTCGGCGGCGGTCGGGCCAGGGGCGTCGCCGGTGAGGGAGAAGAACAACTCCTCGAGGCCGTCGGTGACAGGCCGTAGCTCGACCAGCGCCAGGCCCGCGCGGACAGCGAGGGCGGCGATGCGTTCCGCGTCGGCGCCCGCGTCGGCTGGGATCTGGGCCGCGCCGTCCGGCAACATCGCGAACGGCACCGATGATCCGGTCAGGAGGCGGCCGAGCGCGGCCGGGTCGGTCGCCCGCGCGACGATTCCGCCGGCGGCGAGCAGGTCCGTGACCGCCCCCCGCTGGACGACTTGCCCGGCCCGGATGATGACGAGGTGATCGACGGTCGCGCGGACCTCGGCCAGCATGTGGCTGGACAGCAGGACGGTGCCACCCCGGTCGGCGAAATCCCGCAGCAGCGCGCGGACCCCGGCCACACCCTGCGGGTCCAGGCCGTTCGCCGGCTCGTCGAGAATGAGCACGCTCGGATCGCCGACGAGGGCCTGTCCCAACCCGAGCCGTTGGCGCATGCCGAGCGAATAGGTGCCGACCCGCCGCCGGGCGGCGGCGGCCCCGAGGCCCACCAGAGCCAGGATCTCCTCGACCCGCTCCTCGGCCCGGCGGCCGGGCACGCCGGCCATGGCCGCCGCGATCGTAAGGGTGTCGCGGCCGGTCCGCCCGTTGTGCGTTGCCGAGGCGTCCAGCAGGGTCCCGACCACCCGGGTCGGGTTGGGTAGATCGACGTAGACGCGGCCACCGATCGTCGCCCGCCCGGCGTCGGGCCGGGCCAGCCCGGTGACCATACGCAGCGTCGTGGACTTGCCGGCGCCGTTCGGGCCCAGGAAGCCGGTGATACTGCCCGGCGGGCAGTCGAAGCTCACATCACGCACGACGGGCGTGGGACCGTAGCGCTTACTCAGATGCTGGACGGAAATCATGGCGACCACGCTGCCGCCGGCGGACCCGGCCCCACATCGGCCAACCGGTCACCGCGTCCGGTCCGACCGGCACCCCGCCCTCGACTTTCGTCGGTCGCCGGGTAGCCCGTCGGCGGTTCCCCCCACCGACCGCGATCCCTAGCCTGGAACCATGGGAGACCGGACGCGGCGCAGCGGTCCGCAGGCCGCCGCGGACATCGCGTTCATCGCGGTATCGGCGATCGGGGGGGCCTGGCTGCTGCTGGCCGCGCCGGGCGGCACCCGCACCCATCTCTCGCCGCCGGCCCTCGCGGCCGACCTCACCATCGGCGTGGCGTCCTGCCTCGCGCTGTGGTTCCGCCGCCGATGGCCGGTCACCGTCGGACTGCTCACCGCCATTTCACTCGCCATGTCGGTCTCCAGCGGGGTCGCGTCCATGGTCGCGCTGCTCAGCGTCGCCATGTACCGACGGCCCGGCGTGACACTGGCCGTGGCGGGACTGCACCAGCTCGCGGTCCTCGGCTACTACGTGACGCTGTCCAACACCTACCCGCTGTGGGCAGTGTTCCTCTGGGCGTTGACCGAGCACGTGGCCCTGGTGGCATCGGGCATGTACCTGCGAGCCCGCGGCGAACTGATCGCGTCCCTGCACCAGCAGGTGGCGCGGGCCGAGGCCGACCAGGCCCGGCTCGCCGACCAGGCCCGACAGGCCGAACGCACCCGCATCGCCCAGGAGATGCACGACGTCCTCGCTCACCGGGTGTCGCTGATGGCCCTGCACGCCGGCGGGCTGGAAGTCCGGCCCGACCTGCCAGCGGCCGAGGTACACGCGACCGCCCAACTCATCCGATCGACCGCCCGCCAGGCCCTGGAAGAACTGCGAGGTGTCATCGGCGTGCTACGCGACAACGAAACCCGCCAGGACATCGCCGACGCGGCGCCGTCGCCACCCCAGCCGACCCTCGCCGACCTGGCCGGGCTGGTCGAGGACTCCCGGCGCGCCGGGATGGACGTACGTCTGTGCATGCGGGTCGACAACCCCGCGGCCGCACCCGCACCGCTGGGCCGCGACACCTACCGGATCGTGCGGGAGGCCCTGACCAACGCGGGCAAACACGCGCGCGGCGCCGCGACCACCGTGTCCGTGTCCGGATGCCCAGGCCACGGGCTGCGGATAGTCGTCCGCAACCGGCTGCCGCCGCTCGAGCGAGCCACCCAGGCCCCACTGCCCGGCGCCGGCCTGGGGCTGGTCGGACTGACCGAACGCGTAGCGCTCGCCGGAGGCACCCTGCGCCACGGACCCGACACCGACTACTTCGTCGTCGACGCCGCCCTCGTGTGGACGCGGTGACCCCCGTGACCGGACGGGTCCGGATCCTCATCGTCGACGACGACGCCCTCGTCCGCGCCGGGCTACGCCTCATCCTGTCCTCCGCCGAGGACCTGACCGTGATCGGCGAGGCGGCCGACGGCGCGACCGCCGTCTCACAAACCACCGCACTGCGACCCGACGTGGTCCTGATGGACGTCCGGATGCCCACGCTCAACGGCATCGCCGCGACGATGAGCATCCGAAGCCTTACGCCGGCCCCACAGGTGATCGTGCTGACCACCTTCCACCTCGACCAGTACGTGCTCGACGCCCTACGCGCCGGGGCCAGCGGATTCCTCCTCAAGGACACCCCACCCACCGAGATCGTCGCGGCGATCCGGTCCGTCGCCGGCGGTGAGGCGGCCGTCTCCCCCGCCGTGACCCGAACGTTGATCGACCACGTCCGCGCCGGCGCGGAACCGACCCGACGGCGCGGCGCCCAAGCATCCCTGGGACGGCTTAGCGACCGGGAACGACAGGTCGCCGTCGAGATCGCCAGCGGCCTCTCGAACGCCGACGTGGCCGCCCGACTCCACATGAGCGAAGCGACGGTCAAAGCCCACGTCTCCCGCGTGCTCACCAAACTCAACGCCACCAACCGCGTCCAGGTCGCCATCACCGTCCACGACGCCGGCCTCGCCTGACCACACCCCCGGTCGACCTCCACCTGTATGGAGCGGTACAGGGTCCCGGGACCCCGCACGGTGCCGGATGTTCCTTCATCCAGGTTCGGTGTCACGTTGTACAAAAGACCTTGTGGTTGTACAGAAGGGGAGCCAGGCGTACATTGGGAGCCATGACCACGTCGCCTGAACTGAGCGTGTCCGAGGCCCGGGAACGCCTCGCCGCGATCATCGACCAGGCCCGCGCCGAGCACCAGCCGGTTTATCTGGCCCGTCGTGGTCGCCGGGTCGCCGCGGTCATCGACGCCGACGACCTGGACCGCATACTTGAGTTGGCTGAAGACATGGCCGATATCCGCGAAGCCGAACGAGCGCGCGAACAGATGCGGGCGACCGGGCAGGTGCCCGTGCCGTGGGACGAGGTCAGGGCGGACCTCGGCCTGGTATGACGTATACGGTCAGCCTCGCCCCGCGGGCGTTTCGCCAGTTCCGCAAGCTTGACCCGACAGCGCGGCGCCGCGTCCAGGCTGTGATCGAACTGCTCGCCGCGGATCCTCGTCCCCCGGCCGCCCGACAGTTGGTAGGTGGCGCGGGCGAGTGGCGCGTCCGAACCGGTGACTACCGGATCGTGTACGACATCCAGGACTCCGAACTCGTCGTCCTCGTCGTCGCGGTCGGTCATCGTAAGGACATCTACCGCTGAGACCGGGACGCGCGAACACCTCGCCCCACCGACGGCCGGGAATCAACCGGTCCAGCGCCGCGGACCACAACCGGTCCGCCGGCTCGCACCGCACCCGGGCGATCTGGCGGCGCAGGATCGCGTTCTCATGCCGCCAGACCAAGCTCGGCATCCTTGGACGCCTCGCGGCGGGCAAGTACGACCAGACACCCAAGCACACGGCACACGACGAAGTAGACCACCGAAACGATCACCCAACGATGATCCCAATCCGGACGGCGCCACCGGCAACGGACCAGCTCAGAGGCCACATCGAGTCTCCGAGGCCCACAGGGACGGCGCGAATGCGGCCGCGGTCCTGCTCGACGCGAAACAACGACGCTGCGGTGACAGCCTCGCCGGAGTGGTGGCGAAACGCCTTCCTGGCCACCACACCGACGTTCTGGTGCTGCGCCCGGTCTGGCCCGGCCTCACGACGGGCCGGGGTCGTCCGACGGGGTGAAGCTCCCTCCCCGCCGGCGGGATCCGGTGTCCCGGCCGCGTGGGGATCTTCTCCGGGTTGATCGCGGTGGGACGAACGCAGTAGGGCGAACACGGCGGGCGTCCAGTGCGGCGGATGAGTACGGCGGTTGAACGGCGGCCGAAGTTCGGGTGACCCGAGGCGACGGTGGGGTGATGGCCGGTAACATCCTAAGGCGACATATCGCATCATTCCGTTGGTTTCTCCATCGGTCAGGGTGCATCTCTGCGAGGTGTGGTGGCTTGACACATCAGGTGGGCAGGACTCCCGCTCCACCCGAATCGGCCCGGGGCGACCGGACGGGTGACCGCTCGCCTTCCGGAACCGATCGGGAGTTGCCGCCGGCACGGTCCTTCCTGGATGCCTGGGAGAAGAGCCCGGCGAGCGCTCGCCCCCGATCGCATCTGCCGGCCCGGTCGTTCGTGGTGCTCGCGGTCGTGGCCGTGGCGGTACTCGTGGCTCAGCTCGCGGCCACCGACCATTCGTGGCGGACCCATAAGGACGGGGCGGTCCTGACGGATTCGGCGTCGGCGCCGGACGTGCGCCGGGCCCAGGTCTCCGCCGTCCCCACAGCGGTACCTCATCCGTCCCCGACCGCCGCGGCGACCCGGGGCGTCACCGTGCGCCGCCCGGCCGCCCGGCGTACCGCCGCCGGCCCGGCTTCGACGGGTACCGGGAGCCCGTCGACCGCCGGGGGAGGGGCTCCCGCCGGCGGCTACGCCGCCCCGCCGGTCGCCGCTCCACCCGCCACGGCGGTCGCTCCACCCGCCACGGCGGCCGCGCCCCCCGCCCGCGCCCCGGCCGCGGTCCCCAAGAAGGCCGCCGCGGCGCCGGTCGCGAGGCCCGCGCAGCGGAACCCGGCGACCTTCACCGACCTGTCCACCAGCTACTGCCTGGACAGCAATTCCGCCGGCAACGCCTATACGATGGGTTGCAACAACGGCAATTACCAGCTCTGGGGAATCCGGACGAACGCGGACGGGACGCTGACATTCATCGATCAGCAGACCGGGCTGTGCCTCGACAGTAACAGCGACGGCTCCGTCTACTCGCTGTCCTGCAACGGTGGCAATTACCAGAACTGGAAGTCCCAGGCCAGCGCGTACAGCTCGCTGAACTTCGTCGATTCCCAAACCAGCCGCTGCCTCGACAGCAACGCGGACGGCCAGCTTTACACAATGCCGTGCAACGGAGGGTCGTACCAGCGGTGGATCCGCGGCTAGCGCGGGGTGCGTCCCGGGCGACCCTGCCCAGCCCATCCCATTTCTTCGCCGCCCACCGGTCCGGTGTCATCGCCGTCCTGGCCGGCGTGGAACTGACCGTCCTGCTGATCCTCCTGCTCCGTCGGTTCGGCGGCCTCAAGGGTCTCCGGCGGGGACTCATGCGGGTCGCCCGGTATTTCGGCGGCGGATTTCGGGACCTGGTCGAGCCGGTGGTGGCCCGGATCCACTTCCGGCGGCGCGTCCGGCTGGTCAGCGACCGCCTGCTCGATCCCACCCTGCCCACCGACTGTCTCGCCGCCCTGCGCGCCGCCCGCGCCGCGCTGGCCGACGAGCAGGGGTCCTGGGCGTACCTCGTCGAAGCCGATCCCGTCAGCCTGCTGGTCGCAGTGGCCGGCCCGGCCCGGACCCCGCCTCCGGAGACCTGGCGCCCCGGTCCGGGCGCTCAGTGGGTGGTCGACCGGCAGCGGATACCAGTTTTTCCGCCTGCGCCCGGCACCGGGACCCCCGGCGGGGACCGGCTGTGGGCCGAGGTCGACGGCCCGTGCCTGGTCGTGGTGGGGGTGGCCAACCGCGCCGTCGTGCTCCTCGACCTCGCCGCGGCGCCGGGGGTTCTCGTGCTGGGTGGGAGCCGGGCGACGGCCGAGCCGCTGGCCGGTGCCATCGCGGCCCAGCTGACCTCCGGACTGGCGGTCGGGGCCCCGGTCAACCTCCTGGTCACCGAGGGCGTCGTACCCGGGTTCACCAGCCACCCGCTCGCCGTCGCCCTTGACGATCTCGAGCGCCGGCTCCCCGGCACGGGCGTCGTCCAGGCGGTCCTGATCTGTGACCAGCCGACGCCGGACCAGGCCGAGCGGATCGCGGCGCTCGTCGACCGGGACGCGTCGGTGCGTGTCCTGATCATCGGCGACCACCCGGGGCCGCACTGGCGGCTCGACGCCGGCCCCGGCGGCGAACTGGCCGCGCCTGAACTGGGGCTGCTGATCGACGCCTCGCCGCTTGACCGGGGGGTCCGGCGGGCGGTGCGCGTTCGCCGTCGGGTCTTGGCGCGATCCGCCGCGACCGAACCGCGTGCCGAGGCCGCTCCGCCCACCT
Organism: Frankia alni; assembly: GCA_026225295.1. Lineage (GTDB taxonomy): Bacteria > Actinomycetota > Actinomycetes > Frankiales > Frankiaceae > JAMFSN01. Next base: position 10,706 of record JAMFSN010000108.1, read on the forward strand.
CCGCCCAGCCCACCTTCGCGCTGCCCGCATCTGGGCCGCCCACCGCCGGGCGGCTCACCTTCGCGCCGCCGGCGTCTCCGCCCGTCCGGATCGAGCCGCCGCCGATGCCGCCCGTACCGCCGCCGGGTGGGGGTGCGCCCGTCCCATCCGAACCCGTCCCAGCTGAACCCGCCCGCGCCGGGCTGGTGAGGACTGGGCCGGCGGCGCCCGCGCTGGCGGAACACGGCCTGGCCGAGCCGGCGCCGGCGGACTACGTCGACGCGGACGCCGGGCCCGCGCTGGCCTCGGTCGCCCGGGATACGGCCGCACCGGTGCCGCGCGAGCGCTGGGTCGACGGCGAGGACGACCCGTAGACGGCCCGGTGGGCGCCCCGCGACCCGCCGGCCCGCTCCGTCCGTCCCCTGATCCCCCGTAGGAGCGTCCGTGCAGCTCGTCCTCACCGTAGTGTCGCCCCGGCGGGACACCCCGACAGGCGACCCGCAGCCGGCTGGTTCGACGACCGGCACCGCCGTCGACGTGGTCCTCGACGTGCGGCCCGAGACGACCATCGGGGCCCTGGCCGAAGGGGTGGCGCGGGTAGGCGCCGGTACGCCGCCCGAAGCCGACCCGTTCGCCGATCGGCTTCCCGACCCGTTGGCCGAGGTCGCGGACTGCTATCTGGGGGAGCGCCGGCTCGACCCGTTCGTCACCGTGCGGGAGTGCGGTCTGGTGGCCGGCGCGCGGCTCGGGCTCGGCGCCCCGGTGCCGACGGAGGACGACCGGTGGTCGCGGGGCACGGAACCCCGGCGGTGGCTCGAGGTGCACGCGGTGGGCGGGCCCGACTCCGGTCGGATCTGGCCGGTCGGGCTCGGCGTCCACCCGATCGGCTCAGCGGCCGGGGCCGCGATCCGACTCGTCGGGCCCGGAGTGCCGGACCGGGGGCTACGGCTGTCGGTCGCCTACTCCGGCGACGCCTGGCTCGGCGGCGAGAACCTCGCGGCCGGGCGGCTGGCCCAGCCCGCCCCGCCGCGCCGGGGTGGCGACCAGGACGGCGGCGGTCACGGCACCGTCGGCCCGGGCGACGGCGACGACGCCAGCGGAAATGAGCACGACGAGCCGGAACGGCGGCCGGCGCGGGCCACCCGGGCGTGGCCGGTCGGCGTCGACCTGGCGGTCGGCGACGGCCTGCTCCGGCTGGTCGAGCGCTCCGAGCCGGACGGCGCGGTCACGCCGGCCGAGGACATCATCGGCCGCGACTTCAACCGTCCGCCGCGCATCGTCCCGCCCTTGCTGTACTCGCGCCAGCGGCTGCCGGCACCGCCGCGACCGCCGGGCCGGCGCCCCATCCCGCTCGTCATGATCCTGTCGCCGATGGTGATGGGGCTGGCGTTCGTGTGGTTCTTCCACTCGGCGTTCTTCCTCATCATCATGATCTTCAGTCCGCTGCTCGGCACCGCCAACTGGTACAACGACCGGCGCACGGGCCGGCGGCGCTACCGCGAGGACACCGCCCTCTACCAGGTCCGGCGGACCCAGGCCGACCGGGAGCTGTTCGCGACGGTGAGCGCCGAGCGGGTGGCCCGGTGCGCGGCGGCCCCCGATCCGGCGACCGTCGGCCTGATCGCCGCCGGCCCTGGTGGCCGGCTCTGGGAGCGCCGCCGGTCCGACCCCGACTTCCTGGTGCTGCGGGTCGGGACCGTGGACCAGCCGTCCCTGATCGAAGTCGAAGACCCGGCCCGCGAGGAACATCAGCGGCAGCTCCGCTGGAATGTGCCCGACCTCCCGCTGGGTCTCGACGTCGTCGGGCGCGGCGTGGTCGGCGTCGTCGGCGACGACGGGACGGCCCGGGCCGTGACGCGGTGGCTGGTCGCGCAGGCCGCGGCCCTGCACAGCCCCCGTGACCTGCGGGTCGAGGTCCTGACCGACCGGGCCGGGCAGTCGTGCTGGGACTGGGTGGGGTGGCTGCCGCACGCCCGCCCGGCCGGCCTCGTCGGGTCGGTGGGGGGCGCCGCCCCCTACGCGCTGGTGGGCAATGACCCCGAGACGGTCGCGCACCGGGTCTCGGAACTGCTGGCCATCGTCAAGGCCCGGATCCGGGCCCGCGGTTCCAGCATGGGGACGGTGGTCTTCGCGGAGCCGGACGTGCTCGTCGTGGTGGACGGAGCCCGCCGGCTGCGGGACGTGCCGGGCATGGTCCAGGTCCTCAAGGACGGCCCCGCGGTGCGGGTCTTCGCTCTCTGCCTCGACACGCAGGAGCGGCTGCTGCCCGAGGAGTGCACGGCGGTCGTGCGGTGCGACCTCGACGGGCTCACCGTGCGGCAGACCGACACGCCGGAACTGGCCGGCGTGCGGCCGGACGCTGTCTCGCCCGTGTGGTGCGACCGGGTCGCGCGGGGGATGAGCCCGTTGCGGGACGTCACCCCGGACGAGGCGGGCGGCCTGCCCGACCAGGTCCGGCTCCTCGAGCTGCTCGGCCTCGACGGCCAGCGGCCGCCGGACCCCGCCCTGGTGGCCGGCGGGTGGCAGCGGCAACCGGCGTCGACCCGGTTCCCGATCGGGATGGGCTTCGACGGCCCCGTCCGCCTCGACCTGGTCCGGGACGGCCCGCACAGCCTGATCGCCGGCACCACCGGAGCCGGGAAGTCGGAGCTGCTGCAGAGCCTGGTCGTCGCGCTGGCCGCGATGAACCGTCCGGACGAGCTGGTCTTCGTGCTGGTCGACTACAAGGGCGGCAGCGCGTTCCACACCTGTGTCGACCTGCCGCACACGTTGGGCATGGTCACCGACCTCGACAGCGCGCTGGCCATCCGGGCGCTGGAGTCCCTCGGGGCCGAACTGCGCCGCCGGGAGGAGGTGCTGGCCTCGGCCCGGGCCAAGGATCTGCCGCACTACCGGTCGCTGCGGGCGGCCGGCGGGGACCTGCCCGCGCTACCCCGCCTGGTGCTCATCATCGACGAGTTCGCGAGCCTGGTCCGGGAGGTCCCCGACTTCATCCCCGGGCTGGTCAGCCTGGCCCAGCGCGGTCGGTCGCTCGGCATCCACCTGGTGCTCGCCACCCAGCGGCCGGCCGGCGTGGTCACCGGCGACATCCGGGCCAACACCAATCTCCGGATCGCGCTGCGGGTGACCGACCCGATCGAGAGCAGCGACGTCATCGACACCCAGGACGCGGCGTTCATCTCGGCGGCCAATCCGGGCCGGGCGCTGGCCCGGCTCGCGCACCGCTCGAGCGTGCCGTTCCAGACGGCGTACGTCGGGGCGCCCTACCCGGGCCCGGACTCCGACAGCAGCGCTGAGGCCGACCACGGCAGCCGGTCCGACGGCCGTGGGTCCGACGGCGGCGGGCTCGGCAGCAGTGGGTCCGACGGCAGGGGCCCCGGGCGCGACGAGCCGGGCCCGGTCGAGGCGGCGGAACTGCCCTGGTCGGGGCTCGGCCGGCCGCTGCCGTTCCCGGTGCCCGGCGCGGCCGGCGGGGGAACCACCGACGCGGCCGGCCCGCCCGACAAGCCGGCCGCGACCGACCTCGACGTTCTGGTCGAGACGATCCGGGCCGCCGCCGAGTTCGTCGGCCACCAACCCCAGCCCAGCCCGTGGCTGCCGCCCCTGGGCCCGCACGTGCTGCTGGCGGACCTCCTCGTGCGGACCGGCCGGCCGCGGGCCCCCGGTCCCAGCGGACGGCTGGCCCCCGTTCCGTACGCGCTGGAGGACCGGCCCGGCCAGCAGGCCCAGGCGCCGGTGCTGTGCGATCTGGCGACTTTCGGGCACCTGTACGTCGTCGGGACGCCCCGGTCGGGCCGCTCCCAGGTGCTGCGGACGCTCGCCGGCGCGTTGGCCGGCGCGCACTCGTGCGCCGACGTGCACCTCTACGGAGTGGACGCGGGGGGCGGCGCGCTCGCCGTCCTGACCGACCTGCCGCACTGCGGCGCGGTGGTCCCGTCGTCCGACCTGGAGCGGCTCGGTCGCCTGCTCGACCGGCTGGCCGAGGAGCTGAACCACCGCCAGTCCCTGCTGGCCCGGCATTCGTGCGCCGGGCTGGACGAACTGCGCGCGGCGCTGCCGGCACCGGACCGGCCGGCCCACCTGTTGTTGATGATCGACGGCTGGGACTCGGTCGCGGCCGCGCTGACCGACCATAACGGCGGCGGGCTGTACGAGGGCCTGCTGGCCCTGCTGCGGGAGGGCGCCGGGGTCGGGATCCACCTGGTGCTCACGTCGGAACGGGGACTGCTGTCCGGGCGGGCCGGCGGGCTGTCCGACCACCGCCTGCTGCTGCGCATGGGGGACCGCGGCGACTACAGCGCGATCCGGGTGCCGGCCCAGCGCATCCCCGAGGTGGTGCCGCCGGGCCGCGGGTGGCGGTCGGTCAACCAGGCGGAGGTCCAGATCGCGCTGCTGGACGCGGACGCGTCGGGACCGGGGCAGGCGGGCGCGCTGCGGCGGGTCGCCGCGCGCTCGCGGGCCCGCGACAGCGGGGTGCCGGCGACCCGGCTGCCGTTCCCGGTCGGCGCCCTGCCGGCGACCGTCACGTTCGCCGACGCCTTCGCTTCGGTGCCGGACGAGGACCACCGCCCGCTGCGGGCCCTGCTCGGGCTGGGTGGGAACGCGGTGGCTCCGGTGGCGGTCGACTTCGCGGCCCGCTCGCACAGCTTCCTGGTGGCCGGCCCACCCGGGTCGGGCCGCAGCAACACGCTGGCCACCCTCGCCGTGTCCCTGCTCGCCGCCGGGACCCGCCTGGTCGTCGTGACCCCGCGCGACTCGCCGCTGCGCAAGCTGGGCGCGCACACCGACGTGCACCTGGTGACGGGCCCGTCACCGGCGCCGGCCGAGGTGGCCGACGCCGTCGCCGCGGGCGGCCCGGTCGTGGTGCTGGTCGACGACATCGACCTGCTCGGCTTCGTCGGCCCGCTCGACGGCCCGCTGCGGGAGATCGTCGCGACGGGCCGCGACCGCGGCGTCGGCCTGGCCTACGCCGGCACCGCCGACATGATGAGTCAGACGCTCAGCGGCTGGATCGGCGAGGCGAAGCGGTCCCGGCAGGGGGTGCTGCTGGCGCCGCAGTCCGCTCTGGAAGGTGACCTGCTCGGAACCCGGATCCCGCCCAGCCTGCTGCGGGCCGGGGTCCAGCCCGGCCGCGGCTACCTGGTGGACGCGACCGGAAAGCTGCGCGCGGTCGCGATTCCGCACACCGTGCTGCTGTAGCGCCGGGCGGCCGCACGAGTGGCTGGCCCGCGGGCCGGGTCAGGTGGACGACGACGGGGTCGCGAGCTGGTTGTCCATGTCCTGGAGGTTCTGCGCGATCTTGTTGAAGTTCTCGGCGAAGGTGCCGATGTTCTGGATCGCCGCCGTGAGCGAGGTGTTGAACTCGACGTACTGGGCGCTCATCACCGGGCTCGACTGCTGCATCCAGAGGCCGCCCTGGCTCGTCAACAGCTCCGTGACGTCGCCCTGGAGCTTGACGAGGACGTCGCGGATCTCGCCGCCTTCGGTGGTCAGCCGCGCGGCCACCGCGTTCACCTGGCCGTAGTCGACGTCGATCTGGGGCATCGGACTCTCCGTTCGGGTCGCCGGGCGGGAATGCGCCGGTCAGTTGGACTGGCTGAGGGCCGAGTCCATGGCCTGGAGCTGCGAGATGATGTTGGAGAACTGCTGGGCGAAGCTCGTGATGTTCTGGACCGCCGAGGTGACCGACGTGTTGAAGTCCTGGTACTGCTGGCTGAGCACTGGGCTCGACTGCTGGAGCCAGAGGCCGCCGTCGCTGGTCAGCAAGCTCGTGACGGCCGCCTGCAACGACGTGAGCGTGGGCACCGTGTCGGCCACGGCGGCGTTCAGCTCGGTCGAGACGGCGGTCACCCGGTCGTAGTCGATGGTGATGTTGGCCATCGGGGCCTCCTGGTCGGCGGGGACGGCGCCGGGATCGGCGCGCGGGTTCGGCGGCGGGGCGGGTTCAGTAGGTGATCGGCACGTAGTCGGACGGGTCAGGCGGCGGATCGGTGTGGGACGTGAGCGTCCACTGGTCGGTGTTGGCGTTGCCGCTGTAGACGTCGGTGCCGTTCGGGCCGTCCACGGTCTTGGTTCCGGTGCCGTCGGCCCCCGCCGTCACGTCCACCGTCGTCGTCGTGCCGTCGTAGCTGTTGGTGACGCTCGCGTACCCGGGCGTCCCCGCCTTCGGTGTCACCGTGGTCGTCGAGGTCCCGCTGCTGGTCGTGTCGGTCATGACGTAGCTGTTGTCCGGGTGGGTCTGCTTGCTGATCGTCTCGGTGGTGCCATCCGAGTGGGTGATGCTCGTCGAGTAGTCGGCGTACGGGTGGCCCTGGGCGTCGGTATGCCAGGTGTAGGTCGTGGTCTCGGTGTAGGTGAGGCCGTTCGTGGTTGTCGTCGTGCTCGTCTCGCTGGTGATCTGCCCGTCGCCGTTGACCTGCGCGTTGGTCGACGTGGTGCCGCCCGGCACGTCGGCGGTCAGGGCGGTCGGCGCGGCGCCGGGGTCGGGCGGCGGCGGGGACTGCGGGTCCCAGAGCGGGATCGTCGCCGTCTCCAGGTGACCGTTCTGGTCGTAGTACTGGTAGGTGACGTTCTTGTCCTTGAGCCGCTGGTACCGCTGGTAGGCGTCGACGTTCGACTGCCACTGCGCGACGTTGGCCTGGACGCGTTCGGCGTTCACCTTGCCGGCGAAGTCGGCGTCGGTGTCGAAGAACGCCTTGGCCACGCTGTCGAGGGTGTCGGCGAGCTTGTTGAGCTTGTCCATCGAGTCGTGGAACGGCGAGTGGCAGACGGCGTAGAACCCGCTCAGGGCGCCGTACAGGGTGCTGTTGCCGACGACGTCGGAGCCGACCGCGCCGGCTGAACCCACCACGGCGCGGCCGGAGACGGCGTCGACGTCGGTCTGGATGTTGGCCCGCAAGGTGCGCATGCTGCCGGCCAGGTCATGCAGCAGCCCGTAGTCCAGGACGAGATCCGCCATCCGCGCATGCTCCTGCCGACGCTCCGAGCGCTACCCACCCGGTACAACGGGTCGCCGCCCCCGGAGGGTTCAGCGGCCGGCCCGAGTTGGCCCGGCCCGAGCGCCCGGCCCCCGAGTTCGCCCGTCGGGTGAACCCTCCGGCGGCGGCGCGCCGTTGAACCCCTTGAGGGGTGGGCGGAACTGACCTGAAGCAGGAACCGACCTGATCGGCGACCGGGAGGACGTGGTGGGTTCGCGGCCAACGGACTGGTCCGCGCTGAGCCTGGGCCACGACCCGACGCCCGGTGACCCGGACGCGCTCGTGGCCGTCGCCGACTACATGGCGACGATGGCCGCGCACGCCGACGCCGCCAACGCGGGCCTGAGCCAGGTCATCGCGAAGAGCGGCGACGGGGCGTTCGTCGGCAAGACGGCCGATTTCCTGCGCAGCACGATCTCCACGGCCCTGACCGGCTTCGTCGGCGGGGTCAAGACGGCCTTCGAGGAGACCGAACCCGCCGTCCGGACCTACATCACGGCCATGCGGGACGCCCAGGCCAAGGCGGACGCGGCGTTGACCCAGGCGGCCGGGCTGGCCAAGGACGACCCGACGCTGGCGACCCTCACCGGCCAGGCCCACCAGGCCGGTAGCGACCTCGAGGCGGCGGCGTCGACCGCCGCGACGACCGTACGCAGCGCCGGCGGCTACATCCACTCCCCGAACCCGAAGAAGTCCGCGTGCGAGGTCTTCTGGGAAATCTTCGGCTGGATCGTGCTGGTCATCTCGGTGGTCGCCATCTTCGTCGGCGGCCCGATCGGCCTGCTGGCGCTGGGTCTGAACGTCGTCATGGCGGCCAAGACCATCGTCGACTTCGCCGAGGGCAAGACGAGCATCGGGGGCCTGTTCCTGGGCCTGCTCGGGCTGCTCGGGCCGACCACCCGCCCGCTGATCGGGTTGGCCGACCTGACCAAGCTCGCGACCTCCGCGTTGAACGCGGTCAAGGCGGCGGCGAAGGCCGGCGCGGACGCGTTCGTCAAGGCGGGCGCCGACTTCTGGCACGCCATCACCGCGATCACGGCCGGCACGGTGGTCAAGGGGATCACCGACATCGCCGCCGTGATCGAAGCGGGTGTCCGGAGCGGCTCCGGGTGGGTCATCACGAAGATCACCGCCGCCGACGCGCTGGCCGTCAAGGGGTTCGTCACCCTCAAGGGGTTCGTTGTCACCACGGTCGTCCCGGCCAGCGCCGATTTCCTACGCTCGGTGGCGAAGACGTTCGGCGCCATGCCGGCGACGATCGTGGCCGGGCTGAAGGCGACCCCCACGCTGGCCAAGGATCTGGTCTCGCTGTTGGGCACCGGGATCGCCAGGTTCGGCACCGTCCTGACCAACAACTTCGGCGGCGAGAAATGGCTCAAGATCTTCCTGCCGCTGGACGGCACGGAGATCGGCGTCCTCGGGGTGCACGACGCGTTCCGCCTGGCCGTGCTCGGCCGCGGGATGTGGAGTTCGCGCTTCACCTACCTGTCCGACCAGGTCTCGGTCGCGCGGGCGGCCGGCGGCGCGGTCCGGATCACCGACGGCGTCCTGCGGACCACGCTGCACCCGGGCCAGGACGGGTCGCTGGCCCGGACGCCGTCCGGGCTGATCGTCCCGCGGGCCGTCGACCCCGGAGCATCCACCGCCGTCAGCCTGGATCACGGCGGCCTGGCCGGGGGCGTCCTGACGCCGCCGCACCTCACCGCGCTGGGGCATCTCGGGCCGCCCCCGGTCGACGGCATCTCGGCCGGCAGCGGGATCCACGCCTTCTCGGCCGCGCCGCTCGACACGGCCGGTGGGCTGGCGGGTGCGTCCGGTGGGCTGGCCCACCTGCATCTGGGCGCGGTCGGCACCGGGCCGGCCCCGGTCGGCGCGGAGGGCACGCGGCTCGGTTCGCTGACCCCGCTCGGCGCGCAGACCCACCTGCCGTCGGTGACCATGGGTCGCGACACCATCGACGCGGTCGCCGGCGCCCACGGCGCGGCGCTGCGTGGCAATGGGCTCGAGCACGTCACGCCGCCCGAGATCCGGGCCGCGATGAACGGCGACGTCACGGCTGTGCGCTTCTCCGACACCGGGGTCGCGCTCAATCTCGGGGCGCCGGAGCGGTCGCTCACCCCGGCGGTCGCCCCGGTCGCCCCGGTCGCCCCGGTCGCCCCGGCGGCGCATCTGGCCGCGGCCGCCGCCCAGCCGCCGCCGATGGCCGGCCTCCATAGCGGTCCCACCGGAGCCGGTCTGCCCGGAGCTGGTCTGATCGGTGACCGGGTCGGGTCGTCCGCGCTCCATCCCGGCACCGGTGCGGGGGACACGGGGCTGCGGATCGGTCCGCACGGCGTGGAGTTGAACTCCGTCTCCGTGCCGGCCGCCGACGCGCACCTCACGGCCTTGCCGACGACGAACCTCCACCTGCCGGCCGGGTCGACGGCCGGCGGGCACGCCACAGCCGTCCCGACCGCCGGTCCGCACGCGGCGACGGTGGCGCCGGCCGATGGGCACGGGTCGGTGGTCCCGACCGCCGGTCCTCACGTGTCGGTCGGGTCGACGGCTGCCGATCGGCACGCGTCGGTCGTGTCCATGGCGAGCATGCCCGCGTCGACCGCCGCGCCGGCCGCGCTGGCGAAGGCGGACCACGTCACGTCCTCCCTCGGGGCCCGGCCACCCGACCTCAAGCGCATCGAGACCGGCGACACCGTCGTCGTCCGGTCCGACAGCGGGGGGCTGCAGGCCCACGCGGCGCCGTCCCTGGACCATCCGGCCTTCGGCCCGACCGGCCTCGACCGCCCCGGGCCGGGTCCGGTGGTGCCGTCGCGCGGCACCGCACCCGTCGGCGCCGAGACCCGGACCGGGCCGCCCGCCGCCCCGGTCCCCGCGCCGACCATCCGGCCGGCGCCGCCGCCGCGTCGCGACGTCATGGGTCTGCTGGCCGACCAGCCGGGTCGACCCAGCGAGGCGGCTCAGGCCAGCTCCGCCGGGCCGGTCGGGTCGGTCCACGCGCCGGACTCGGCCAGTGCGCTGGCCGCCCACGGTCCGGATGTCGCCGGCGCGGTGGGTAGCCACGCCCGTCCGGACCTGGCCGGCGCGCCCGGGGTCGGGACGGGGGAGCGGGTCGTGGTGAGTCCGGCCGAACCGGCGCGCCTGACCACCGCGGACCCCGGGCCGGTGGCCGCCGGACCGGGGGGCGACCGGGCCGCCGTCCTGACCGACTACCAGCAGGCCCACGGCCGGTTGCTAGGTGCTCGCGAGCGCCTGTCGTCCGTGGACGTGCAGGCCGGCGACGCCGACACGCGGGTCATCCGGCAGGTCCGGGCCGAGAAGGACGTCCGGGTCGCCGAGGCGGTACTCGCCAAGGTCGCCGCGCGCCTCGATGATCTCGGGATCCACGACCCGGCCGCCGCGGCGACCGAGCAGACGTGGACGGATTTCGCCGCGGCCCAGCACGGGTTCGCCGCCGCCGCCGGGCGGTACCACGAACTTCACCCTGGTCCGGACCAGCCCCGGCCGTCGACCGCCGGCGGCAAGACCAAGGTCACGCCCCAGCAGGACGCCGCGGCGGCGGACCTGCGGGACGCGCGGAGCGCGCTCGACCACGCGATCGACGGCCTGACCAACCTCGGCCACGACCCCGCGCACCTGCAACGCCTCCAGGACGAGGCCACCCGGCAGTCGTTGATCGAACGGCCCCGGCTGCTCGGCGGGATGCGGCCGACCGACGCCCGCCTGATGGGCGGGGACGGTGCGGTCCACGGCTACGGCCGGCTGCTCGCGAACGGCCACCGGCTGAACCTCGACGCGGACGGCCGGCTGAATGTCGGCGTCGGCGACCCGCCCGAGCGGGGCGCCGTCGTGGACGGGGGCGGCGCGGTCGTGTTCGCCGGGAACGTCCACGAACTCGGGCACGGCGGGTTCCGGATCGTCGACCCGGCGGACAATGCGGTGTTCCGGGAGTACGACGTCGCCGGCACGATGACCATCCGCAGCCTCGGCCTGGCCGATCACACGGGGGCGCCGGCGGGTCGGTTGGAGATCACGTTCGCTAACCTCGATGGTGCCGTTCATCCGGTGGGTGGTGGCGTGGTTGAGCGGTTTGCGTATCAGGGGTTGGCTGGTGGTGGGCATCGGTTGGTGGATCCGGCGGACAACGCGGTGTTCCGGGATTTCGGGGCGAATGGGCAGTTGACGGTCCGGAGTCTGCCGTTGGCCGATCACACGGGGGCGCCGGCGGGTCGGTTGGAGATCACGTTCGCCAACCACGACGGCGACCTGTACCGTCCCGGCGGCGGGATGACCCGCTTCTCCTACCAGGAGACGGCGAACGGTGGGCACCGCCTCGTCGACACCGCGGACGCGGGCCGCTGGACCCGGTACGACCCGGCCGGCCGGCTGACGGCCGAACGCACGCTGGTCCAGCCGCAGCACGGCCCGGACTGGTACGTGGAGTTCGGCCACGCCAACCTCACCGCCCACACGGACGGCCCCGGCGGCATCGCCCGCGACTGGACCCTGACCCACGGGCCGGCCGGCCGCACGCTCACCACCCCGCACGGCGACCGGCAGCTCTACAACGGCCCCGGGCAGATCCAGGAGGAACGCGTCGTGCCGCGCGCGGCCAACGGTGCTGCCGGGGCGTCGCACATCCGGATCGACTACCGGCCGGGCGCGGCCCAGCCGTTCGCGCTCCACGACGCGGCCGGGATCGTCCCCCGGGCTCAGGTCACCCGGGACGGCAACGGCCTGCGGGTCACCGACACCCTCGCCGGGCCCCACGCCCGGGAGTACCGCGTCCACCGGGCCGACGGGACGCTGCGCACCGAGCGGATCAGCGGGCTGACCCGCAGGGGAACCTGGGACAACACCTATTTCCAGGTCGACCACGCCCACAACACCTGGACACGGGTCGACAACCTCGGCCGGCCCCTGACGGTGGGCCGGCCCCGGGCCGCGGGCGGCGGCCCACCGGCCCCCGCGCTGCCCCGGTACGCCTCCACCGGCACCGTCGCCCCCCGGGCCAACGGCGACCTGCGGCTGGTGGGCCCGGACAAGACCGCGTTCTACCAGCGCGAGGCGCTGGGCAACGGCCACACCGTCGAGGTCTTCCGCGCCCCCAGCGGCCGGCGGTACTGGTACCAGACCGACGCCACCGGCCGCGGGTTCCCGGGCGCGCCGGCCGGCCGGGGCCGGCGGGTGTTCAACAACCCGCCGGACGGCGCGGTGTGGCGCGACATCGCCGACCGGGCCCCCGGGACGCGTGTCACCGGCACCGTGCGCCGCTACCGGGCGACGCTGGACGGCGGCGTCGTCCGGGTCGAGAAGCAGCCGGGCGGCCCGGCCCACTGGTACCGGTTCGACGGCGCCGGCCGGCCCACCGTGGACGGCCTGCACCAGATCGGGCCACGCGGGTCCCGCGACCGATGGACGCCGCCGGGCGGGGCGCCGACCTTCGCCCAGCGGGAGTTCTCGGCCCTCAACGCGATGGCCGACGCCGCCCACTACCGGGAGCACACCGTCCGGGCCGGCAACAACGGCGTTTTCGCCGTCCATCCCGCCTACAAGGAGGTCTCGCCCCAGGGCAAGGACACCGGTAGCGCCGAGGTCCTGAACAACGGCAACCTTCTGGAATTCAAGCGCTACGCCGAACAGCGGCCGCCGCACGTGCTCTGGAAGACGCCCGGAAACCTGTCGAACCCGGTGGCCCGGACGCTGGCCCGGTCCTACCTCGGCTCGAAACTCGGTGCGGTCGACTTCCCGCACGGGGGACTGATCCTGGGCGACAGCCGGTACCAGGTGTTCCGGTGGACGGAACGGGGCGGCCTCGGCGCCACCGTCGATCGCGGAGTTCGCGTCGTGACGCCCGACGGGTCCTTCTCCGACTTTGCCCGGGACGGCACCTTCATCCGCGGCGCGATCAAGCTGGAGAACGGCCACACGGTCGAGATCGGCCGCGACGGCGCCGGCAAATGGGCCAGCCAGGCCGACCCGGCCCGGCTGAACAGTCCCGACCAGCTGAACTGGCGGGAGCTGGACGGAAACAAGAACCAGGTCGCGGCGGGAACGCGGCACTTCCTGCCCACCAATCGACCGCACTGGGTGGACACGGTGGCCGGGGACGGCGGGCCGCCGCGGGTGGTGCGCCAGACCGGCCCGGGCGGCGACGTCATCACCTACCCCGGCGGCCACCGGCCCACGTACGGCGCGAACCCGGCCCCCGGCGGCCACCATGTCGTCCTCGCCGGCAACGAGACCACCGTCACCCGCAACACTCTCGGCCAGATCGTCGGCCGGCGCGACACCTGGGGCGACCCGAACAATCCGATCCACGTCACCGGCACCGGCGATCCCCGTCACGGCCGCTGGCAGTGGAGCGCCAACGGGGCGACCGGCCTGCGTTCCAGTGGGCGCACCCTGAAGTGGACCGGGGCCTGGGACGATTCCTTCCGCGACTTCCAGCGGGCCGGCAATACCTACCGGCAGATCCGCGATTTCCGTTCGCTCGACAAGGGGACGTCGCTCACGGCCGAGGTCGACGTCCACGGCGTCTGGCATTCGGAACTGCGCGACGCGACCGGCGCCGTCCGGGGCAACCCCCGCGGGCTGCGGCAATGGCGCCAACCTGACGGGACCTGGGGAGGGGCGCGCCCGGACGGCGTCCACGCCGTCGCCTGGCGCGACGTCCACCTGAACAACAACAACCAGATCATGCGGGAATCGGCGGGCGGGCGGGTGCGCCAGTACACCACCCCGATCCGGACCAACCAGGCCAGCGGCACCGGCGAGTGGAAGGAATTCGACCACGGGGGTGTCTTCCGGGAGCGCCGTGAGACCGCGCCCGGGTCGGGCATCTTCCGGGAGGCGGAGACCTTCCACAAGCAGTGGCGGGAGACCGACGCGAACGGCGTGTTGCTGCGCTACCGCTCGCTGAGCGGCCGGGTGTGGCAACGCACCCCGCTGGGCCGGTGGAACCTGGCCGGCCGGGAGTTCGAATACCGGGGCGGCCTGAACACCTTCCGCGGCTACAACCGGATGTGGCGGGAACCGAACCGGCGCCAGTACCGGGCGGTCGACGGCCTGGCCGGGACGTTCGTGCCGACCAGCCGGATGGTCATCCAGAAGGCGGCGCTCGACTTCACCCAGGAGTTCCTGATCGACGTGGGCGCGAACCTCATCGTCACCACCATCCAGAACCACGGCCATCTGAACGCCGACGACCTCGGGAAGATCTTCGTCGGCGGGCTCCTCACGAGCGCCATCAAGACCAGCAGCGGTGTCCTGCACGAGACGACCGGGCTCAAGGGGCTCAAGGACGGCCTGGCCAACGTCGACGGTGGTAAGGATTGGAACCGCAACCCGTACAACCACGACAAGCACTGGGACAACGAATGGGGCGGCAACGAGAACCCGCCGCGGTGGCGCGCCGTGACCTATGACTACGCGGTGACGACGATCGGGGTCAGCGCGCTCGCGTCGTTCGTTTCCAACGCCGTCACCGCGGCCGCGTTCGGGGTCGGCTCCGACCACGTTCACCTCACCGGGGCGGACGCGCTCAAGGCGGGCCTGCTGGGAGCGGCCGGGACGGTCACCGCGAACGTCGTCGTCGGCGGCCCGAAGACCATGTTCCACCAGTTGTCGTCCGGGCGGCTGTTCCACCGCGGTGGCGTCCCGGACATCTCGATCGTGTTCAGCGAGAAGCTGGTCGACAAGGGCGTCGGGGCGCTGCTGCTGGTCAAATCCCTGAACCTGAGCACCAGCACGCTCGTGACCAGGCCGGGTGCGACCGGGGAGACGGGCTCGCCCCGGCCGGGGACGTCCGGCGCGACCAAGAGCCCGCCGGGGACCGCGTGACGCGGGTGGCGAGGTTCGGCCGCCCCGCGCTGCCCGCACCGGGCGCCGCCGACGCCGCGCCGCCCGCCCTGGGTGCTGACGCCGCGCCGC
>JAMFSN010000109.1 GCA_026225295.1 Frankia alni
CCCGCGCTGCTGTCGGATCTCAACCAGCTCGGGCGGGCCGCGAAGCTGATCGGCGTGCTGACCCCCGGCCTCGACATCAAACCGCTCATCGTCGAACTGCGGGATCGCATCACCGAGGAACTCGACTACCGGCTGGAAGCGGCGTGGCAGGGGGCGTTCGCGGAGGCGTTCGACGGCGACCCGGACGTCAGGGTGCCGAAGGTGGTGACCGGCACCGACCACGTCCTGGTCACCGAGTGGGTGGACGGGACGCCCCTGTCGGAGATCATCGCGTCCGGGAGCGACGAGGACCGTGACCGGGCCGGCCTGTTGTTCGTACGGTTCCTGTACTCCTGTCCGGGCCGGGTCGGCCTGCTGCACGCCGACCCGCATCCGGGCAACTTCCGGCTCCTGCCGGACGGCCGCCTGGGCGTCCTCGACTTCGGCGCGGTGAACCGGCTCCCGGAAGGGCTGCCGGAACCGGTCGGCCGGATGATCCGGCTCGCGCTGGCCGACGACGCCGACGGGGTCCTCGCGGGACTGCGCGACGAAGGATTCATCCTGCCGTCGATCACCTTGGAGGCCGAGGAACTCCTGGCCTACCTGCGTCCGCTGCTCGATCCGATCGCGGCCGACGAGTTCGCCTTCTCCCGGGCCTGGCTCCGGCGCGAGGCCACCCGCCTCGGGGATCCGCGTTCACCGGCCGCGACCATCGGGCGCCAGCTGAACCTGCCTCCTTCCTATCTGCTGATCCACCGGGTGACCTTGGGAGCCGTCGGCGTGCTCTGCCAGCTCGGCAGCCGGGGACCCTTCCGGGCCGAGATGGAACGCTGGCAGCCCGGCTTCGCCAAGCCGCGGACGGCGGCCGCCCGGCACGCCGCGCGCGCGAACCGGGCCGGCCGGCCCCTTCCCGAGCTCGACGTCGAGCAGACGGCCGGCCTCATCCGGACGAGGAACGGCCGGTCCGGCAGCGCGACCACGGGCCGCGACACCCGAGATCGGGCCGGCCGGGACCGGGGCGTCGGCCTCGACCAGGACCTCGAGCCCGACCAGGACTTCGAGGACCATGACCTGCTCGACCCGGATCCCGCGGACGCCGGGCGGACCGGCAGCGGGCCGGCCCGCGGAGAATCGGCGCCGGCCGTCCCGTCCAAGCCGCCCCGCAAGAGCCGGGCCACCAACTCCGACCCGTCCGCGCGGGCTCCCCGCCGCCGGACCCCCACGACCCCCCGAAAAACATCGTCGGAATAGGGCTCAGCTACCGTTTGGCCGGGGCCGGGACCGTCCGGCGTGATGCGGGGGTCCGGGGTGAACGCCAGACCGGGAGTCGGTGAACCGACGGGCGAACCGTTAGGCGACGCCGACCCGCGCCACCTGGGCCGCTACACCGTGCTCGGTCGACTCGGCGAGGGCGGCATGGGCACCGTCTATCTCGGCCGCGCCCAGGACGGACGTCGGGTCGCCCTGAAGGTGATCCGCTCCGAATTCGCCCAGGAGCCGGAGTTCCGGAATCTGTTCGCCCGGGAAGCGGAGACGGCCCGCCGGGTCGCGCGCTTCTGCACTGCCGAGGTCCTGGACGTGTCGATCGACACCCCTCAGCCCTTCATCGCAACCGAGTACGTCCCCGGGCCGACGCTGGAACAGGCGATTCGTGACTACGGGCCGATGTCCTCGGCCGACCTGGAGCGGCTCGCGGTCAGCGTCGCGGCCGCCCTGACCGCCATCCACGGCGCCGGCCTCGTCCACCGGGACCTCAAGCCGTCGAACGTGCTGCTCTCGCCCCTGGGACCACGGGTGATCGACTTCGGGATCGCCCGCGCGCTCGACGCGACGACGCTGCTGAGCCGCACCCGCGCCGGTTCCGGCCCCGGCACCCCGGCGTTCATGTCGCCGGAGCAGGCGCTCGGCTCCGCGGTCGGCCCGGCCGCCGACGTCTTCGCCTGGGGCGGGGTGGTCACGTTCGCCGCCACCGGCCATCGCCCGTTCGGCGACGGAAACCCGATGGCGCTGCTGTACCGGGTGGTGCACTCCGAACCGGACCTGACCGGCCTGTCCGGAACGCTCAGCGAGGTGGTCCCGCTCGCGCTGGCCAAGGATCCAGAGCTTCGGCCGGGAGCCCACGAGCTGTTCCTGCGGCTCCTCGGGACCAACCCGGAGGCCTTCTCCCGGTCGGATGCGACCCGCGAGGTCGAGGCGCAGGCCCGGGCGCCCCGCTCCGAGTCCGCCCGGTCGCCGATTATCGACACCCGGCCGGGGACTCTGGCTCCGGCGAAGGTCGGTGTGGGACGCGACGAGCCGCCGAATCCGGCCCCTCCGAAGCACAATCCGGCCGGTCCGACGATTTCGATGACCAAGCCGGACCAGCGGGCCGACCCGCGGGACCAGTGGGACCGGGAAGCCACCTCCCTGGTGGCCGCCCCGGGCCGGGACACGCTCGACCGTCCACCGCTCCCCGGACCGCTCCGGCCGCCGCGGGACCCGGGCGCGCCGGATCCGGCCGACCGGCCGGCCAGCGTCCGACGGGACCGGACCCGGCGCCCGCGCTGGCTGATTCCCGCCGCTGCCGCCGCGGTCACGGTCGCGGTGATCGGAACGGTGGTGGGTGTGACCGTCGCGGGCTCCGGCCACCACGACCACCCACCGACCGTCGCCCGGGCGCTGGTGTCCGCACGGGTCGCGGGCGTCGCCCGGCGCAACGTCACCACCGACGCCACCCTCGGCCGGCAGCTCAGCCTGGCCGCCTACCGCGTCTCGCCGACCCCGCCGGCCCGGGCCGCGCTGCTCGCGTCCTACGGGGCGACGCTGCTCGGTCGGGTCACCGGTCACACCGACACGGTCTGGAATGGCTCGCTGACCCCCGACGGGCGCGTGCTCGCGACCGTGAGCAACGACAAGAGCACGAAACTGTGGGACGTCAGCAATCCGCAGCGGCCGGTCCAACTGACCACCCTGACCCATCCGGACAGCGTCTACTGGTCCGCGATCAGCCCGAACGGCCAGGTCCTCGCCGACGGTGGCAAGGACGAGATCACCCGCCTGTACGACATCGGTGACCCCGCCCACCCGACGCTGCTGTCCAGCCTGAGCCCGCTCGGTTCCGTCTACGCCATCGCGTTCAGCCCCGACGGCCACACCCTGGCCGTTGGGACCAGCCGGAACACCGTGGAGCTATGGAACGTCTCTGTACCCCGCACGCCGACCCACCTGATCAGCCTGACCAGGCAGACCGGCAACATCGAGAGCGTGGCGTTCAGCCCGGACGGTAAGCTGCTGGCCGCCGCGAACGCGGACCGGACCGTCGTCCTCTACGACGTCGACGTCCCGGCCCAGGCCTTGTACGTCTCAACCGTGAAGGGTCATCTGGACACCGTCTACGCAGCGGCATTCAGCCCGGACAGTCGCACCCTGGCCACCGCCAGTGCCGACAAGACGGTGCGGTTGTGGGACGTCAGCGTTCCGTCGACGCCCCGGCAGATCGCTTCCCTGCCCGGCCACACGAAGGTTGTCACCGGCGTCGCCTTCAGCCCGGACGGGCGGCTGCTCGCCTCGACGGGCGACGATGCGGTCGTACAGATCTGGGATACCGACAACGTGCGGGCGCCGTCGCTGCTGACCACCGTGCGGGACACCACCGGATGGCTCGACAGCGTCGCGTTCTCGGCCGACGGCACCATGTTCGTGACGACGGGTGAACCCGAGACCGCCGACCTGCGCGACATCGATGGCGGCCGCATCGCCGACCGGGCCTGCGGGACCGCCGCCAACCGGATCGACGAGGCGACCTGGAAGCAGTACCTCCCGGAGCTGCCGTACACGCCGGTCTGCCCGTGACCCTGGCCCTTCCCGCCGCCGGCTACCGCGCGGCGTTTGAGCCCACGCCGAACCCGTCAGGGTGCTATGGCTGGTCGGGATGCCCAGGCTGGTCGGGATGCTCGAGCCGGTCCGGATGCTCGAGCCGGTCGAGGTAGAGGAAGCCGTAGCCCTCGTCCCGGAAGCGCACCCCGGCCGCGGTCAGCGCGTCGTCCCAGTCGCCACGACAGGTCGGGTCGGCGCCCTCGCTGCCGTGATCGGCCGTCAGCAGGAACGTGGTGCGGTCGTAGAGGCCGGCCCCGTCCAGGAGGTCCAGGAACGCTCCCAGTCGGCGGTCGGCGTCGGCCAGGGCCGCCCGTGATTCGGGCGAGTACGGCCCCCCGCCGTGGTGACCGGTGTCGGTGAGGGTGGTGTTCCACCAGGTGAACGCGGGCGGACCGGTCGGATCGGCCCACAGCTGGCGCATCTGGCTCAGCCCCAGCGCGTCGACCCGGGTCGACCAGGCGTAGTCGTGGTCGCGTTCGACCCATTCGGCCGTGGCGTGTGGATCGCCCTCCGTCGGCGGCAGATGGTCACCCAGCCCACTGGCTCCGCCGTCGGTGGCCATCGCCCGGACCAGTCCGAATGTCGAATACCCGGCGCCCCGGTCGATCGGCTCGTTGACGCAGGCGGTGACAGCCCCGGGGCGGGCCGTCGCCACCGCTTCGAAGACCGTCGCGACCCCCGGCCGCAGTTGCTCGCAGGCCTGGTGCCAGGTCTTGGCGTCGTTGGCGATCACCTGGTCGCCGACCGCGCGATCGTAGTAGACGTTGCTGAGAATGCCGTGGCGACCCGGACCGACCCCGGTGAGGGCGGAGGTGTGGTTCGTCAGGGTCACGCTCGGGAATTCGGCCACCGCGCCGCCGGTCAACGCACATCCTCGACTGAGCAGTCGCGCGACGGCCGGCAATGCCCCGGCCGCGGCCTGGTCCAGCAGGTCGTTGCAGTTCGCGCCGTCCCACAGGAGACCGACAACGTGGGCCGCCGGACCACCGGCACACAGGTCGGCGAGCGGCCGCCCGACCGCGGTCGGCATCGGCGCACCGGCCAGCAACGCCAGCGTCGGGGCGATGTCGATGATGCGGGCCGCGCGGTCCAGCCGTCCCCGGCCGGTGACCCCCGGCCCGGACAGCAGCAGCGGCGCGCGCGACTGGCCGGCGTCCAACGACCCGTGCTCCCCGGGATGGCCACCCCGCTCGGGCCAGTAGTGGGCAGGGGTGTGGACCACGACCAGATCCGGCGAGCGGTCGGCGTCCTCGAACACGGAGGCGAGCCGCGGTCCCGCGAACGGATAGGAGTTGCGATCATTCGGCGGCGACGGGTCGGCGAGTGCGCGGGCCAACGGCACCCCGTGCAGCGGATCTTCGTCCGTGATCGGGTTGCGGCCCCGCAGGACCTGCCAGGCGGCGGCCGGTTCGGCGAGCGGCACCCGCGCCCAGCCCTCGGAGTTCGCCACCATGAGCCAGTCGCCCCGGGGCCAGGCCACGAGATCCACGATATGGGCGAGGGACGGATCGGTCAGGACTTCGACGGCGGCCTGACCCGCGCCGGCGTTCGAAGCACCGACCCGCGTCGTATACGTGCGCTCGCTACTCGGCACCCCTCCAACCTACCGGCGCGCACCGGCGGCCTGGTGAATCTCGACTGAACGTCGCGGGACGCCCGGCCGCCGCCGGGCCGGCGGTCAGGCGGAACGACCACCGGCGAGGGACGGCGAGGGACGGCGAGCGGACTACGCGACCGGGCGCTTAGCGAACACCGATCGGTAAGGAGGTCGACCCGGGAGAAATGGCCGGCGGCGAACGAGGACGGCTGGCGAGCGTGGGTCGCGCACGTGATTGCCCGCGCACGTGATTGCCGGCGGGCATGGGTCGGGGCCGGTATCCCCTTCTTCCGGGGATACCGGCCCCGTGCGCATACGTCAGGGACGGTGATGCGCTTCACCGTCCCTGACGGTGGTCCGGAGGCCCGGCCAATCAGCGGCGCGCCATGCGCCGTCGGCGTTCACGCCGTATCACACCGGTGACGCGGAGCGGTCGATATCGCCGGCCGGGCTCGAGAACGACCCGGGACCTCGACTTCCGCCCGACCTCCAAGGCGTGCTGACGGACGAGTTCATCGTGGAGCGACATTTCGGGTTCTCCTGTCGGATGAGCTCACGGCCACCGGGTCGGTGACCGTGCTGGTTCGTCGCGGGGCGGATCTCGCCCCGGACGGAAGCCCGCCGGGTCGGGCGGGCCTTCCTGCCTTCTTGCCTTCTTGCCTTCTTGCCTTCTTGCGCTGGCGGTGCCTGATGGTTATGCGGCAACCGGGTGTTTCCGTGGCCGTCCACGGGGCCGCTTGCGCGGCACCACGGCGCCGGTCACCACCAGCTCGCCGCCCCACACCCCCCAGGGCTCGGCCCGGTTCAGAGCCACAGCCAGGCACTCGGACCGGACTGGACAGCCGACGCAGACCGCCTTCGCGTTCTCCACCCCCTCCGGGGTGTCGGCGAAGAACAGGTCCGGGTCCACGGCCCAGCACGGAAGCGTCAGACGCTCCCGCTCGATCAGATCGACGATCGCGGGGTCGAACACCGGTGTCACCTCCCACGTGACTTGTCCCCTCCGGAGGAGGGGAATCGGGAAAACAAAGAGGCCGCGGTCCCTTTCGGGTCCGCGGCCTCGAGTGAGCGCCGATCTGACTGTTCGTCAGGTCTGGAACGCTTCTCGGGGTGGACCCGTCTGGTTCTGCTTCGCCGTGTAGTTCTGCTTCGCCGTGTGGTCGCGGAACGTCCGGTCGGTACCGGCCCCGAATGCACGGGCCGGGCCGGTGGAAGGCGCACTGGTCCCCAGGCGCGAGGACATGACGGGCGTCTGCATCACCCATCGCTTCAGTACCGTGAGATAAGCGGAACCATTCACCGGGGTGCCGATACGCGACGTAACGGTTGTGTTCGTCATCGTGATGGCACCTCCTCGGGATGGCCGCTGCGCGCGACGTTGCCGTGCGGCGTTTGCCGCTGTGTGATGTTCAGGTGTAACGGTACGGGGCGGCCTCAGCGGTCGCAACCTATTTTTCACCCGACTACTTTGGGTGATCACCGGCCAGTGGATCAACCCGGACAATCACCGTTCCCGGACCGTCTCGCCGTCCTCCACGACGACATCCTCACCGCGCATGAGAGCCAGCACATCCTCGCCGTAACGATCCAGCTTCGTCTGACCGATGCCGGGCACCGCGACCAACTCGGACACCTTCACGGGGCGCCGCTCGGCCAGAGCGACCAACGTCGCGTCCGAGAAAACCACGTACGCGGGCACCTTCTGGACCTTGGCCCGCGCCGAACGCCACGTCCGTAGCTTGTCGAACAGCGCATCGTCGAGGTCAGATGGGCAACTTTCACACCGACCGAGACGCGCGGCCGCCCCGGGCAATTCGATTCCACAGACCCGGCACCGGACCGCCGACCGCGATCGGCTCCGTCCGCCGGACCCACCGGAGCCGTCGGACCCCGTCGGGGAACCGGCGGGCGGGGCGGGACGGATCCCGTCAAGGAACCGCGACGGCCGCCGGGATTTCCGCCCGCCCTCGTTGCGGGCCAGCGCCCACGACAAGGAGAGGTGTTCCCGGGCCCGGGTTACGCCCACGTAGAGCAGCCGGCGTTCCTCCTCGACCTCGGCCGGGGTGGCGGCGTGGACGATCGGCAAGGTGCCGTCGACCAGCCCGATCAGGAACACCGCGTCCCATTCCAGGCCTTTGGCGGCGTGCAGGGACCCGAGCGTCACCCCTTCGATGGTCGGCGAGTGCTGGTGCGCGGCCCGCTCAGCGAGTTCGGCCACGAACCGGCTCAGGCCGGCGGTCGGGTCGAGCTGGGCCAGATCGTCGGCCAGCCGGGCTAGCGCGGCGAGGTTCTCCCAGCGTTCCCGCTCCGCCCCGGAGCCCGCGGGGGGCTGCCCGGCCCGCCACCCGGCCGCCTCCAGCACCGCCGCCACCTGATCGGTCAGTGCGGCGGGCCGGTCGTCGTCGGCGGCGACCGCCGCCCCCCGCAGCAGGCGCACCGCGTCGCGGACCTCGGGACGTTCGAAGAACCGCTGGCCACCCCGCAGCACGAACGGGATCCGGGCCCCCGACAGCGCCGACTCGTACTCCTCGGACTGGGCGTTGATCCGGTACAGCACCGCGATCTCGCTGGCCGGAACACCCCCGGCGATCAGCCCGCTGATACGGCGGGCGACCTCGGCGGCCTCCTGGGGCTCGCTGTCGGACTCCGACCACACCGGGGTCGGGCCGTCCGGTCGTTGCGCGATGAGCTGCTGCGCGGGGCCGGCGGCGGCCACCCCCGGCGCGGCGGCGGCCGCCGGGCGCCCGGCCAGGATGGCGTTGGCCAGCCCGACGACCTGGGGGGTCGACCGGTAGTCACGCACGAGGCGGACGACGGTCGCCCCGGGGAAGCGGCTCCGGAAATTCAGCAGATACCGCGGCGACGCTCCGGTGAAGGAATAGATGGTCTGGTTCGCGTCACCTACCACGCAGAGGCTGTCGCGGTCTCCCAGCCAGGCGTCCAGCAGGCGCTGCTGGAGCGGGTTGACATCCTGGTACTCGTCCACGACGAAGTGCCGGTAGCGCGACCGCAGCTCGTCGGCGACCCATCGGTGCTCCTCCACCATCGCCGCGGTCAGCAGCAGCAGGTCGTCGAAGTCGAGCACCTCGGCATCCCGTTTGACGTCCTCGTAGGCGGCGTACAGCTTCGCGACCACCGCCGCGTCGCGGGGCGGCTCCCGCCCGGCGGCCGCCGCGGCCGTCACGTAGCCCTCGGGCGTCGTCATCGTCGACTTGGCCCACTCGATCTCGGCGGTGAGGTCGCGCAGTTCGCTGCCACGGGTCTGCAACCGCAACCGACCGGCGGCCCGGGCGACGATGGGGATCTTCTTGTCGAGCAGGCGTGGCAGGGCGACCCCGGCGACCTTCGGCCAGAAGTAGCTGAGCTGACGCAACGCGGCGGCGTGGAAGGTGCGGGCCTGCAACCCGTCGACCCCCAGCACCCGCAGGCGCGTCCGGAGCTCGCCGGCGGCCCGGGCCGTGAACGTGACCGCCAGGACCTGACCGGCCGGCACGGACCCCGACTCGACGAGGTAGGCGATCCGGTGGGTGATGGCCCGCGTCTTACCGGTCCCCGCGCCGGCCAATAGGCAGACCGGACCGACCGGCGCGAGCACCGCGGCCCGCTGCTCCGGGTCGAGACCGGCGAGGATCCGTTCGCCGCCCGACCGCCCGGCGACGGCATCGGTCGAGACACCCGCGTCGATCGCCATGTACCGCACCGTAACGCGCGGCTCCGACGGGAAGTGACAGTGGCTTCCGACGGTTGTGGACAACAGACAGTTGTAGACAACGCAGAGTTGTGGACAACGCAGAGTTGACACCACCGCCCGTGACCTTCGACCCGCCGGACGGCCGGTCCGAGGAAAGGATCCCTTGATGCTGACGATGTACACGACCTCCTGGTGCGGCTACTGCGTCCGGCTGAAGCGACAGCTCGACCGCGAGGGCCTGGAGTACAAGGTCGTCGACATCGAACGCGAACCGGCCGCCGAGCAGTACGTGAAAAGCGTGAACGGTGGAAACGCCACGGTCCCGACCGTGGTCTTCCCGGACGGCTCGGCGCTCACGAACCCGAGCCTCAAGCAGATCACCGAAAAGGTCACCTCCGCCGCGTAGCGGACACGCAGAGCGATAACCCGGGGCGGTTTGAAGCTTCGGCACGCGCGATCGGCCGCGTCGTGGGACGGTGTCCGTCACTGCCCGTGAAGTTTGTGGGAGAGTTCGGACCGTGTCGCAAGCGTCTCCCGAAGGCTCGCGGCCCGCTGCGGTAGAGATCGCTGTGCGGGCCGCGGCAAGCATGCACGGGATGCGTGCGTCCGCCTTCGTTGTGTTGACCGCGACGACTGCGACCTACGAGCGGGTGCTCGGTGGCTGGGACGACATCGCCGACGGTTTCACCGTCGCCCGCGAGGGGTCGCTGGTTTCCCGGGTCGTGGACGGGGCGCCGGCGCTCAGTACCGACGCCGGCCGGGTGACCTCCTATCTGGGCACCGTGGAGATCACCCGGTTGGGCGTGGTCTCGTTCGTCGCCGTGCCGGTGCCGGTCGGTGACGGATCGACGCGGGCCGCCGGGGGCGAATCGATCGGTCTGCTCGTCGGGTTGGACCCCGCGCCGGTCACGGTGGACGGCAGCGTTCCGGGGCTGCTGCGCGGTCTGGCCGAAGGACTCGGCGACGAGTTGGCCACCCCGGCACCGGGCCACAGCGCGAGCGGCGGCTCGTCGAGCGGCGGCGACGCGCCCGGCGCGGCGCCGGGCTCCGGCGCGGCCTCGACGGGCGGCCGGCTCGGGGGCAACGGCAACGGCGGAGCCCGGGCCGCCAGCCGGACGGCGCTGCGGCGGACCCGCGCGGGGTGGGTACTGCAGTCCCCGGACGGCATCATCCGCCCGGTCGGCGACCTGATGTCGGCGATGGTGCTGGCCGACCTGCTGGAAGAAGACCTGGCGCCGCCGGCCCGGCCGCGCCGGCCCGAGACCGAGCTCACCGAGCTCGACCGCCTACGGCTGTCCGTCGTGCAGCTCGAACACGCTCTGGCTTCCCGGGTGGTTGTCGAGCAGGCCATCGGGATCCTCGCCGAACGGCACGGCATCCGGCCGCGGGACGCCTTCGAACGACTCCGCCGAACGGCCCGCGGGATGGGTCGCCGGGTGCACGATCTGGCCCGGCAGGTCGTCGAATCGGCCGGCGACCCGCGGGCCGTGCTGCCGGGTGAGCTGGCGACCCGGCCCGGGGCCGGATCGTCGACCGGGGCCGGATCGTCGACCGGGGC
>JAMFSN010000016.1 GCA_026225295.1 Frankia alni
AGGCTCATCGACCGCCTCGAAGCGGCCGACCAGGTGATCCGCGGGCGTGACCCCGCTGACCGGCGCCGTCACGTCCTGTCCTTGACGCCGGCGGGCGCGATGGCGTTGCAACGTGGCGAGCAGATCATCGGGCGGGTGACCGACGAAGTGCTCTCGAGTCTCACGACCGACGAGCGCCGCACCCTGCACCGGCTGACCTTGCGGGCGCTCGGTGAACCCACCGACATCGCCGACCGGGCCTCCACCGCCGCTTCGCAGATCATCTAGGCCCGGAGGAATTCGACGGCATCGTGGATGCGTCGGCTTCCGCCCGAGCCTCCACCACGAGCCCCAGTACGTCGGGCGACCGAGGAAGGCGCGGACCGGTCCCCGGGGAGTCGCTGCATAGTCAGATGGGATTGGTCAGGTGTCAATCGACCGCCTATAGCGTTCCCGGCCGGGAGGTCGAGATGCCTGGGGTGGACGGTGCGGGCGCGGCTCTGCCCAGGTCGGACCGGCTCGATGCGACCGAACGCAGGCCAGTTGTCCGGTATGCGGCACTCGGCGACTCGATCACCGCCGGGTTGGGTGACGGGGTGAGCATGGGGACCCGTCGACCGCCACCTTCGATTCGGGGGTTCGCGGGAATCCTCGCGGCAAGTCTCGGGCCGCCGGGTCAGGTCCGCTACGCCAACTTCGCCGCTACCGGCGCGACCGCCGCTGACGTGCAGGCCACGCAGCTCCCCGCCGCGCTGGCCTGGCGCCCGACCCTCGCATCACTGGTCGTCGGGATGAACGACGTTCTGAATCCCCGCTTTGACGCCGATCGAAGCGGAGGACAGGTGGAGCAGTGCGTGAAACAGCTGCGCGCCGCGAGCGCTCTCGTTCTGACGGTCCGCTTCGCGGACCCCGCGCCCTTGTTCCGGATGCCGGGCCGGCTGCGACGGCTGCTCTCGCGGCGTACCGATCTGCTCAACGACCGGATCGCCACCATCGCCGCCGGCGATCCCGGGGTGCTGGTGCTCGACCTGACCGCCTGGTCGGAGATGTACAACCGGTGCTGCTGGGATGTGGATCGTGTCCACCCCGGATCCCGGGGGCACGCGCTGCTGGCGCGACGATTCGCCGAGCTGATGTTCGCGGCCGGTGCCGACGTCGCGCGCAGGACCGGGACAGGAGCATCCGAAGAAGACACGCCCGCCAGGTCGCTACGGGCCTGGCCGCCGATCACTCTGCCGCCGGTGCCGCCGATGACGGTCGGGCCGGGGACGCTGCGGCACGTCTGGTGGCTGGCCAGGGCCGGACTCCCGTGGCTCGCGGTCCGAGGCGGATCGGTGGTGCCGGCGACCGCGATGGCAGCGCTGCGCCACCGCGCCGGGCTGGTCAGTTTGAGCGACCACAGACGCGCGTCGAACCCATTGCCCCCGCAAGCTCTCCCGGCCGGGTCGGCCCCGCCGTCGGCGGCCGACCACAACTGCGGGCCGCGTTCGACGTCAGGGAACGCTCGGGATGGCTCAGCGCTTCCTGACAGCGGCGGCTCGCCCGCGCGACATCGCGTCCAGCCGGTCCAAGCCGGCCGGTAGCGCCGGCGGCAGATATTTCCGCTACCGACGCACCCGGTGGGGCGGCGGGCGGTATCGGCGACGAAAGCGAAAACTCCGATCGGGCGATCATCATTCTGAATCACCCGCACCGTGCTGTCGAGACAGAATTAGTTGCCCGGCTCGGGCCAGCTCCTACCGGGAAGCCTGGGCGGGGCGACTCATCCACGTCAGATCGTCAGCGCGGACATGGAGATGGTCGGCGATCTCACCGGCTGATCGGCCCTGGTTGATCGCATCGCGGATCGCTTCACCCCGGGCCCGCAGGAGGCGTTGGGTATTCGGATAGCCATCCCACAACAAATCGTTGGCGGCTTCGGCCCGCGCTACCGGGTCCGCAATGATCGACAGATCCGCAAGATGAGTCACGCCGGCAGTATCGAACCGGGATGACAACCCGGCAAGCGCGTTGTGACGTTCGTTATCCGCGATACACCTATCGCCACCCGGTCGGCGCTGTGGGCAGGGGCAGCCGCCGCTGGGCCTCGAGGCGGTGCGCGGCGCTCCCGTGGAGAGGGGAACCGGCCGGGACGCCCGGCTCAGCCTTGCCGTAGAGGTCCAGGATCAACGCGAAGGGCCGGTCGGGTTCGCTGCGGGCCATGGCCCGTTCCACCTCAGCCAGAAGATCACTGACGCCGTCGGCGTGCAGCGCTGTTCCGGAGGGCACCGCCGCCCACCAGCTGGCGGACCGGCCACTCGGCCCGAACCTCACGACCGAGGGATGTGTTGCCATCACCCCATCCTGGCCATCCATCACTGCCCACAGGCGGCCCGGCGATGAACAGTCGGTGACACCTCGCTCACCGACCCGGCGGTCTTCCGGTACCTATCCGGGCCCCCGGTCCCGGGTGGTGAGGCGAACAGGGAGGGTTCCCAGCCCACGGATGATGCTCTGGTTCAGATACGTCGGCGGGCTGCCGATCAGGGTGAGCTCGCCGGTGCGCTCGACGAGCAGGCGAAAGATGATCGCGGCTTCCAGGCGGGCCAGGGGCGCGCCGAGGCAGTAGTGGATGCCGAGCCCGAAGGAGAAGTGCCGGACGGCCGGAGGAGATCCGGCGTAGCGGGTGACGACGAACCGGTCGGGTTGATCGAACACCTCCGGATCGCGGTTCGCCGAGCCGACGAGCACCAGCGCTCCCTCGCCGCGGCTGAACCCCCGCCCGGCGATCTCGGTGTCACGCAGCACCGTGCGCGGGATGAACTGGACGGGGGAATCGTGGCGCAGCATCTCCTCCACGGCCGAGGGGACAAGGGCGGGGTCCGCGCGCAGGAGGGCCAGCTGGTCGGGGTGCCGCGCGAGAGCGAGGATCCCGCCGCTGATCAGGTTGACCGTTGTCTCAAGCCCGGCCACCAGCAATACGGAGCACAGCGCGAGGACCTCGCTTTGAGTCAGGGCGTCATCGGTGAGGTGGACCGCGACAAGCTGGCTGACGAGATCGGTACCCGGCCGGGCCCGGACGCGCACGATCAGGTCCCGGAAGTAGGCGTCCAACTCCCGCGCCGCGCGACGCCGGCCGGCGACCTGATCGGGAGTCAGGAGAAAGTCCGGGTCGATGCCGCGAATCAGCACCTGCGCCCATTCGCCGAATATCGTCTCGTCTGCGGCCGGCACTCCCAGCAGCCGACAAATCATACGCAGCGGCACCGGTCGGGCCAGTGCCTTGACCGCGTCGACCTCGCCGGCCTCCAGCGCCACGTCCAGCAGCCCGGTGACCAGGGAGGCGATGTCGGGAGCGAGCGCGGCGACGGTGCCGGCCGTGAACGTCCGGCTGACGAGCCGGCGAAGCCGCGTGTGATCGGGTGGATCGGTCCGCAGAAGCGATTCCAGCCCGTCGTCGGCGTCACCGTCGGGCCGGAAGGGGCTGATGTTCGGCTGGTAGCCGTGCCCGAAGGCCGGGTCCTGGAGCACGGCAGCGGTGTCGCCGTGGCGGGCGACCAGGGTCAGCCGGCGACCCGCCAGCTCGTACCCGGCCAACGGGTCGGCCTCTCGAATGGCCCGGTAAATGGGGTACGGATCGGCCTGGCGCGCGGCGTCGAAGGCCACCAGCAGCGGCGGGCGCCGGTCGCTGGTCGGGTCGGAGGTCGGGGCAGTGGGCATCGGCGACTCCTTCAGTTCCCAGGCCGCGCTCGCCCACCTCGGTCGCGGGGACGGGCGCGGGGCGAGCGTTGCGGCACGTCAACCTGAACGTGGACACGGGCCAGATCCGCCAGCCCGATCAGCCAGACGGCTTGAGGCTTGAGGCTGGAGGGGCACAGCACTGCGAAACATCGGACTGACGCGTATCACGATCATGGTCGGCCGGGTGCACAAAGGGGGGAAATCGCATAGCAGCCGCAGGCGCGGCCACCTTCACACCTTACTTCCCGAAACACTTCCCGAAACGGATGTCGCAAGATTATGCCGAAGAACACCGGGAGCCACAACCGCGACGATCACCGTGAGGTGAACATTCCTTGAACCGATCTGGTCATGATGCCAACGAAGCGGCGACGTAAACTCTCCCACGCAGGTCGGCATTGAATCAACAATCACTCAATAGAAAAATCGAATTGCTTGGGGTATGAGCAACCGGGCGAAACCGCGGTAAAATCCCGATCCGGACCCACGTGGACGCCGGATGATGGCGAGGGTGAGTTCGGTGAAGGCTTCCGTGAGCCGGTGGTGGGGTTCGGTGTCGAGGCCGAGTTCGTAGTGGCCGCGGCGAATGTTCCGAACGAAGGAGGGTGGGCGGCGGGAAGTTGCTCGGCCCGGCGAGCTGGATGTCCACGTGTTGGCCGGGCGATCGCCGATGTGCGAGGGCGTCTCGTGTCTGGGCGGGCCGTGCCGGCCGTGCCACACCCTGGTCCGCCTTCACGGATTTCTTATGAATGGGCTGGCACTCGCTACGGAGCCGGCTAAGGTGGATTTCACGGGCCTCTTATGAACGACTGGCACTCTCTCTACATAGCACCTGAATGAGAGGAGCGCCATCGTGAACGACTACGGCTCAAAAAGTTCCCACGAGACCTTTCCCGTTCGTCCCGTTTCGAGCACGGCGTCAGGGCCGGCGGATACTGGAGTTTCAGGCGGCGCCAGCGCTGGGCCGGCTCCCCCGCACGCGTCTTCGCCGGACTCGGCAACGTCGGTGACTATGGCCGAGCAGCCACGCCGGCCAGGGGTCCGGCGATTGGTGCCGAACCGAAGAAATGGATGGATTCTGGCCGCGGCGCTGTGTGCGGTGATCGGAGTTTCCGCCGGTTGCGCCGCGTCTTCCTCGTCACCAGCGGCGTCGCCCTCGGCACCAGCCACATCCCCGTCGGCAGCAGGAGCGGGCGGCGGGGGATCCAACGCTCGGTCTGGACCGGCCTCAGGGGGAGCATCCGGCACGGTCGACGCCGTGTCCACCACGAGCTTCACCATGTCGACATCAGCGGGTCAGAAGGTGACCGTCGATGAAGCGTCCTCGACGACGTACCAGAAGGGGGCGAGCTCGACCTCGGCGAATGCCGTGACCGTAGGCGGGAGTGCCCTCGTGCTGGGGACGACCAGCGGAACGACCATCACGGCCACGCAGGTCGTCGTGCAGCCGACGGGCGGCGGATCCGTGACCTCCGCGGCGGCGGGGGTGGCCCCGTTCCAGCGCGGTGCGCCGACCACGTCAAAGCAGGTCGGTCAGATCCCGGCGAACTACAGCGAGGGGTCGGGCACGATCGTCAGCGGAACGGCGGCGAACACGGCGACGGAAGCCGCGCTGGCCGCCTACCCGGGAGGCGTCGTCGACCGCGTCG
The DNA here is from genome assembly GCA_026225295.1 of Frankia alni. Classification (GTDB taxonomy): domain Bacteria; phylum Actinomycetota; class Actinomycetes; order Frankiales; family Frankiaceae; genus JAMFSN01. Next base: position 5,349 of record JAMFSN010000016.1, read on the forward strand.
TGAAGCTGAGCAACGGCGAGTACGAGGTCCACTACATCGGGGTCAACTGGCCGCACCACATCTTCGTCAACCAGAACTTCAAGGTCGTCGGCGCCGACTAACCGCCGCGGCGAACGGAGACTTCGAAAACCCGGAGGCCGAGCAGCAACGCCTCCAACCGCCGGTGCGTCAACCCGAGAGTCGGGGACTCGGTGGGCAGGGGCGGTCGGCGGACGTGCTCGGCCGGAGAGGTATCCGCGCCTGGCTGTGCCGCTCGCGCCTGGCGTTCTCGACGACCTGCGCCGCGCACGGGTGGTGACCGTGTTCGCCCAGTGGACCTACGCCGGGTTGCATCACCGGTGGAATGGAGACAATGCTGTCGGGTATCGGCGAGACGAGCATCGTGACTCCCCAGGTCGCCGGGTGGCGCGACGCTGGGGTGTGGACGGGACGGCCGGACGCACAGCGACGTGGCCGCGTGACCTCATTTTCGGTGGACAGGACCCAGCCTGGTGACCATCCTCGGGAGCGTGCCCCGGGCCACCGCCGTCGGGTTCACCTCGGCGTCGCCGCAATCGGGTTCGGCGTCGGTCAGCTTTCCCGTCGAGCGCCCCGAACACCTGCCGCGTCTGATCGCCGATCATCTTGTGAGCAAAGGAGGAGATCGTGAAGGTCGCCATTCTGGGTGCGGGAGGCATGGGCTGCGCCATGGCCGCCCGTCTCGTCGACACCGGCCACCAGGTGATGATCTGGGATCGCGACCCGGAGGGGGCCTCTCGGTCCAATGGCAGCGCCATCGCGGTCACCGCTGACCTGTCGGCCGCGGTCGGCGACGCCTCCGTCGTCATCACGATGGTCACCAATGGTGAAGCGGTGCAGGCTGTCGCGGAACGGATGGTGCCGGCCATGCGTCCCGACGCGGTGTGGGTGCAGGCCTCCACGGTCGGGGCGGACTGGGCTGACCGGCTCGGGGTACTCGCCACGACCCACGGCCGGACGATGCTCGACGCGCCGGTGTCCGGTAGCACCGGACCGGCCCGCAACGGGACGCTGACCTGGCTCATCGCGGGCCCGCCAGCGGCCGTCGCGACCGCCCGGGCCGTACTCGACTCGCTCGGTGAGCGGGTCCTCGTCGTCGGGACGGGGCAGGAGGCGAGCCGGGTCAAGCTCGTCGTCAACACGTGGATGACCGCCGCCACCGTCGCCATGGCCGACGCGCTCACGGCCGCCGACCGGCTCGGCATTTCGCGCGCGACGTTGCTCGAGGTGATCTCCGGCGGCCCGCTCGCGATGCCTTACGCGCTGCAAAAAGCACAGCTGATGACCGACCGGAACTACACCGCCGGGTTCCCGGTTGAGCTCGCGCTCAAGGACGTCCAGCTCACCGAACAAGCGGAGGGTCGCCAACCTCCGCTGGTACGAGCGGTCGAGGAGCGGCTCGCCCGCGCCGTGGCCGCCGGTCACGGCCGCGACGACGTCGCCGCCGTCGCGGCCGTCGACTAGCAACGGGAAAGGGGCAGCGCCATGGACACCACCCCAACGTTCGTCGCCGACGGCGGCCGTTACGACACGATGGCCTACCGCCGCGCGGGACGCAGCGGGGTCGAGTTGCCGACGGTCTCGCTGGGGTTCTGGCAGAACTTCGGCGACGACCGTCCGCTGGAGACCCAGCGCGCGACCATGCGCCGCGCGTTCGACCTCGGCGTCACGCATTTCGACCTGGCCAACAACTACGGTCCGCCCTACGGCGCGGCCGAACAGAACGCGGGACGGCTGCTCGCCCAGGACTTCGCGCCCTACCGGGACGAGCTGATCATCAGCACCAAAGCGGGCTGGGATATGTGGCCGGGGCCGTACGGCGACCGTGGCTCCCGCAAATACCTCCGCGCCAGCCTTGACCAGTCGCTGCGGCGGCTCGGGCTCGACTACGTCGATATCTTCTATTCCCATCGTCCGGATCCGGGCACGCCGCTGGAGGAGACGATGGGCGCACTGCATTCCGCCGTGCAACAGGGCAAGGCGCTCTACGTCGGCATCTCCTCTTATGGCCCGCAACGAACCCGACAGGCGGCGACCATCCTGCGTGAGCTCGGCACACCGCTGTTGATCCACCAGCCGTCGTACTCGATGTTCAACCGGTGGGTGGAGAAAGGCCTTCTTGACACCCTGGACGAGGTCGGCGCCGGAATGATCGCGTTCACCGCCCTGGCGCAGGGCCTGCTGACGAACAAATACCTGGACCGGCTGCCGGAGGATTCCCGCGCGGCGCGCGGCGGCACGTTTTCCCGAGATCTGTTGACCGGGAAACGGCTCGGCGCCCTGCGCGCGCTCAACCAGATCGCGGCTGGCCGGAGCCAGTCACTCGCGCAGCTGGCCTTGTCCTGGATCCTGCGCGATCCGCGGGTCACGTCAGTCGTCGTCGGCGCCAGCTCCGTGCGGCAGCTCGAGGACAACGTCGCCGCGATTACGCACCCGCGATTCAGCCCGGACGAGATCGCCGCCATCGACGCGGTCGCCATCGACGACCCCGAGATCGACCTGTGGCGCGAACAATCGAACATCGGACCCGAGGACGGTGCCGGCCGCTGTGGAGATTGACCGGACACCAGCCACGACCCACACCAATGTCGGCGTTCGTCCGAGGCTGTCGCGGCTAGCGGCGGAGGAACGCGAGCAATGGTTCGACCACCCGCGGCACGGTCCGCTCCCTGGGCTGCTGCTTGTTCTCACGATAGCGACCGGCGTCGTCGATGCGGTGAGCATCCTGGCCCTCGGCCGGGTATTCATCGCCAACATGACCGGCAACGTCGTGTTCATCGGCTTCGCTCTCGTCGGCGCACCCGGATTCTCCCTCGCCGCCTCCCTGCTCGCGGTGGCCGGTTTCCTCATCGGCGCGGCAGCCTGCGGACCAGTCATCGCCCGGTGGCGAGCGGCCCGAGGCCGGCTGCTAATCACCGTGACGACCATCGAACTGGTGCTGATGTGCGGCGCGCTAGCGATCGCCGCCGGGTCAGGCGCGCCGTTCGGATACACCGCACGCAACCTCATCGCCGTCGTCGCCGCCACCGCCCTCGGTATGCAAAACGCCGCGGCCCGCGAGCTCGCCGTCCCCGACGCCACCACGACCGTGCTGACCATGACTCTCACCGGGTTCGCCGCCGACCTCCGCGAACGCAACGCTCACCTGCTCCTTCGGCGACTGCTCGCCGTCGGAGCCATGCTCACCGGGGCACTGGTCGGGGCCGAACTGGTGCTACGGCAAAGCGCGACCTGGGCGCTGACGCTGGCCGTCGCGCTGATCGCGGTCGTGGTCGCCGGCGCCTGGACTCTTGGACGGCGGCCCGGAAACTGGCAGACCCCAACCCACTGACCCGCACCCCCGCACAATGCGTCAGCCCTAACGGACTGTCACCAAAGATCGCCGCACCAGCTGCATGAGCGCGTCGGTACTGTGCTGGCTCTTCCCGGGGAGCGTCGGGCGATGCCACGGATCGCGCCGCCTCGGCGTAGTTGTTCTGCGTGATCGTGACCCCGAGCTCCGTGAAGAGGCTGGCCATATCCGGCAGCTCGTCGCCGGTGGCCGCCAGCCCGGCGGCGAGCTGTTCGGGGCTGTCCCAGCGGGCGACGTTGATGAACTGGAAGGGCCCGTCGGGATCGATGCTGCGATGGAAGATCCCGTCGATCAGCCCGGGTTGCCGGCCGACCGCGTCCTTGATGTGGTCCTGCCAGTAGGCGAGGAACCGGTCCGCGCTCCCGGCTGGCATCTCGAAGTGGACGATCGTGGTGATGGGCATCAGGCGAGACCGATCTGGCGGGCCTGGAGGGCCGCGTCCCAGAAGGCGGCGATCTCGATGGCCAGGTCGCCGTCCCACTTGACGGTCTGGGCGAACTCGACATCGAACGCCTTGCCGGTGGGGGCGACCGCGGTGCCGTCGGGCAGCACCATCTCACCGGTGAACGTCCCGGTGGTGCGGCTGACCACGGTGATCCGGTCACCGTGTCCGAACCGGACCGGGTACGGGTCGTTCTCGACGTGGACGTCGGGGAAGCTGCGGAAGAACTGCTCCATCGCCCCGGCGTGGGCCGCCCGTCCGTAGAGCGGCTGCGCGTTCCCGGTGACGTGCGCCGTCATGTCGGGGTGGTGGACCGCGTTCATCGCCGCGCGGTCACGCGCGTTGAAGGCGTCGTCCCCCTGCTTCATGAGCGCGAGGAGGTGGGCGGTCCGGTTCGGGGTGTCGGTCGAGGTCGCCATGGCGGCGTCCTTCCTGGTCAGTCGCGGACACGGCGGCCCGCCTGTTCGCCGAGTATGGCTACGAGCAGGTAGCGGTGAGCGACGTGGCGCGGGCGGCGCAGGTCGCCGAGCAGACGGTCTACAACTACTTCCCCGCCAAGGAGCAACTGGTCACCGACCGCGATCAGGCCGTTCAGGACCGGCTCTGCGACCTGATCCGGTCCCGGCCCCCGGCCACCACCCCGGCGGCCGCTGTCCGCGACTTCGTCCTCCAGTTCGTCGCCTCGATCCGCGACATTCCGCCCGAGAACTGGCGCGGGGAACTCGGCTACCTCGCGGCGATCAGCCCTGCTGTCCACCGCCTCGCCCTCGAGATGACCGACCGCCAGGCCGCCGCCCTCGCCGCCGCCATCCGCGAGAGCAGTACCGTCGCGCCGGAAGTCGCCACGCTGCAAGGGATCGCGCTCGCCGCCGTGTTCCAGATCATCATCAGCGAAGCCGGGCAACGCACCCTCAAGGGCCACAACCAGACGGAAATCGCCGACCAGCTACTCCCCATCGTGACCAACATCATCGACGAACTCGACCGCTGGCTCACGGTCTCGGAATCGCCACCACCGACCCGCCAGCCGTAGTCCACAGATCCGACAGACGTCCGCTGGTTCGTGCCGGTGCAACCTTCAAAAGAGCCAGCAACGGTTTTGCAGGCCGGGATTTTCGGGTGTCGCCGCCAGCGAAGGAACTTCCCGACGCGACCAGAGCCAGCCACCGGCACTCCGACCGCCGACAACGGCGCCACCCAGAGACCGGCGCGGATGCACCACCACCGGCTCCCCGAGTTCTTCTGGCGACCCTCAGACCGTCCCGCACCGCCTCACAACCGCGCAATGCGGATACCCGGCGAGCCGCCGGCAACCTACAGGCGGGCCATGCACGACCGCGGCCGCCTCCGCGCTGGGCGCGACGACCCGTTCGGGATCGACATCGTCCGGATCGACGGCCCCGCCCTGGACAACGGTCGATTCCAGGACACAATCGTCGTCGGTGAAGCGGTGCCGAGTGTGGCGACACCGAGAGGGGCTCCGCCGGTGGCGACGGCGACCGCGTCGAGCGACCCTTCGACAGTTCCGAGGTCGCGCCGAGAGCACCGAGGTCGCGCCGTGGGCGACGGCGTCGCGCCCCTCGCCGGGCCGACGGTCGCGCGCCCTTTGGTGAACAGGGCGGTCTCGCGGGTGTTGAGGCACCTGGGCCGACGACTTGCGCGTCAAGCACCGCAGCACATATCGTTTCGGTGTATCAAGTCGATACATCGGGCTGGTGGCCTAGGTGGGCTGTTGGATCGGGGATCGTGGTGTGGCGCAGCGGTTGCGCCTACGCCGCAACACAGTCGGGCACTGCGCCGCTACCGTCTGTACCGAGGCGCAGAGTGGGCAGAATTCGCTGACGTTGGTGCGTCGGCGCGACATCGTTCTGGAGGCTAGACATATCGTGGAGACACCGAAGAAGCGGCACATTGAGCCGGCCACCGGCCGGTTGGGAGTTCTGACAGTAGGCCTCGGCGCGGTCGCGTCGACCGCGATCGCCGGCGTCGAACTGATCAAGCGTGGTCTCGCGGAGCCTATCGGTTCGCTCAGCCAAATGGGAACCATTCGCCTCGGAGAGCGAACCGAGGGCCGAGCGCCCCTCATCCGCGACTTGGTGCCTCTGGCCGGCCTCGACCAGTTGGTCTTCGGCGCCTGGGATCCAATCTCGGATACGGCCTACGAATCTGCGTTGAAGTGCGGAGTGCTCGATCGGCACGAACATATCGAGCCGATTGCGGCCGCGCTCAAGGAGATCGAGCCCATGCCGGCCGTCTTCGATCAGAACTACGTTCGGCGGCTCGACGGCAGCAATGTCAAGTCCAAGGCGACCAAGCGAGAGCTTGCGGAAGCCGTGCGCGAGGACATCCGCAACTTCAAGGTGAAGCATTCCTGCGACCGGTTGGTCGTGATCTGGTGCGCATCCACCGAGATCCTCATCGAGCCTGGCTCGGTCCACGAGAGCATCGACGCGCTCGAAGCCGCGATGGACGTGAACGACGTGAACATTCCGCCGTCGGTGATTTACGCGTACGCGGCTCTCAAGGAGGGCGTGCCGTTCATCAATGGGTCGCCCAATCTCGCTACTGACGTGCCGGCGATGACGCAACTCGCCGAGCAGGCTGGCGTGCCCATCTGTGGCAAGGACTTCAAGTCCGGACAGACCTTGCTGAAGACCGTGCTGGCGCCGATGTTGAAGGCGCGCATGTTGGGGCTCCGGGGCTGGTATTCGACCAACATTCTCGGCAATCGTGACGGTGAGGTACTGGAGGACCCGGACAGCTTCCGCAGCAAGGAGGTGACGAAACTCGGCGTGCTCGAGAACATTCTGCAGCCGGGCCTCTATCCCGAGCTCTACGGCCACTTCGACCACAAGGTGTGTATCAACTACTACCCGCCGCGCGGTGACAACAAGGAGGGCTGGGACAACATCGACATCTTCGGTTGGCTCGGCTATCCGATGCAGATCAAGGTCGATTTCCTGTGTCGTGACTCGATCTTGGCCGCACCCTTGATGCTTGACCTGGTGCTTTTTACGGACTTGGCTCAGCGCGCGGGACTCGTAGGTATCCAAGAGTGGCTATCGTTCTACTTTAAGGGCCCGCAGCACGCTCCCGACGTCAATCCCGAGCATGATCTGTTCATTCAGCAGACCAAGCTGAAGAACACGCTCCGCTGGCTGATGGGCGAGGAACAGGTCACCCACCTGGACCTGGAATAACACCGGGACTTAGTCGGGCAGGACACCAACGTCGGCGTAGTCACGGTCCGTCGGATTCGTCGGCGGGCCGTGACGAGGCGTTGGTCCACCGGAAAAGCAATGGGGACCCCGGTGGCAATCGGCGCGCATGCGCTCCTGGTTGAACAGCGCCAGTGATTCTGCATACTTGACCCTTGCTGATCTGGAGCACCTTTCAGTCGGTCACCGTGAAAGCACCGGGCTAACCAGACAGATTGCCCCAGCGAGGCGGACGACCGGTTTCCAGGACATAGCGGATCTCCTCGGCGACCCGTCGCCGTTGGCTCATTTCGACTGCCCCGACAGAAACTGTGCCGTGCCCGCGGCCGAGTCGGCGCCGAGATCGAAGAAGCAGAGGTCGCGATCGATGTCCTCGACACCCAAGATCGTCGACCACACCCTGACGACGACCACACCCTGACGACGTAGTCCTCGACGTCGCCCGGCTCGCCGGCCGGATGCTCCTGCGCGAGCTGGTCGGTGAGGTGATCTGGATGCCGGCCGGCGTCACCCTAGCCTGGAGCTACAGCCGGGAGGTAACGTTCCGGCCGAGCGGGGACGAGGATCATTCGCGCTGGGCGTCTTCGGTCCTGATCAGCTCGTTGAGCCAACGGACCTCGCGTTCGACCGACTCCAGGCCGTGACGCTGCAACTCGAGCGTGTAGTCGTCGAGCCGGGTGCGGGTTCTGGAAAACGCGGCGCGAACCGCGTCGAGCCGTTCCTCAAGCCGAGACCGGCGACCCTGCAGGATCCGCATGCGCACGTCCGCGTCGGTACGGCCGAAGAACGCGAAATGGACGCCGAAGCTCTCGTCCTCCCACGCCGACGGTCCTGCGTCGGCGAGCAGGTCCTGGAAACGCTCCTTGCCCTCGGCTGTCAGCTTGTAGACGATCTTGGAACGGCGGTTCGTCTCAGCCCCGCGCAACTCGACGTCAGGCCTGTCCTCCACGATCATGCCCGCCGCCACCAGCTGCTTCAGGCAGGGGTACAGCGACCCGTACGAGAACGCGCGAAAGGAACCGAGCAACAAATTCAGGCGTTTGCGAAGCTCGTAGCCGTGCAACGGAGACTCGTGAAGCAGCCCGAGCACGGAAAGTTCCAGCACCCCAGAGGACTTCGCCACCGACCCCCCGCAGCTCATCGTTGATGTATCCCAGCGATACATCACGACCTTAAACCGGACGCTATGAACCGTCAACCGCGTGACCTCGCGGCGAGGCTCCGCCGCGTGATCTCATCAACCGGCGTCGATCCGCACCGCAGCCACCGCGACGGTGGCGTAGGGCAGGCTGAAACTGCCGCCCATCCGGTCGATCACTCTTCCGACCGCAGCTAGTTTCTCGGCCAGCTTGTCCGGCCGAAGTTTGACGAGAGCACCCTGCGTCGGGAGCAACGTCAGCCACTCGTCTTTCGAGTACGTCAACTCCCAGTCGAAGCGCCATTGCTCGGGCTCACTGAACGTGCCCGCCGGCCGGAGCCCGTCGGCCATTCTGTCGAACAGCGGCTGATAGAGACCCGGAGGCGACGTCCGTTGGCCGCCGAGGCCTATCGGCGAGTCACGCGCTACTCGCCGATAGGCAACTACAGAGCGAGTTGTCCAACCCGGTAGCGCCGTGCCGGCCGCGTCGGCTACCGGCGGCAGCTCTCCGACTGTGCTGCTGGCCGCCGGGTGGCCGCCGCGATCACCGAGGCCGCCTCGACGGGCGCCGTCGGGTTCGCCTCGGCGTCACGCTGGGCGCGCGTTGGTGGATGCTCGTCGTCCGGAACACCTGCCGCGTCTGATCACCGGCATCTTGTGAGCAAAGGAGGGCAAAGGAGGAGATCGTGAAGGTCACCATTCTGGGTGCGGGAGGCATGGGCTGCGCCATGGCCGCCCGTCTCCTCGACACCGGCCACCAGGTGATGATCTGGGATCGCGCCCGCGAGGGGCCTCTCGGTCCAGCGGCAGCGCCGTCGCGGTGGCACTGACCCGCCGATACGCGCTCATCGCCACCGGCGTCGGGGTCGGGGTGGACATCGAGCACGCGTTCTACCCGTCCTCGCCGAAGTCCTTGACCAGGACGGCAAAGGCAAGGTCGGGGCGCAGCGGGCGGCCGAAGCGCTCGTCGCCGTAGGGGAATGGTTCAGTCTCGCCGGTGCGCAGGTAACCGCGCCGCTCGTACCAGGCGATCAGCTCGACCCGGGCGTCGATGACCAGCATCCGCATCCGGCAGGCCCCCCACTCGGCGCCGACCCGGCGCTCAGCCTCAGCCAGTAACGCGTCGCCGAGGCCTTGGCCCTGGCGCGTCGGACTCACCGCGAACATCCCGAAGTACGCCGCGTCGCCCCGGCGCTCGAGCTGGCAGCAGCCGACGGTCGTCCCGACGGCGTCGACGGCGAGCAGCACCCAACCGCCCGCGAGCGCGACGGCCACCCCCTCGGGGTCGGTGCGCTGACCGGCGAGCAGGTCGGCCTCCGTCGTCCACCCGGCGCGGCTGCGCTCGCCACGGTAGGCGGACTCGACCAGGTCGAGCACGACGCCCGCGTCGGCAGCGCGAGCGCGGCGGAAGGTCAGGGCGGCGGGATGGCTGGTCTGCACCAACCCATCTTGACGCCGGCCGGCTACTCGGGCGGTGGCCGACCGCCTTCGGCGGGGTCGCCGTCCGGGTCCCGCATCAGGCACCGCGGCGACGACCTCGTGCCTGGTTCGACGTGACCGGCCTGCGGCCAGTGGCGCTGAGGGCGGCGAAGCCGGCATCGGTAGCCGGCGTGTTACGGTAACCCGACTGTTACTAATGCTGGGGGTCGGATGCGGTTCTATGAAGCGACGTCGGTGATCGCCGCAGGTCCGGAGGCGGTGTGGGCGGTCCTGGCCGACGGGGCCGGCTGGGCGGGGTGGGATTCGGGCGTCGAGGCGGTTGAGGGACGGCTCGCGGCGGGCGAGACGATCAAGATCCGCACGAAGGCAGCGCCGGGTCGCGTCTTTCCGGTCACGGTGACGACGTTCGAACCGCCCGTACGGCTGCGGTTCGACGGTGGGATGCCGCTCGGGTTGTTCCGGGGTGTGCGGACCTATGGGTTGTCCGCGAACCCGGACGGCGGCACCACCTTTCATGTCCGGGAGCAGTACACGGGCCCGTTGCTGAGGCTGATCTGGCGGTCCATGCCCGACCTGGGTCCGTCGTTCGACCGGTTCGCGGCCGGGCTCAAGGTCCGCGTCGAGTTGGGCGGGTAGGCCGATGGTCCCAGCCGGCGCCGTGGGTGATCCGAACCGGCGGGAGATTTTGCGCCTGCTCAGTGACGGTGACAAGCAGGCGGACCCGGCCGGCCGCCCTCATCTGCCAAATGGGTTCCACTACCTTGTCCTACCGGCTGGAGGCCATCGAGGACCTGCACGGCTGCTGGTCGAGTCCGGCGACTGGATCCTCCTTCGCGCCGCCGCCGGGAAGAAACCCGCCGCGCCGGGCACCGTCGAGGCGTGGGGACGATCACCGTACAACCCGGCCGGCGGCTGGTACGGCCTGCGTAAAGGCTACCGGGGCCGGTTCGGGATGTACCTCCCGCCGCTCCTGGAAGCCCTCTGCCTCGCAGAGGTCACCCACGACCCGCGCAACAACCGGATGCATGCAATTACACCCGGGTAAACACCGGGACACCCTTCCGAAAGCGGCGCCGACCCAGGCCGGCGTAGAGGCCAATCGACAGGCGGAGATACCTATGGCAGTCACCAAAATAATCCGGTACACGACAAAACCGGAACATGCCAACGAGAACGAGCGTCTGATCCGGGGGGTATTCACCGAACTGGCCGAACAAAACCCCGCCGGTTTGCGGTATACGGCGTTCCGCCTCGATGACGGAGTCAGCTTCGTTCACATCGCCGTACTCGACGGAGACCACAACCCGCTGACCGCGTCGACCGCGTTCGCCGCGTTCCAATCGGGCATAACAGAACGATGCAGCCAGGGACCAACCCCCGCCGACGCCACCACCCTTGGCTCCTACCAACCCCCACCCGCATAGACAAGCCGGGTACGGCGCGCCGTCGGTGAGACGGTGGAGGCGGCCCGGGGTGGCCACGCCGGTGACGGTCCCAACTCGGCCGGGTCCCACCACCGGTCATCGTCGGGGTCCGCCAACAAGACAACATTGATAAGTGCTCGGCCTTCATCGTTGTGATGTCGACAGAGTCTGGACGATCACACTGGGTAGAGGTCGAATATCGATCTACCAGACCAGCTCCCGACCATTGGCGGCGGCGACCTTACGGAACAACCGCCGGGCGGCAGAAGCGGTCGTTCGCGACGGCGACTGATAGGACGTGGTGGTCGAACGATTGGTCATGCGCGGCGGGCGAGGACGTTGAGTCGCACGAACGTGATGCTCGGCTCGCCGAGCCGCTCGGCGACGGTATCGGCGAGCTCGCGCTGCTCGCCCGTCGGTCGGTCGGCGACGTACGGCGCGAGCACGCCGCCGAGCAGGTACTCGGCCGTCGCCTCGCGGTCGTCGAAATCGACCGGCTCGGGCGCCAGCCACGCCCACACGTCACAGAAGCCAGCGTCGCGCAGCCAGCCGACCGTCTCCACCGCGCCCGCATAACGGTTGAAACGCCGCCAGTCGATCCCAAGCTCGTCGACGATCGCGCGGACCTCCGCGACGCTGCCGTCACCACCGCACTGCGCAACCAGCGCACCGCCCGAGCGCAGCACAGCCACCAGACGCCGGTACATCGCGGCGTGGTCGCGGACCCAGTGGAACGTCCCGGTCGAAAGCACCGCGTCGAACGGCCGACCGTCGTTCACGGTGAGCAGCGCGTCATCCTCAAGATCGAGCGGGACGACCCGCACGCGGTCGCCGTATCGCACCAGCCGTTCCCGCGTCTGTTCGCGCATGCTCCGCGAAACGTCGCCGGCGATCACCGTCGCGTCCGGGAAGCGATCGAGCACCACCTGGGTCACCCGACCAGACCCGCAACCGGCGTCGAGAATGACCGCCGGCCCGGCACAGGCGTCGGGCGGCAACCTCCATACCACCTCCTCGCCCCAGGTCAGCTGCGGCCCGGCGACCACGTCATACAACTGGCCGTCCCACGCGTTCATGCGATCACCCATCCCACACCATCGAAGATTGACCCGAACTCACGGCGTCCCGGAGGATTTGCCAACCATCTCATTCACGCGACAACAGGTCGCTCGGCCAGGCGGGACGGGGCCTTTACTTTGTCCGACGCCGTGGTGGCGGGGGACATCAGGTGGCGGTAAAAGTGATTCGGCCTGCCTGGCATTGCGGCCTGAGTTCCAGACCGTTTCTCCGCGAGGCCCACGCCAGCCTCGCAGTTGGGCGCCGAGGTCGCCGTTCTGTTCGACCGAGCCGGGCCGAGGCTCTGACACGTCATCCCACTCCGAGCGTACGCATCGTCGCGACGGGACCCCCGCACCCGTCGCGACGACGTTTACGCCCGCAGCTGGAGCTCAGACCTTGGATAGCATCCGACCCCGGCTCTCTACGGCCGCGTCATCAATTCAAGCACCGAATATCCACCCGGAGTGGGCAAGATCCGGACGTATTCCGGGTGCTTTCAGCCTTAGGCGGGGAGCGCCACGGATCGAGCGGGCTCGACACAGGCCCGGTAGGGCTTCAGGGTCGCGTTCAGCCAGGCCAGGCCGGCCGGCTCGGCGAAGTCCACCGGTTGGTAGCCGGCCGGGACGAGCGGACGGGGCCCCGGCCCGAGTCGGTCGGCGAACAGCACCACGGCCTCGTTCGGGCGGTCCCGCCGCGACTGCCACACCAGCCCGGCGGCGGCCGGGTCCTCGCGACGGAGCCGATGGGCCCACCGACGGGTCCGCCCATACTCCGGTTCGTCGGCCTGGACGAGCCAGTCGTCCTGGTAGACCGCCGCCAGGTCGGTCGCGCTCACCAGCGTGATCAGACGCAGCTCACGGGTCGTCTCCAGCGCCGAAAGCACCCGGTCCCGCACGCTGGACCGTTCGATCATCCGCCGCTGCCCACCGCCGAACTGCCGTCCGCGCAGGAGGCGCTCGGCGACCGCGGTCGACCGCTGGACGGCAGCGTAGAGATAGGGATAGGGATCGTCCGGCGTGCCGTCGAACCGACCTCCACCGAAATGGCGGTCGGCGGCTGTCGGATTGAACTCGCACGGTCCGTATTGCCGGTGGTGGATGCGCCAGAGCACCGTACCGGCCGGCAGAAGCGTCGCGCGCGGTGGCGACTCGAAGACTTTCGGCGGAGCCTCACCCGGCATGTTCAGTCCACATCCAGGTCGGCCCGGGCAGCGGCCACGAGTTCGCCGTCCGGGACCCGGCCGATCAGCTCGGCGGCCACGCCCCCGAGCCAGGCGTTGCGATCCAGCCACCACGACGCCACGCCCCACGGATCGTCGTCCGCCCCCAGCTCGCGGTTGACCTCGACGACCACCGGGTGAGGACGGCCGGATCCGTCGAACTGGAATGCGGGCAGGGTCACGGAACCGTGCTGATCGACGAACCGGATGAGTCCGGGCGCGGCCGGATCCTGACCGGCCGCCCGCAACCACTCCGCGGACCGTCCTGGTGCGGTGGACAGATCCCGCCGCACCTACGTGAGGACCGAGGGCGGAGCCGGGTTCAGCTCGACGGCCTGCTCGGTACGGGCCAGCTCGGTCCGGAAGGTCGCGACGGCCGCGTCGAGCTCCGCGCCCCGGCCGGGCCCGGGGCGCCGACCGCCGCCCCCGTGGCCACCATCCGCCGACCCGTCCGACGGCGGCGCGAGCGCCATGGCTCGCTGGACGGGATGGTCCGGGGGCAGCCGTTCGGTCAGGAAGATCACCAGGCGCAGAGCCCGGGCCGGGCGCGACACCGGATCAGCCTCGGCCAGATCCCGCAGGAGCGCCTCGAAACGCGGCCATTGCCCCGCGCCGAGCAGGGCGGCGATCTCCCGCAGATGTGGACCGACCTGGCGGACCGCGTCGTCGACCGCCATCACTGAATCACCGTCATCGAATCGCCGTCATTGGGGGCTCCAACCCGGCCGGACGGAGGCCGCCGGACGCGGGCCGGCGTGAACCGAAGAACATTGCGGTGGATTCCGTCCCCTGAGGAGTGAAAACGCGCCAATTTCACTGGTCCGGGAGTGTTCATCGCCCGGTGGTTGCCTTCCGCTCCTAATCCATGGGGTGTGGCGAGCGCCCCGGGCCCGGCCAGGCTGATCGCGTCGGACGGCGCGGCAATGGCTGCCGTGTCGCAGTAGTCGCTGAAACGCGTGTCCCCGCCCGGGACTGGGAATCGACGCCAGCACGACCGGAACCTGTCGTGCTCCCTCCACCACCAGCGCCCGCGGCGACTCCCTACGCTGCACCGGGGCGGACCGCGGAACCTACGATCCATGCTGGCGTCCGGCGCTCCCCGACACCGCGATCGCGACGGTGGTGTGCGGCCATTCCGGTGGGTCGTCCATGGAACAGATCCGCCTCACCACCTCACTTCCCCCCCGGCCGGCCCACCCGCCAACGGTGGTGACCGATGGCTACCCCGTCTCGTTGGTGCTGTCCGACGGCGAGGACTGTGTCCAGCAGCCGGATACCGCGTCGACCCCCGGAAACGTCGATCCCGATCGGCCCATCTACACCTGTGGGGCCGGCACGCTCTACGGCCCGCCGGACCGGGCCCGACCGACCTGGACCGCGACGTTCACCGCGGCCGGGTCGACGACGCGCACCCAGGTCGCCATTGCTTCGGCGAGCTTCTGAAGAAGTGCCACCGCGACGGGGCGCCCGGACGTCTCGGAGTTGCCGCGGGCCGCGAGGCTGCGCTCACTGAAGCAGGCGCTCGCGACGATCACCGACGCCGAACTCGGTTACGGCGACCCGCGCGAGGTCGATGCGCTGCGCTCCGCCCTGGCCGACTACCTCGGTCGGTTCCGGGGCGTGGTGTCTGCGGCGCATGCGGGCCCGCTACCGGAACCGGCGCGACGCCTTGGTGACGACGCTCACCGAGATGCTCCCGGAAGCCGCCGTCGCTGGTGCTGCCGCCGGCCTGCGCGTGACCCTGCAGCTACCCGGGACCAACAACGAGCAGGCGATCGGCAAAGAAGCCCCCGACCGCGGTGTCGAGCCGGAAACGCTCAGCGACTATCGACCCGGTCCTGGAAACCACCGGCCGACTCTCCTGCTCGACTACGGGCAGATCCGCGAAACCGCGATCCGGGATGGCGTCCGCGAACTCGCCACTGCGGTAGACGAAGCCCGATCCCGCGCCAACCGGACCGGCCGGTCCTGAGCCAGAGATCCGGACCGGATTCCCACGCCCGCCCGCTCGCACCGGCACGGCTCGGTCGACGGGAGACGATTCCCTGGGTGCGATGAGGACGATGACCTACAGCGAGTCCCACGCGTCACGCCGAGACTGCTGCTCCCCTGGGATAATTTTCTAAATCGGCAAAACCAGTGAAGGTCCCGGGCAGGGACGGTGAAGCGCGCCCGCCTGGCCTGGAGAGGGCGGGATGATGGACGGTGACGGCCGGGTCAGGGCCAAGATCATCGAGCATTGGCGGGCCTCCGAGCAGAGAGACACCGCGGCCGAGCACGCCATCTACGCGGCTGACGCGATCCTGGACTACCCGCAGTCCGGGGAGCGGTTCCGCGGCCGGGCGACCATCGCGGCGCAACGCGGCGGCCATCCGGCGGACCGGCACTTCACCGTCCGCCGGATCAGCGGCAACGGCGACCTCTGGGTGAGCGAGTGCGTGATCAGCTACGACGGCGTGCCCACCCACTCGGTCAGCATCATGGAGTTCTCCGGCGGCCTCGTCGCCCACGAGACCCAGTACTTTGCCGACCCCTTCGACCCGCCCCCGTGGCGGACAGCGCTGGCCGAGCCGACGCCGGACCACTGAGGTGGATGCGGCCGAACTCGGACTATCGAAGAGGCCACAGCACCTGGCCCCTCATGTCTATGGTGATCACTGTGGAGGCTCTCATCGGACTGGCCGGCGCGATCGTCGGAGGCATCCTGGTGGTTGCCGGCGATGCTTTCGCTCGTCGCAGTGACCGTCGGGCCGCCAACGCCGAACGGGTGCGCCTGGCGGCCGCCGATGTCATCGCTACATATCTGCAGGGCCGGAGCCATTCGATCGCGCAAAAGAGCGACGGTCGACCGTTGAATCTGGACGAGGTCTGGCCCCATGATCGCCAGTTGGCGCTGGCGCGACTTTTCACGCTGCCGGGAAGCGAGAGACTCCAGGGAAGCCTGAGCGCGCTGAGTGACACGACAGTCCAGCTCTTCGACGCCCGGGACAGTCCCGAGGTGGATGATCATTTCGACCGTCAATTCAGCGCCGTCCGGAAACTCGAAGGCGACGTTCGGAAGCTCCTGGCCATTCGCGTTCTGTAGCTTTCGCGGGGTCCGCACGCCCAAACGGAACGCTCGGCCGGGTCGGGCTGGGAGGTGGGCGCGGGAGTGCCTCGCCCTGTCCAGAATCCGGCCCGAAATCGGGTGCGGGCCAGGTCGCGATGTTCGGAGGCAGGCACATTGATGGCCTGGCGAGATCGCCCCGGAGCGCCGGATCACACCCGTTCTTCTTCGCCGACTTCGGGCTCCGACGAGATGCGCCGCCGCTTCCCGGCCGTCGACCTGCGGCCCGACGTGTTGTTCGTCGAGGACGGGCCGATCCTCACCTCGGCCGGGCTGGCCGCCGGCTTCGATCTGTGCATTCACCTGATCCGGCGCGACCACGGCGCTGTGGTCGCGGGCGCCGTCGCCCGGCTCGCGGTGGTCGCGCCGGTCCGTCCCGGCGGCCAGGCTCAGTTCATTGAGACGCCGCTCCCGCCGGAGAGCGGCACGTCCCTGGCCGGTACCCGGACCTGGGCGTTGCGACAAGCGTTGGAGGCTCGGCGCCTGGAGGCCCGCACTCTGCTAGCGCAGAGTGAGTACGGTCTCCAGATAAGTGGCCGGAATGGAGATACTGTCGCTGTCGTTGCGGTTCCATCGGCGGGCCAGGCCGGCGAGATCAGCCGCGAGCGCGGTGCGACCCGCGTCGTCGAGGGCCTCGAAGGCCTTGAGGGTCGGCCCGTACCAGCGGCGGAAGAACGCGACGAAATCGTCGGGCGAAGCGAACCGCCACGTGCAGGTGCGCGGCTGGGACCGCGCGTCGACGACCGCCGCGCCGAACAGATCCGACAGGTGTTCCTCGGTTCCCCACAGCATCGGGGACAGGAGACCGGACGGTCCGGGCACATGTTTGCCGACGACGCGGAACATCTCGCCGATGAAACCGTCCGGCGTCCAGGAAGCGAGACCGACGGTGCCGCCCCGCCGGGTGACCCGGATGATTTCCTCGGCCGCCCGTCGATGATCAGGCGCGAACATGGCGCCGAAGACCGTCAGTACCGCGTCGAACGACCCGTCGCCGACCGGCAGGTCCTCCGCGTCACCAAGCCGGAATTCGACATCGAGGCCCTCGGTCACCGCCCGCGCCCGCGCGTCCTCCAGCAACTCGGGAACGTAGTCGATACCGAGAACCCCGGTACCGGACCGGGCGGCCGCCAAGGCGGCATTGCCGCTCCCGCACGCCACATCGAGCACCTTCCAGCCCGCGTGAAGGTCAGCCGCGTCCGCGAGCAGTTCGCTCACCAGCACGAGCCGTGACGCGACGACCGCGAAGTCACCACTCGCCCAGGTCCGCCGTTGCCGGGCCTTGACCGTCGACAGGTCCGCACGGGCCGACGCAACGTTCATGATCTCTCCTTTGTTCTGGCCCGTCGTCCGGGCCGGCATGAAAGAGAGCGTGCGTCCGCGGGGGCACCCCGAACGAGTGACGAGCTCGTACCGGTCCCGGCGGTCCGACAAAAGCACCAGAACATGCTGAAACCCCCGGCCGGACCACCGCCACAACGCCAGGCGCGGTCCACAATGTGTACTACCCCAGGGTCGGTCGAACGGTCATCATGGAACCATGGCGATCCACTCGGACTACTGCCCGATCTCAGCCGGAGTTGAGATCCTCGGCGATCGCTGGACACCGCTGGTCATCCGCGAACTCATGGTCGGGGCCAGTGGCTTCAACGAGATCCACCGGGGGATCCCCCGGATCAGCCGCACGCTGCTTTCGCAGCGCCTGCGCTTCCTCGAACGGCACGGGATCGTCCACCGGGCCGGCGGTACCCCCGGCCGGTCCGGCAGTTACACGCTGACCGCGGCCGGCACGTCCCTGACGCCGATCGTCTGGGCGATCGGGCACTGGGCGGCCGAGTGGTTCTTTGAGGACCCCGACGACGAAGACTGCGACGGCCTGTCGCTCATCTGGCGCCTGCACCAGCACGCCATCCCGGCGAAACTTCCGCCGCGACGCACCGTGGTCCAGCTGAGGCTGACCGGCGCCGGCGCCGCTGACGGATGGCTCATCATCGACCAGGCAACCGCCAGCGTCTGTAAGGACGATCCTGGATACGACGTGGACCTCGCGATCGAGGCCGACACCCGCCACCTGCAGCGCTGGCTGCTCGGCCGGGCGCCCTTTCGCGAACTCGTCACCAACGGTCACGCCCGCCTGCTCGGACCCAGCCGCCTCGCCCGAGCATTCCCGACCTGGTTCGACACCTCAACCTTCACCGCGAGCATGAAGCGGGCCGAACAACACCTCACCCGCGAAACCGTGCCCGCCTGACCCAACCTGCCCGGAATCCGCCGCACACGTCGGCATCCCCAGTGCCGCTCAACACCCCGGGTACCCGCGCCCCGCCAATCCGTGCCCCGACAGCGGCGTCAGACGGGCACTCCGCCGTAGGTCCGCCGCCATCTCGCCTCGAAGAAGGAAAACACACCGAAAGCAATCAGTCCGGCCGCGACGAGAACCAGCAGCCACGGTCCGACCGGCGAGGTCGCGAACGAACGCAGCACCCCGTCCAGACCTCGGGCCCGGGACGGGTGATACGTGGCCGCGGCGTAAAAAGTGGCCAGTCCGAGCGCCACGCAGATCGCGCCGCGCGCCACGTAGCCGAATTGCCCCAGCCGCACGACCGTGTCCTGCGTGTCGCGGCTCATCCAGCCCATGCGCAGGTGGCGGGTGAAATGGCCGTCCACCCCCCACATGACCATGACCACTCCCGCACACACGATGCCGAGGCCGACCAGCACGACCAGCGCCCGTCCACCGGGGTGGGACATGACCCGGGCGGTCAGGTCACGCGAGGTGCTGTCGCTCGAGGCGGGAGCCCGCCCGTGCATCACAAAGGTCAGGGTCGTGATGAACGCCAAGGTGTAGGCGACCGCGCAGGCCGCCGCGTTCAGTCGATGACCGCCGGTCGGGTTCAGGCGCGCATCAGCCGCCTGAATGATCCGCCACACCGCGAGCCCGGCGAAGCCGATCGTAAGAAGCCACAACAGTAGGTAACCGAAAGGCTTGGCCGCGATCACCTCCAAGGCGCCGGAGCGGTCCGGGTCGTGGTGGGCGGACCCGAAGGCCATCATGAGTGCGATCGCGCCGATGACGAGGTAGAGAATCCCCCGCGTCACGAACCCGACCCGCGCGAACGTTTCGACTGCTCCCGAGCCGCCGGGCGTTCGACCCGACCGGCTTCGATAATTCGGCCGCTGGTAGCGACGGCGCCCCGTCCGCCGATTCGACCGCACCCGCACCGACGCGCGTTGCCTGGACCGGCCAAGCGTTGGCATATCCCCACCTCCAAGGGCGAATTGCCCCCCGCCTGGGGTTCATAAACGCTTAAAGCGAAAAGCACTGTCGCGTTGCGTGACCGGGGACCGTCAGTGGTGACTGGGTACGACAGGAGCTGATCGACCGGGTGGAACCAGCGTTGCGGCTCGTGCAGCACGACCTTGACGCGACGCTGCCGGAGGTCGGCCGCTCAGGCCGCCGTGATTTCGGAGCCTGGCTTATCGACCGCTGACCCAGAAAGATCAATTGCTTGGCATTGTGTGGCCGGACGCTACGGATGGCGCTTCCCGGTGTGGTCGGTCAAAGCAGGATCTCGACGGTGACGGCCTCGCCATCCGAGGTGAGCACCCGGGGCGGGGTGAGCGCGTGGTACCACCGGAACGCGTCCTTGCGTCGCGCGATGAGCTGGTCATCCACCTGGTTGGTGCGCACGACGTCGTGAAGCCGCACCGGCTGACGTGCTGGACGATCGCCGTCGGCCCCACGACGTTGAGGTACGTGTCGTGCTGGCCGGCGAACGAGGCCGTCCGCAGGTCCTCGGCCGTCACGCTGGATCGGACGGCGTAGGCGGCCTGCTCGCCGTGCCGGGCGAGCCCATGGATGATCGCGGCACGGCACTTGCCCCATGAGCCGCCGGAACGCGTCCGTCGTCACGCAGAAGCCACCCGGACCGCGGACACCGTCGATCCGCGACAGGCCGCCCAGGTGCGCACCCTTGCCGCCAACCACCGCGACCTGCGTCTCGTCAACCTCGTGAAGGTCCAACACGTGCCGCTCAATCACGGCGATCCTTCCGGGGCAGCCGTGCGCCGTCGCACTGCGTCGACAACGACTATGAAGATGGGCGGGCGGTCGCGTCGGGTCGGCAGTCTCAGCGGAGGTTAGAGCGCGCCGGGACGATGACCCCAACCGGGGACTTGGCCACCGGCCACCGCCGCCCCACCGGCCATGGCCACGGATATCTATGACAGATGGGTAGCGCTCGGCGGTCCGGACGGTCCGCTGGGTAATCCGACGAGCGACAACTTCGCCCTCTACGGTGGATCGCACCGGACTGATTTCCAGAACGGCTGCATGGTAATTTCCGATGAGCGCACCGGAGTACGTGCGTGGTGCCCGAACCGCAGTGGTCCCGGCTACGTCCAAATCCTCCGGCCGTCGGCTTCCGGGTAGGGCAGACCACCCTGCCCTACCGTCCCGGTCGGGCTCCGGAGTCGGGAAATCCCCTCGCCGCACGGATGGCGGGGAGCTTTCCCGGCCGGTGGTTGGCCGCGCCGTCCCAGTCGACGGGATCCGAATTTTGCGTCGTGGTCGGGTCGGCACGGGTGACACGGCTCCAGCCGACCAGCACCCGTAAAACAAGGTGACCTAAAAAGGAGTCACGCGCCCACGGTGAACGGCTTTCCAGTCCCTGAGCAGCTCCGCGGATCCGGTAGTCAGGGAGATGCTCCATCGCTATCACGGACGGGAAGTAGAGCGTAGCCGGCCGTCGCCCGTCGGTCTCATCGCCGTCGACCGCGAGCCGCACCTAGTGTCGCGTGAATGAAGTTGTCTTACTTTGGGGTTTCGGGGTGACGTGGGGTAGGAGGTCGTCGGCGGTCTTGGTCCAGATGAAACGTGATCCGGGGGTTACGGGCCAGCCAGGCGCGGACGGCGGGGTGTTTGTGGGTGGCGTAGTTGTCGACCACGATGTGCAGCGTGACGCGGGGGTTGGCTTTCGCGACCTGTTTGAGGAGTCGGAGGAACTCCTGGTTGCGGTGGCGGGGGTACCACTGTCCCTGGATCTGGCCGGTGGCCACGGTGAGGGCGGCGAACAGCGTCGTCGTGCCGTGCCGGACGTAGTCGTGGGTGGCCTTCTCCGGCAGACCGGGCCGCATCGGGAAGATCGGCGCCGTCCGGTCCAAGGCTTGGACTTGGGATTTTTCATCGATCGAGAGGACGACGGCGTTCTCGGGCGGGTTCAGATAGAGCCCGACAACGTCGCGGATCTTCGCCTCCAGGGCGGGGTCGGTGGAGAACTTGAACGTCTCCCGGCGCCAGGGCTGCAGCCCGAACCGGCGCCACACCTTCGCCACCGTCACCAGGCTCGCCTCGCGGCGGCCCCGAGTCACGAACAGTCTCGCTCCCGGCTATTCCTCCGCCTGACTTCAGTCAACCGACCGGAATAATGAGGATGCTCGCGGCGCTCCCCTTGGCGCGTACCGACGAAGGAGGATGACCGTGTCCCAGACGGCGAGCACCATCTATGCCAGCCCGACCGACGTCGCCACCTACGGCGAGTACACGATCAAGCAGGATCCGGCGGACCCACGGCCGTTGTACCGGTTCACCGGCCGGATCACCGCGGACGGGTCGAGTGGCTACCGCGCCGAGCCAGGGCGCTACCACCTCTACTCGGGCTGGTTCTGCCCGTGGGCCCAGCGGGTCACGCTCCAACGCGCCCTCAACGGCCTGGAGGACGTGATCAGCGTGTCCTATGTCGACAACAGTCGCGACGCCCGCGGTTGGGCGTTCCGCGAAACCTACGGTCCCGACCCGGTGAACGGATTCACCCTGCTCCGGGACGCCTACGAGGTGACCGAGCCCGGGTTCGACGGCCACGTCTCGGTGCCGACGCTGTGGGACCGCGAGACCGGCAAGGTCGTGTCCAACGACTTCATCACCCTGGGCATCGATCTCGCCACCCAGTTCGGGAAGTGGTCCAACGGCGCCGACCTCTACCCCGGGCACCTTCGCGCCGAGATCGCCGAACTCGACTCCTGGATCGGACCCGCGGTCAACCGCGGCGCACACGGAGCGGCCCGGAACGAGACGGCTCGCGCGGCGCTGCTCGATGCCTTCGCCACGCTCGACGCCCGCCTCGCCGACTCCAGCTACCTGGCCGGCGGCCAGCTGACCGAGGCCGACGTGCGGCTGTGGGTGTCTCTGGTCCGCTACCGCGGTCACACCGGCGATCTCGCCGTCCTTCCACCCCTGTCCGACTACCCCCACCTGTGGTCCTACGCCCGCGCCCTTTACCAACTCCCGGCGTTCCGCGCTACGACCGACTTCGCGACCTTCTCCGACCCCACCGCCGTCCTGGCTGGCTGGGACAGCGAGCCGTAGACCCACCGCCCGAAACGTCGCGCCCATCGGACAACAGCGGGCTGGGCGCCCCACCGCAACGGTCGCGGGAGCGCCTCGATCGGGCGACGGTGTGGTGCCGGCCACCCGATCGCTGTCCTGGCAAGATGGCGGGATGGAACGTGTGCTTGGAATCGGTGGATACTTCATCAGGGCTGCCGACCCGGCAGCCCTGAGCGCGTGGTACCGCGATTGCCTGGGCCTGGACGCCGATGAGCACGGCCTGTGGCGTCAGGAAACCGGGCCGACGGTGTTCGCGACGTTCGAGTCCGAGACCGAATACTTCGGGTCCCGCGACCAGCAGACCATGATCAACTTCCGGGTCGGCGACCTGGAGGCGATGCTCGCGCAATTGCGCGCCAAGGGCGCGGACGTGGCCAAAGAAACGCAGGATATGGAGGGGGTCGGTCGATTCGGCTGGGTGACCGATCCGGCGGGCAATCGGGTCGAGCTGTGGCAGGCCGCCTGACCCGCCTTGGCGCGAGCGGTGACGTTCCGGTGGCCCCCACCGGCTCAGGCCGTCAGTTGACGTCGAACTCGTTGCCCCCCGGGTCTTTCATCGCGACCGCGTAGTGGTCGAGGCTCTCCGTACTCAGGACCGCGACGAGGTGTGCGTCGAGGCCGGCCAGCCGGGCGCCCCCTCCGCGTCGACGCGCTGCCGGCGGGTCTCGATCGGCACCGCGCGGCCGCCACCGGCCCCGATATCGAGGTGCAGCCGGTTCTTGACCGCTTTGTGCTCCGGGACCACCTGGAACCAGATCCGCGGGCCCCGCCCGTCGGGATCGACGATGCAGTCCGTGCCAGCGCCCAACTCGTCCTCGGGTACCCCGAGGTCTCGCCAGTAGGCATCCCAACTGGCGGAGCCGGCGGGAGGCTGTTCAAGCTCGTATCCCAGCGCGGCGGCCCAGAAGCGCGCGAGCGGTTAAGGGTCGGCGCAATCGATCACCAGCTGGAAGCTCGCGGCCATCGGTCTCTCCTCGGCGTCGACGCTACGTCGTCGACAGTGTGCCGGGAACCGCGGACATTTCTCCGGCCTCCCTCTCGGCGGCTGAGGCGGTCCAGGTGGTTACTGCATGGCGAGGAAGTGGAGTACCTGGGTGTGGGCCTCACCGTTCGCCGCCGCGTCGGCCGCGATCGTGCCGCCGAAGTCTGTGGCCTCTCGGGTGGCGGTGGTCACCGTGCTGGTGGTGATGGGGAAGTAGCCGGCGGCCCCGCCGACGCTGTGACCGGCGGCCGGGTAGCTCAGCGCGACATCGGTGAACGGTACGTGGTGAGCGGTCCGGCGGGTGGTGATGGCCTGGGCGAACCGACACGACGACCACAGGTTGTCCTGGCCTCCGCAGATCGTCACGACGGGACCGTTGATCTGTTCGACCGGGATGACCGAGTCCGGCGCGTCGGGCACGGCTACGCCGTGCTGGGTCCAGGCCGGTTGGTCGCTGTCGGGGTATCCCCCGGAGACGTGGTTGGACGGTGAACCGGCGATCACACCGTGGACCAGGTGGGGGTAGTCGGCGCCGAGCGGCAGCGCGGCCTCGCTGCCGTGGGAGGTGCCCCAGACCAGCACATGGGCCGGGTCGACACTGGGCTGCCGGGCCAGCAGGGTCGCGGCCCGGGCGAAGTACTCCAGCGGAATTGCTCGCAGGGTCGACGGGAGACCCGGTTCGTCGAAGTAGGCCAGCGCGAGGGTCGGGTAGCCGTGGGCGGTCAGGCTTCGGGCGAGGAACGCCGTAGACAGGCCGCCTTCCGAACCGCCGATGACGAGGACGGCGGGCCGGCGGACGGTGGTGCGGGCGGGTAGGTAGAGGTCACCGTAGATCCCCGTCGTGGCGGGCCGTTCATCGTGCTCGACCAGCCCGGCGGTGTCCGGGGTGTGGCGCACCACGGTCGTGGCGGCGACCGCCGCACCGGCGACGACGGCGCGCAGGGTCACCGTGGCCCCATGGGTGGAGAAGATGAAGGAGCTGGCCGTGGTGGGCCGGGCCGGGGTCATCAGGTCGAACAGACCCATCGGGTCGACCCCGCGATAGCTGCCCCCCGACGAGGGGTCCGCCAGCGTCACAACCCCGGCCCGGTTCGCGGTGAACTGGGCGTGGGCGGACCACTGCACACCGTAGGCGTCGACCGCCTGCGCGGTAACGGTCGTCTCCGCACCTGGAGATAGGCCGCTGACCGTAGCGGCCACCGGCACGTCAAACAGCGCGGTCGAGGGAACCACGGTGATCGTCGGATGTGACCGCTAGCGCCCCGTGGACCCACAGCCCACCACCGCGAGGATCACCACCAGCAGCAGCGATCCGACGGCCGGAAGGCTCCGGGTCCGGATCGGACCCGGCCTCCGACGGCTGGTTGGGCCGGGAGTTTCCATTGCCCCCATCCAACCGGTGAACGACCCGGCCGGCGGCCGGGTCGACGACCTCGTTACCGCGCCGAAATGCCTTACCCACCACGCCGGCTACGTCGATCTGGTGGAGCCGCCGCGATTGCCCAGTGACGCGAACCGGCTCTCGGTGTCGTCGAGCATCTGCTGGCGCTGCTGGGCGGATTTGTCGGTGACGCTGGCGTAGTTGATCCAGCGGAGTTTCTTGACACCGATCTTGGCGAAGGTGCCCTTGAACAGGATCTTGGTCAGCGGGTCCCGGTACCACCAACGGTAGGCCTGGTCGGGAGTCGTCATGATCGACATGACCGTGACCCCGCCGAGTCGGGTCATGCGGTTACGGAAGGGGTTGCCTTTGGCGCCGGTCAGCTCCTCGTACATGATCCCCTTGGTCAGAACCCGGTCGAGAAATCCCTTGGTCGCCGCCGGCATCGCCTCCCACCAGACCGGGAAGACGAAGGCCAGGTGATCGGCGGCGAACAGCCGTTGTTGATAGTCCCGGACCTGCGGATCGGTCGCGCTGCCCTGCCGCCAGGCCAGCAGGTCCTCGCGTGTCATAGCGGGCTGGAAGCCGTCGGCGGCCAGGTCGATCAGATCGATCTCATGCCCACCGGTTCGGGCGCCGCGGATCGCGGCGGCCGCGACCGCCGCCGAAAAACTGCGACGGTGCGGGACATTCTCGGCCGAGGCGATCGTATACGGGTGGTCGAGCACCACCAGAACTCTCATGAATGGGTCCTGTCGGAACGGGGACAGTTTCGACATCAACCGTTGCATGGGCGACGGTTGAATGTCAAACGCTTACGGTAGGATCGGCCCCATGGAGCACGGCGACCTGTCCGACCGGCTACCAGCCGACCTGCCGGACGACCTGGCGACCCTCTGGTACCTCATTCGCCGGGTCGCCGGCCTGATGGACCGTCAGGGAGACGCGTTGTTCCGCCACGAACTGGGCGTCTCCCTCGCCCAGTTCCTCGTGCTCTCCGTGGTGGACGCCTACCCCGGACGCCTCAGCCAGCAGGCCGTCGCCGACCGGCTCGGGCTGACCAAGGGCACGGTCAGCCGACAGATCGACGCCGCCGTCGCCGCCGAGCTCATGACCGTCGAGGTCGCCCGGCACACCCGCCGCGAGAACGCCATCGCCCTCACGAAAGCCGGCACCGCCCTGGTCCGCGAAGGCGACGTGCTCCTGCAACACTCCCGCGACGCCCTGCTGGACGCGGTGACACCGACCGAACTCCCCGCCGCCCGGCACGTCCTGCAGGCGCTGTTGCAGGCCCTCGAGGCCTGACCGGAGAGTCGGACCTCGCCCGGAGGGCCGGCGATGCGATGACGGCGACTCGGTCAGCCGCGGGTCAGGCGGACTCCCGGAGCTCCAGGAGCAGGTCGGGAAGCTGCTGGCGGCGGGTGATCCCCAGCTTGCGGTAGGCCCGGGTCAGGTGTTGCTCGACGGTGCTCACGGTGACGACCAGTCGGGTCACGATCTGGCGGTTGCTGAATCCGCGGCCGGCGAGCGTCGCCAACCACCGCTCCGATTCGCTCAGCATCTTCGCTCCCGGCGCCGCCGTCAGCAGCCGGTCCGCGAACTTCGGTGCGGCGCTCATGTCGTGCCTCTTCGGTGGTTGTGGTTGCTGGCGGGTAGGCGACATCCTGATAGTATCGAACACATGTTCGAGACGCGAGTGGCCCTTGACCCTGACCACCACACCATCCACCCGGAGGTGACCGACCCCCTCGACCTGGTTGAACTGACTGGTTACGACCGAC
>JAMFSN010000110.1 GCA_026225295.1 Frankia alni
CCGCTGGCCCGGTTGACCAGCGTGTTCTCGTCGTCATCCAAGAGCCTGGCCAAGGGTGACACCAGCTCGATCGCGAATTCGAACGGCTTGATCGGGCAGGTCACCCAGAGCGCGCAACAGGACGGCACCGCGATCACCGAACGGACCTCCTGACCGACGCCCGGTCGACAGCCCGGCACCGGCCGGCCCGCCGCCCCGGTCCTGGCGGGCGGCGGACCGGGCCTGATCAGGTGGTCGGGATCAGGTCGTCCCGGACGGCATCAATGAACAGCGACCAGGTGCCGGGCGCGAAGGCCAACAACCCGTCGCTGGGATTCTTCGAGTCGCGGACCGCGTGGGGCGCCGTCCGGCCAGCCGTCGCGGGCAGCGCGGCCACCTGGACGCAGGCCCCGCCGCCGCCCCCGCTGTAGCTCGATGTCCGCCACGGCAGAGCAGAGAACTCGATGGTCGCGGAACGCGGTGTCGTACTGATGGTCACGTCATCTCCTTGCAGATGGTCGCCATGAGGTTTCGTGAACGGTCCGGGGAAAGGGCCGCCACGCGGAGGTGGTCCTGTATGAAGCGGTACCGGCGGACGTCCGACATCTTCTCCAGATAAAGATCACCGGAGAGTTCTTCGAGATAGACGACATCGGGATCGTCCGCGTCCGGAAACCCGAGGATCGTGAACGGGAACCCCTGTCCGGCGTAGGCACCAGCGCCGTACGGTAGCACCTGAACTGTGACGTTCGGTAGCTCATCCACTACGTTCATGATGTGTCGTAGCTGATCGCGCATCTGCGCCGGGCCGCCCACCCGGCGCCGCAGCGCCGCCTCGTCCATCACCGCCCACAGCAGCGGCGGCGCGTCCGCGCGGGTCAGGATGTGCTGCCGCTCCATCCGGAAGGCGACCGAGCGGTCGAGTTCCTTGTCGGGGATGTGGGGGTCGGTGGCCCGCAGAATCTCGCGCGCGTATTCCGGGGTCTGGAGCAGACCGACGACCACCTGGGCCTCGTACACGCTGATCGTCGCGGTGTCGCCCTCCAACCCGACGTAGGTGTCGAAGCCGCGGCGGACGACGTCGTCGAAGGTGTTCCACCAGCCCTTGTGGTGCGACGCGCGGGACAGGGTCAGCAGTTCTTCGCGGTGTCCGGGGTCGGCCGCCCCGTACAGGTCCAGCAGCGCCAGCACCTCTTCGACCCGGCACGGCGCGCGCCCGGTCTCCATCCGGCTGATCTTCGACTGCGAGCAGCCGATCGCCTCGGCCGCCGTCTCACTGAGAATGTCGGCCCGTTCGCGCAGGCGGCGCAGTTCCGCGCCGAGACGCCGCCGTCGGACCGTCGGGCTTGCTCCACTGGCCATCTTGAACATCCCGGGGCTCGGTACACCCGCCGGTGCGGACGGCTGTCCCTACCGGCCGGGCGCACGGAAGATCGCGTGTCGCGAGTGTGCCACCCGTTCGGACCCGGGGGTGGGCGCCTCCCGAAACTGATCGTGGGCCGCCGTGTGCGCTTCGTGTTGCATATGCAACGGCCGACCGCCATGATTCGATCACCGGTGCATCCCCGGGTCGCCGACGGTCTCTTCGGACGCCGGGATACGGCGGGTGGGGAGCCCACACCGGTGTTGATGCCCTGCCGGCGTCCGCGTGGCCCGCTCCGGAGGCCCGGACGCCGGCAGGCGCAGCGGCGTTCGCGCGCGCGACCCTCGACCGGCAGCGTCGGCGGGCCACGGAAGGTGCGTCGACCCTGCCAGCCTGCGGCTCCGGACCCTGACCCAGGGGGCACTCGACCCGCCGCCGGTGACCGGGCGCGCTACGGGCGGGGCTCTTCGCCCGGTGCGGTCTCGTCCCGGACGCGTCGCCGGCGCCGCCCGGTCGTGGTCGCCGGGGGGGCCGAGGTGTCCCCGGCAGCGCCGGACGGGTCCGCGGAAACGCCGGACGGGCCGCCCGGATCCGGCCCCGGCGCGCGTCCGGGCTGGTCGAGGGACCGGGTTGCCGGCCGGTACGCGGTGTCGTGAGCCTTGCGGGGCGCGCAGACACTGGCCCGGCTGCACGAGCAGGCCCGTCCACCGTCATTGAGCCGGACGATGACCTCGTCCTTGGGGACGACGTGGGACAGGACCCGACCGTCTCCTTCCGGCGTGCTCACCGCCTTGCCCACGGCCGGGACCTGCGCCTTGAACTCCTGGTACAGCGGGTGCTCGTACTTCAGGCAGCACATCAGCCGCCCGCAGGCGCCGCTGATCTTCATCGGGTTCAGCGGAAGGTCCTGATCTTTCGCCATCCGGACGCTGACCGGCTCGAAATCGGTCAGGAACGTGGCGCAGCACAGGTCCCGCCCGCACGGTCCGATGCCGCCCTGCACCCGGGCGGTGTCGCGCGCCGAGAGCTGGCGCAGTTCGATCCGGGCCGACAAGGTCCGGGCCAGGTCGCGCACCAGAGCCCGGAAGTCGACCCGGCTCTCGGCACTGAAGTAAATGGTGAACGCGGCGCCGGGCCCGGGCCGGGGGGCGGGGTCCGACCGGGCGACCTCGTCTCCGCCACGCCGCACCGGACCGGGATCGGACCGCATGTAGTCGACGGCCACGACCTTCATCGGCAGGCTGTGCTCCCGGATCAGGCGCTTGGCCGCGACCCGGGCCTCGGCCCGCCGGCGCCGGGAATCCTCGTCCCGTTCCAGGTCGTCCTGGTCGGCCAGGCCGACCAGCACCGGCAGGGCGCCGGGGGATGGGATACCGGCGGGGGTGCCCGAGCCGGTTGTCGCGGCCCCGCTGGCCCAGCTGTCCGCGCTCGACCAGCGGGCCGCGCTGGTCGAGCCGTCACCGTCGACCGCCGAATCGCCAGACCCGTACCCGCCGGAGCCCGACT
Source organism: Frankia alni (assembly GCA_026225295.1). GTDB lineage: Bacteria > Actinomycetota > Actinomycetes > Frankiales > Frankiaceae > JAMFSN01. The sequence continues at coordinate 2,849 of JAMFSN010000110.1, forward strand.
CGCTCGACCATTGCGGAGCCCAGACGCACTCGGCCACTTCGGGCCCGGCGTCGGTGGGCACCAGGACCTTGTCCCCGATCCTGGGGGAGTACGGCCCGGGGTCGAAGTAGTAGAGCTTCCCGTACCGCGTGAACGACACCGCGCACATCATTCCCATGCCGGGCCTCCTTCCGCCGGCCGGATGACCGCGGCGGCCTACGAGGGTGCCGGCAATGACACCGTCGTAGGCCGCCGGAAAGTCATCGACCTCGCGCAGCCGAGACTACGCGCCGGACCGGACCGCACGCCCGGGTGCGGTGGCCGGCTGGGGCACCGCCGTTCCGGCTGGTGACCCGACCGCCGCGGCGGGGGCCGGCACCGGGACGATCGTGGCGCCGGCCGGCTTGTGCGGCAGGAACAGCGTGGCGACGCCGGCGACGGCCAGCGCGACCAGATCCAGGATCATCGCCGCGTGCAGCCCGGCGGCCGGCCCGGACGTGGCGCTCCTGGAAAAGAACACCGCGCCGATGGCCGCCACCCCGAGGGCCGAGGAGAACTGCTGCGTGGTGGTCAGGACGCCGCTGATCGCGCCGCTGGAGTCCGGCGGGGCGGTGGCCAGCACCGCCGCCACCAGGGACGGGAGGGCCAGGCCGTTGCCGATCCCGACCGCGGTGAGCAGCGGGATCAGCTCCGGAGCGGGAACGTCGGCGCCGTTGGCCCCGATAAGCAGGGTCAGACCGAGGATGGCGACGAACGAGAACGCCACCCCGATGGTCAGCACCCGCGGTCCGTAGACCGCCACCAACCGTCGGGCCGCGAGCGACGACAGCGCGAACGCGACGCCGAGCGGGGCGAACGTGAGTCCCGCGTCGAGCGGCGAACGGTGCTGCCCGTCCTGCAGGAAGATGGTGAACGCGAGCAGGAAACTGCCGAAGAAGATGAAGAAGCCCAGGTTGGCCCCGAGCCCGGCCATCACCTCGCGGCTGCGCAGGATGGCCGGCGGCACGATCGGATTCCCACCGGCGCGGGCCAGTCGGGCCTCCCAGGCGATGAACAGCGCGATCGCCACCGCGCCGCCCGCCAGCGCGGCGAAGGTCCACAGCGGCCAGCCCTCGTCGCGGCCGAGCACCAGCGGCACCAGGATGAGGCCGAGGCCCGCGGTGAGTGTGGCCAGCCCGACCGGGTCGAGCTTCTCCGGGTGGGCCGAGCGCGACTCGCCCAGGAACTTGCGGGCCCCGATGATCGCGGCGATGCCGATCGGCACGTTGACCAGGAAGATCGGCCGCCAGCCGAGGCCGAAGAGGTTGAAGTTGAGCAGCACCCCGCCGAGCACCTGGCCGGCCACGGAGCCGACGCCGATCGTCACGCCGAACAGGGAGAACGCCCGGGGCCGCTCCTCGGGCGGGAAGCTGACGGTGATCAGGGCCAGAACCTGCGGGACCATCCCCGCGGCCCCCGCGCCCTGGATGAGCCGGCCGGCGACCAGCCAGGTGCCGGTCGGGGCGATGCCACACCAGGCCGAGGCAAGGGTGAACACCGCCATGCCGACGAGGAAGAGCTGCCGGCGGCCGATGCGGTCGCCGAGCCGGCCACCGGTCACCAGACCGGCGGCGTAGGTGAAGGAGTAGCCGGCCACGATCAGTTCGAGCATGGCGGCCGAGGCGTGAAGATCCGTCGAGATGCTGGGAGCGGCCACGTTGACGACGAACACGTCGAACAACGACATGAAGGGCGCGATCAGGATGATCGGCAGTGCCCGCCACCGGTTCGGGTTCCAGTCAGTCACGATGTCTCCTTCCTGGTTCGAAGGTTGTCGAACCTTAGGAAGACATCCGGGCCGCGAGGCATTCCATCGAGCGGGAGTTTTTTCGGGTGACGGTGGGCCGGTAAGTGCCGATCAGCGGCCGGCAGCGGTCGCTGGTGTGGGACGGTGGCACGCCGCATGATCGTGCGGCGGTCGGTGCGGGTTTCGGGAAACGAGGAGGTGAGCGGGGTGCGGGAGGCGCCGGGACCGGCGGCCGAGGAACTTGATCTTGCGACGGTTCTGCAGGCGATGTCCGATCCACTGCGACTCGAACTGGTCGCGGGTCTGGATCTGGTCACCGAGGCCTGTTGCGGCGACATCATCGGCGACCGGGTCTCCAAGTCGACCCGGAGCCATCACGTCCGCGTCCTGCGGGAGGCCGGCGTCGTGGCGACCCGGGCGGTCGGGACGACCAAGTACGCCCGCCTGCGCCGGGCCGAGCTCGAAGCCCGGTTCCCAGGACTGCTGGATGCGGTTCTGGCGGCCGCCCGACAGCCGGCAGCCGCCTCCTACCGTCAGCCGACCCGGGCTCCGTCCGGAACCGTGTAGACGGCGTACGGCCCTTTCACGACCGGCCGGGCGACGTTGCGGACCGGCGTGCCGCCGGGGGTTACGCCCTGCTCGGAGCCGTAGTGGGCGTGCCCGTGGAAGGCCAGGTCGATGGGGCCGGCCGCGTCGATCGCATCGGCGAGCAGGTGGCTGCCCAGCCACGGAAAGAGCTCGACGGGCTCGCCGGCCAGGGTGGCCGGCACCGGCGCGTAGTGGATCAACGCGACGCGGACGTCGGCGGCCCGCATCACCGGGCTGACCAGGGCCGCGCCGACGCTCGCGGCCCGTTCGGCGGCGTGATCGGCGAACGCCTTCATTTCCGGCTCGCCGAAGCTCGACACGGCCACCTTGGCGAACCCGCCGCCGAAGCCCTTCCCGCCGCCGATCCCGACGGTCGTGCCCCGGACGTCGATCGCGATGGCGTCCCCGTCGAGCACCGGGATGCCGGCCGCCCGCAACTGTTCGGTCATCTGCCCGGGGCAACCCGCGTCGTGGTCGTGGTTGCCCAGGATGGCCACCGTCGGCAGGCCGAGATCCCGGACTTCGTCGCACAGCACGGCGACTTCCTCGGGCCGGCCGTGGTCGGTGAGATCGCCGGCCAGCAGCAGGATGTCGGCGGCCCCGGCGACGCCGGCCATCATCGGCCGCAGCGTGCCGGCCGTCCTGGGTACCACGTGCAGGTCGCCGACCGCCGCAATCCGGATCATGGCTTCACGGTAGCGGCCGCGCCGACCGCCACGCTCAGGACCGACGCGCCCGTTGCGCTCGGGGTCGCCGCGCACCCGGGGGCGGCGCTCAGGGCAGCGGCGTTTCGAGCGGGGTGAGCAGGCCGCCCTTCTCGATCGCCCCGAGCGACAGCGTCCGGTAGCCGGACTCGTCGAACAGGACGGTGATCCGGTCCCCTTCGAACCGCATCACGGTGCCGGCTCCCCAGCTCGCGTGCCGGACCAGGCCGCCGATCGGGAACGGCGAGGACCGCTGGTCGACAGCCGGACGGGCGGTGCCGGCCCGGCAGGTGTCGCAGTGCCCGCAGGGCTGCTCCAGGGTCTCGCCGAAGTAGGCGAGCAGGAGCTGGCGTCGACACCCGGTGGTCTCCGCGAAGCCCCGCATCATGTCGATCCGGGACTGTTCGAAGTGGCCCCGCCCTTCGGCGATCTCCAGCGCCCGCTCGGCCGCCTCCCTGGGCGGCGCGGCGGCGTCGGCCGGCCGGATGGCGCCCGCGTCGTCGACCGCGATCGCGTCGGCCTGCTCCAGCAGGTCGACCAGCAGGGTGAGGGTGGTGTCGCGGACCCGTGCCTCCCGGGCCAGGTCGGCCGGGGTGACCGGCCCGGGCGCGAGGCCGACCAACGTCGCGACCCGCTGCAGGCTCTCGACGTCGGGCCGGCCGGAGGCGAAGAAGCGCCGTAGCCCCAGGTCAGCAGGCCGGAAGAACAGAGCGGCGATGGCCGGTTCACCGTCCCGCCCGGCGCGCCCGATCTCCTGGTAGTAGGAATCGAGCGAATCGGGCACCTGGGCGTGGATCACGAACCGGACGTCGGCCTTGTCGATGCCCATCCCGAAGGCGGTGGTCGCGACGACCACGTCGCAGTCGCCGCCGACGAACGCCGCCTCGACCGCCGACCGCTCCGTCCGCTTCAGCCCGGCGTGGTAAGCCCGGGCGGACAGTCCCAGCTCGGCCAGTTCCGTGGCCAGCACCTCGGTGTGGCGGCGGGTCGCGGCGTAGACGAGGCCGGGCTTGGGCTCGCCCGCGACCCGCTCGACGATGGCCCGGGCCTGGGCGTCCTCGCTGGTGAAGGTGATGACCTCGAGGAAGATGTTGGGCCGGTCGAATCCGCGGACGACGATCGCCGGGTCGCGCAGGCGCAGCCGCTCGACGATCTCCTCGCGGACCGGCGGGGAGGCGGTCGCCGTCAGCGCGATCACCCGCGGCCGGCCCAGATCCTCGATCACCTGCCCGAGTCGCAGGTAGTCGGGACGGAAGTCGTGACCCCAGGCCGAGATGCAGTGGGCCTCGTCGACGACGAACAGCGACGGGCGGGCTTCGGTCAGCGCCCGGCGGATCTCCTCGCGGCCCAGTTGCTCCGGCGACAGGAACAGGAACTCGGCGTCGCCCCGGACGATCGCGTCGAGCGCCTCGCGGTACGAGCGCCGGCCGAGCTGGGAGTTGGCCGCCACCCCGCCGGATCCCGGGGTGGCTCCGACCGCCTGGCCGAGCCGCCGGATCTGGTCACGCTGCAGCGCGATGAGCGGCGAGACGACCACCGTCGGTCCGCCGATCAGCAGCGCCGGAACCTGGTAGACGGCCGACTTGCCGGCTCCGGTGGGCAGGACGCACAGCGTGTCCTGCCCGGACAGGACGGCCGTCATCGCCTCGAGCTGGCCGGGGCGGAACGACTCGTAGCCGAAGTGGGCGCTGGCCGTGGCCCGCAGGAGATCGACCCGCTCCTCGTCGACGTCCGACTGCGGTTCAGGGGCGGCCTGCGGTTCAGAAGCGGAGCGCGGTTTCGCCGGGGCGGTCTTCGGTTCTCCGACCGCGGTGGCCGGCTGAGCCGCGCGGCCGTCCGGCGGCCCGGCCCCGGCCTCCGCTCCGCCCGTTTCCGGGGCGGCGTCGGTCCTGCGCAGCCACTGTCGGCAGCGGGCGGTCAGACTGCGGGCGCTGGCCATTGATCCGTCACCTCCGTCACTTCCGTCGCCTTCGTTTCGCTGGGTCAGCCGGGAATATCTCATTGTGTCGGAGATCGGGTGATTGGCGGGACCCGTCGGCCGGTCGGATCCCGCCGGTCGACAAAACTGTCAAACTGGGCTGGTCAGCCGGCTCGTAGCGCCAGGGTCAGCGCTTCGACCGCGACCAGCGGAGCCAGGCCGGGGGTGGCGAGCAACGACTCGCGGCAGGCCACGACCGCCTCGATGCGCCGCAGCGTGCGTTCCGGGGTCGAGGCGGCGGCCAACCGTTGGGCGTTGGCGGTCTGATCCGGGTGGACGGGCTCGACCGGGGCACCGAGCTGGAGCATCAGGACGTCCCGGTACCAGCCGGCCAGGTCGACCAGCGCCCGGTCGAGGGAGTCGAGCACGGTCCGCCGCCCCCGGCTCTTCTGGGCCTTCTCCAGTTCCTTGAGCGCGCCCGCCGAGCCGCGCACGGTCAGCGCCCGCCCCTTCGCGCCGGCCTTGGGGGCCCGGCCCCGGCCCGAGAGGCTCCCGGTCGAGGTCGCGCCGACGCCGTAGGCGCTCTTGAGGGCGTCGGTTTCGGCTTCGTCCCGGTCGGCGTTCGCGGCGTCCGCGTCGGCCGTCGCGGCGGCGACCAGACTCGCCGCCGCGGCCAGGCAGCCCCCCACTCCGGACAGCCGGGTCGGGATGGCGAGCACCTCGGCCCGGCGCCGGCGGGCCTGCTCGTCGGTGGCCAGCCGGCGGGCCCGCCCGACGTGGCCCTGCGCGACCACGGCGACGAGCCGGGCCAGATCCGGGTCGACCCCGTCGGCGGTCAGGACGGCCACGACGTCGTCCGGCGCCGGCAGCCGCAGGTTGACGACCCGGCACCGCGAGCGGACGGTCGGCAGGACGTCGTCGACGGACGGCGCGCACAGCAGGAAGACCGTCCGGTCCGACGGCTCCTCGAGCGCCTTGAGCAGTGCGTTGGCGGCTTGTTCGGTCAGCCGGTCGGCGTCCTCGACCAGCAGGATCCGCCACCGGCCGGCGCTCGGGGCGGCGGAGGCGTCGCGGACCAGGCCGCGGACGTCCCTGACCCCCAGCGAGAGCCCTTCCGGACGGACCAGCCGCAGGTCGGCGGCCGTCCCGGTCAGCACAGTGTGGCATCGGGCGCATTCGCCACAGCCGGGCGGGGTTTCCTCACATTCGAGGGCGGCGGCGAACGCCCGGGCGGCGACCGACCGGCCCGAGCCGGCCGGCCCGACGAACAGCCATGACTGGGTCATCCCGGCCTGGGCAGCGACCATCGGGCCGCCCGTCGCCACCTGCGTCGCGGCCTGGGCGGCCGCGGTCAGGGTGTCGACGACGGCCGGTTGACCGACGAGGGCGTCCCAGACCGACATGCTCTTATTCTGCGCGCGGACCGGTGCTGACCGTCCGGCGCTCCCCGCCCGGGTCACCGTGGTCGGACCCCGGGTCGGCGGAGTGGCCGTTGCGCCCGTTCGCGCTCGGCTCCCGTGCGTGGCCGGGTGGTTCCGCGCTGCTGCCTGGTCCCGCCGCGCCACCTGGACCCGCCGCGCCACCTGGACCCGGGGTGCCGGCCGCGGCGGCCTCGGCCACCGCGGCGGAAGCGGTCAGACCGGCGCCCGTGGCCGGGGTACGCGCGATCCGTTCCCGCAGCGCCAGTCGGATCTGGCCGTGCAGCACGCCGGGATCGAGCCGGGCGTCGAGGATCACGTACCGCCCGGGTTCGGCGTTCGCGAGGGCCAGGAAGCGGGTCCGGACCCGCTCGTGGAAGTCGATGTCCTCGGCCTCCATCCGGTCGAGGCCGGCCGGGCCGCCCCTACCGGCCGGAGCCACTTCGACCGGCGGGGCCGCTTCGACCGGCGGGGCCGTCTCGACCGGCGGGGCGGTCCCGGGCGCCGGGGCGGTCCCGGGCGCCGGGTCGGGGTCGTTCGGCGCGTTGTCCACGGCCCGCCGGGCGGCCCGCCCCAGCCCGTCGACCGGCGGTAGATCGAGCAGGATCGTGAGGTCGGGGAGCAGCCCGTGGGTCGCCCACCGGGACAGCTCGGCCACCTCCGCGGCGTCGAGTTGGCGACCGGCCCCCTGGTAGGCGATGGACGAGTCGACGTACCGGTCGCACACCACCACCGCTCCCCGGGTGAGCGCCGGTTCGACGACCCGGGCGACGTGCTCGGCCCGGTCGGCCGCGTACAGCAGCGATTCCGTCCGGGGGTTCAGCCCGGCCCGGGGCTCGGCCGGGCCGGTCGGGTCGGGCAACGCGGTCGGGTCGAGCAGCAGCCTGCGCAGCTGCCGGCCGACGGCGGTGCCCCCCGGTTCCCGGGTCACCACCACCTCCCGCCCGGACACCTCGGTCAACCAGTCGTGCAGGAGCCGGGCCTGGGTCGTCTTGCCGCTGCCTTCGCCGCCTTCGATAGCGAGGAACAGCCCGGCGTGCCTGGGCCGGATCGGATGGGTGCGCCGGCCCCGGACGGCCGCCCACAGTTCGGGCAGCACCGCGACGCCGGCCCGTTCGTCCATCTGGCGGTAGGCGAACAGGCCCACGCCGATGGCCAGGAACCCGCCGGCCAGCAGCACGATCGTCACGCCGTCGGTGCGGATCTTCGAGCCGTTCCACAGTTCGACGTAGTGGGAGCCGATCAGCCCGACCACCGCCGGCGCGGCGGCCAGTACGAGCAGCAGGTCGATCCGGACCAGCGACTGGACCAGCGCGAACGTCCGCCCGCGCAGCTCGTCGGCCACCTTGGCCTGCAGCAGCGTGTAGCCGGTCACCCAGGCGATGCCCGCGAACCCGCCCACGAACGTGACCAGGATGCAGGCCAGGACCAGGTTGGGGATGATCGCGACGAACAGGAGCGTCACGCCGGCGGCGGTGACCGTCAGCCCGAACAGGCGGCTGCGGTTGTAGTCGCCGAGCAGCTTGGGGCCGAGCGCCATGCCGCCGGCCAGCCCGACGAAGACCGCGCCGAACAGCACGCCGTACGCCGAGTCGCCGCCGCCCAGGATCTGCACGTAGAGCCGGCCGAGCGCGACCACGCAGCCGGCGCCCGCGAAGCCGCCCAGGATGCCGACCACCAGCCCGCGCACCAGGCGGTCGTGCGCGACGAACTGCCAGCCCTCGGTGATCGACTTCCAGACCCCGAGCTGCTCGTCGGCTTCCGGCCGGACGGCCCGGCCGATCCCCCGCAGCCCGAAGATGACCACCCCGGAGACGAGGAACGTCGCCGCGTCGAAGTAGAGCGCGAGGTCGACCGGGGAGGCCTTGAAGAAGTGGACGCCCGACCCCAGCGCCCGCGACAGGGTCGAGAGCAGGGCGAAGATCGCGGCCCCGACCGGTGCGGTGCCGTAGGTGGTGATGAGGCTGAGCGTGTTGGCGGCCGGTAGCTGGGCCTCGGGCACGAGATTGGGGATGCTCGCGTCCTTGGCCGGATTCCAGAACAAGCTGACGCATTCAACCAGGAACGACGCGATCAGCAGCCATTCCAACGTGCCGACCAGCGGAATTGTGAGGAACAGCCCGAAGCGCAGGACGTCGGACAGGACCATCGTGACCCGCCGGTCGAGCCGGTCGGCGACGACGCCCGAGATCGGGCCGAACACCAGGGCCGGTAGCAGCCGGACAATCAGGACCGAGCCGATCGCGTACGCCTTGCCCGAGAAGCTGGTCTGCAGCTGGCTCGCGAGCGCCGTCGTGGCCAGCAGCCCCATCCAGTCCCCGAGGCTGGACAGGGTGGTGGCCATCCACAGCCGCCGGAAGGCCGGGATCCGCAGGACGATCCGGACGTCCCCCTCGGTCCCGGGCTGCCCCTCGTGCGGCTCCGGCACCGTTGCCACAGGCGGACGGCCCGCCGGCCCGCCACGGGCACGCCCGCCGGCCGGCCCGGACATCAGCTCGGCCGCCCGGTCTCGCCGCCGGATCCGGCGGTCGGCGCCTTGGTCGCCTTCCCGTTCGCCGCGGCGCCGGTCGACCCGGCCTTGGTGCTCTTGCTGGCGCCGGCCGCCTTCTTCGCGGTGGCCTTGGTCCCGGTCGCCTTGGTCCCGGTGGTGGCGGTGTCCGCGTCGACGGTCTTGGCGGTCGACTTCGTGGCGGCCTTGGTGGTCTTGGCGGCGGTTTTGCGCGGTGCGGCCTTGGTCGACTTGGCTTTGGCCGGGGTGGAGCGGGCCCGGGTCGTGGTCCGCTTGGGGGCCGGCCCACGGGCGCGGCGGTCGGCGAGCAGCTCGGACGCCCGCTCGGCGGTGATGCTCGCGACCTCGTCGCCCTTGCGCAGGCTGGCGTTGGTCTCCCCGTCGGTGACGTACGGCCCGAAGCGACCTTCGCGCAGCACCATCGGCTTGCCCGACGCGGTGTCGTCGCCCAGTTCCCGCAGCGGCGGAGTGGCGGCCGCCGCCCGGCGACCGCGCGTCTTGGGCTGGGCGAGCAGCGCGAGCGCGTCCTCCAGTGTGACGGTGAACAGCTGCTCTTCGGTCTCCAGCGAACGGCTGTCGGTGCCCTTCTTGACGTACGGACCGTACCGGCCGTTCTGGGCGGTGATCTCCTCACCGTCCTCGCCGACGCCCAGGGTGCGCGGCAGAGTCAGCAGTCGCTGGGCGTCCTCGTAGGTGACGGTGGTGAGGTCCATGCTGCGCAGCAGGCTCGACGTGCGCGGCGGGTCGGTGTCGGTGGTGACGTACGGGCCGTACCGGCCGGCCTTCGCGGTGATCGTCGCGCCGGTCTCCGGGTCGGTGCCCAGTTCCCGGTCGCCGCTCGGCGCGGACAGCAGCTCCATCGCCTTGGCGATGGTCAGCTCGTCGGGCGCCAGGTCGTCCGGGACGCTGGCCCGGCCGTCGGCGTGCTGGACGTAGGGCCCGTAGCGCCCGACCCGTACGACGACCGGTTCGCCGTCCTCGGCCATCCCGAGCGGGATCGAGTTGACCTCCCGGGCGTCGATCTCCCCGAGCCGGTCGTCGACCATGTGCTTGAGGCCGTCGCCGTCCGTTCCGGCCCCGGTGCCCCGACCGGACGCGCCGGCCTGGGACCCGAAGTAGAAGGCGGTCAGCCAGTCGACGGAGGCCGCTTCGCCGGCCGCGATGTCGTCGAGGTCGTTCTCCATCGACGCGGTGAAGCGGTAGTCGACCAGCCGCCCGAAGTGATCCTCGAGCAGGCCGACGACGGCGAACGCGATGAAGCTGGGCACCAGCGCGGTGCCCTTCTTCCACACGTAGCCGCGGTCCTGGATCGTCGCGATGATCGACGCGTAGGTCGACGGTCGCCCGATCCCGAGCTCTTCCATCGTCTTGACCAGGCTCGCTTCGGTGAACCGGGGTGGCGGGTTGGTGTTGTGGCCACGGGGGTTCAGCGAGCGGGCGGTCAGCGGGTCGCCTTCCCGCACGTTCGGCAGCCGCCGCTCGCGGTCCTCGAGCTCGGCGTCGGGGTCGTCGGCGCCCTCGACGTAGGCCCGCAGGAAACCGGGGAACGTGATGACCTTGCCGGACGCGGAGAACTCGGCGTCCTCGCCGGCGGAACTGGTCGCCCCGAGCCGGATGGTGGCGCTGGTGCCGGTCGCGTCGGCCATCTGGCTGGCCACCGTGCGCCGCCAGATCAGCTCGTAGAGGCGGTAGCCGTCGCCGTCGAGCTCCCCGCGGACCTGGCCGGGGGTGCGGAACGTGTCGCCGGCCGGCCGGATCGCCTCGTGGGCCTCCTGGGCGTTCTTGACCTTCTTGGTGTAGGTCCGGGGCCGGTCCGGGACGTACTCGGGGCCGTACAGGGTCCGGGCCTGGTCGCGGGCCGCGGTCAGCGCCGTCTCCGACAGGTTCGTCGAGTCGGTCCGCATGTAGGTGATGTAGCCGTTTTCGTACAGCTTCTGCGCGATCGACATCGTGCGCTGGCTGGGGAACCGCAGCTTGCGCCCGGCTTCCTGCTGCAGGGTGGAGGTCATGAACGGCGCGTACGGCGACCGTCGGTAGGGCTTGGTCTCCACCGACCGCACGGCGAAGTCCGCGCCGTCGAGCCGATCGGCCAGGCCCCGCGCGGACGTCTCGTCCAGCAGCGTCACCGCGGAGGTGAGCTTGCCGCTCTCGTCGAAGTCGCGTCCGGTGGCCAGCCGCGTCCCATCCAGGGCGACCAGCGCCGCGGGCAGCGGGGTGGAATCGGCGGCCTGGCCGTCCGGGCCGGTGGTGGCGGCGAAGACGCCCTCGATGTTCCAGTAGTCGGCCGAGCGGAAGCGCATCCGCGCCCGTTCCCGCTCGACCAGGATGCGGGTCGCGACGCTCTGGACCCGGC
>JAMFSN010000111.1 GCA_026225295.1 Frankia alni
TCGCATCTTTAAATGTGTATCAAGTAAGTCAGCGGCATGTCACTGCTTAGCAGTCAGGTATCGACTATGGATTCTTCATCAAGAAGTCTTAGAACAACAAAACGTTGCATGTCGTGGGAGAGCGCCGCGCCGCCTACCGGGGCAGGCCCATCCCTCGCGCGATGAGATTGCGCTGGATGTCGCCCGTGCCACCCGCGATCACGCCCATGATCGAGGAGCGAAGACCCTCCTCGAAGCACCCGTCGCCGACCGCCGCGTTGACCCCGAAGCCGACGAGCGAGTCGGGGCCAAGCAGCGAGATCGCGGCCGCGTTGAGATCCTCGGCCAGCTCGGTCGCCATGACCTTCGCCATCGGCGCCTCGGTCCGCGCACCGGCGCCCGAGGCCATCGCCCGCACCGCGGCGTTGACCAGGGCGCGCGCAGCCTGCAGCCGGACCGCGAGGCGGCCGATCTCGTACCGCACATGGTCACCGCGTGCCGGGACCAGGAGATCTGGGTGCTCGCGCAGAAGATCAACGAGCAGGTCAAACGTCCGGTGGGTCTTCATCACGCTGGCACCGATCAGCACGCGCTCGCCGGCCAGGGCGGCACTGAGCGCCATCCACCCGTGGTTCTCCGCACCAATCAGGCGGCTGTCTGGAACGAAGACATCATCCCAGAATGTCGTGGCCGAGACGTCGCCACCGAACGAACGGTGCTCCTGCACGGTGATCCCCGGGGAGTCAAGGTCAACGAGGAACAGGCTGATCCCGGCGTGCGGCGGGGAGGCGGCCTGGTCAGTCCGCGCGGCGAGCACGATGAAGCGGGAGTCAGGGACGCAGGTACCCCAGAGCTTCTGGCCGTTGACCCGCCAGCCGCCCTCGACGCGCCGCGCCCGGGTACGCAGCGAGGCGAGGTCCGAGCCCGCCTCGGGCTCGGAGTAGCCGAGGGCGATGGACAGGTCACCGCGGCGGGCTTCGTGCAGCACGAGGTCGCGCAGCTCGGGAGGACCCGTCTCGATGAGCATCGGAGCGATGGAGTTGATGCCCATCCAGATGTTGCCCACCGGCGGGCTGCTGTAGGCGATCGCTTCGGAGAAGGCTGCCATCTCAGACAGGCCGAAGCCTCCTCCGCCGACCTCACCTGGCCAGCCGACGCCGATCCAGCCTCGGTCGCGGAGCACCGCCCGCGCCCCGTCGTCCCACGTGTGCAGGCCGGCAGGCGGACCATCCGCCCAGTGCGCGAAGGCGTCAAGCACCTCACGGCGGAGCCGCTCCGCCGACGGGCCTAGGTCGAAATCGGGCAGCCGGGCACCGGGCCTTAGCAGGTGCTCGCCGACGCTCGCGGATGGCTTGTGCGCAGCCAGCTGGGCCAGGTCGGCATGGACTCGGCGGGTCAGCCAGGGTGCCTCGTGCTCCTCGAAGTACCCCACGGCGGCGAGCGTGTGGTGACCGTCGAACTGCGCCCCGGCCAGCCGCCCGCCGATGAACTCGAGGTAGATCTCCGCCGCGAGGCGCCATGCCGGATCCCCGGCGCCGTACAGGTCAAGGGCGTGACCGAGCAGCTGCCTGGCGGCGGTGAGCGCCATCTCGACGCCGACGAGCCGGTGAGACACCGCCTGGAAGGCGCCGACCGGCTTGCCGAACTGCCAGCGCTTGCAGGCGTGCTCGACCGCGAGCTCGTGCGTCCTGCGGACCGCCGCGGCGGCCCGGGCCGCGAGTCCGAGCCGGCGCAGCGGCAGGAGGTCCTGATGGCTGTCCAGCCGGGCCGTCCACGCGGGCGGGCCCGCGAGGCGCACCTGTGACCAGGCGGGAACCGGGAGCCCTGGCAGCGGCCTGACGTCGGCACCGTCGGCGGAGTGCCAGGTAAGCGCTCCCCCCTCCTCGTCGATGGCGAGCACATGCGTGACGGCTCCTGCGGCCTCGACGTGCCGGACCACGGTGGCCGACGGCTGCACCGCCGACACCCGCGCGAGCACGGGACGGACGGATCCCGCCGCGATCCCGCCCGCGGTCGCTTCGTCTCCCCGGGCCGCAAGCACGCCGGCGACGAGTGCGGCGTCGACCACGGGCAGCGGGCAGGCGGCGCGCCCAAGCTCCTCCTGCACGGCGATCGCCGCGGCGATCAGCTCCCTGCCCGCCAGCTCCGTCCACCCCTGCCTGGCGCCGGCCGCCCACAGCGCGTGGAGGTCGCCGTCCTTGGCAGAGGTGGCCGCCGGCCAGTAGCGGGAGCACACCCCACGGACCGACTCCCGCAGGGCCTCGATGTCCGAGGCGTCCATGCTTGCCCCGGAGGCGCCGTCATATCGCTGCTCGCTCATCGAACTCCTCGTTACCGCGGCATGGTCACGCGGGCTTGATCTCCAGCGCCGCGGCCGTGCAGTCGGCGCGCAGCCGTGTCTTGAGCACCTTGCCGCTCGCGTTCCGCGGTAGCGCGGAGACGATGGCGATGCCGCGCGGCCGCTTGTACCTTGCCAGCCGGTCGGTGCACCATTCCGCCAGTTCAGCGGCGCTTGGAGGCTCACTGGGCGTGCGCGGAATGATCACCGCCACGGTCCTCTCGCCCCATTTCTCGTCGGGGACTCCGATCACCGCGACCTCGGCGATCTTGGGGTGCGCGGCCAGCACGTCCTCGACCTCGGCGCAGTAGATGTTCTCCCCGCCGGAGATGATCATGTCCTTCTTGCGGTCGACGACGTAGAAGTAGCCTTCCTCGTCCTGCCGGACGAGGTCGCCGGAGTGGAACCAGCCGCCGGCGAAGGCCTCGGCGGTCTCTGCGGGCTTGTTCCAGTACTCCCTGATCACCATCGGGCTGCGGTAGACGCACTCCCCGATCTCACCGGGCGGTACGTCGTTCATCAGGTCATCGACCACGCGCAGCTCGACGTTGAGTATCGGGGTTCCGACCGAGCCGATCTTGCGGACCGCGTCCTCGCCGCGCAGCAGCGTGAGGATGCCGCCGCACTCGGTCTGCCCGTAGACCGTGGTGACGTCCGCCCGCGGGAACGTCTCGATCATCTTGCGCAGCAGCGTGGTCGTCGCCGGCGCGGCGCCCCATCCGATCTCCCGCAGCGCCGAGAGGTCGCGGTCACGGATGCCGGGGACGCCGCAGACGGCCTGCCACTGGGTGGGAACGAGGAAGCAGGTCGACACCCGCTCCCGTTCGAAGAGGTCGAGCACGGCGACGGGGTCGAACTGCCCGCTGGGCATCAGCACCGTGCGACCGCCCACCAGAAGCGTGGTCAGCGCGGTTCCAAGCCCGGAGGTATGGAACAGGGGCGTCGCGCCCATGGACACCCGCAGCCGCGGCGAGCTGCCGCGGGTCACCAGGTCCGTGCACGCGTGCATCATCAGGTTGTGATGGGTCAGCGCGGCGCCCTTCGGACGTCCGGTGGTACCTGAGGTGTACATGATGACCGCCGGCTGGTGCTCGTCGAGATCGATCTCACCGAACTCCGGCGCCGCTTCGCGCAGGGACCGCTCGTAGTCGGCGGCGCCGTCCATCTCGCCGCCGAACACCAGGCACTCCGCGCTGCTCCCGGCGGCCTCGAGCGCCTTCCGCATGGTCTCAGCCAGCGGCCCGTGCACCACGGCGGCGGTGGCACCGCAGTCGGCAAGCACGTAGCCGATCTCGGCCGCCGCCAGCCGGAAGTTAAGCGGCACGCTGACGGCCCCGAGCCGTGCGACCGCGAAGTACGTCTCGAAGACCTCAAGGCTGTTCAGCGCGAACAGCGCCACCCGGTCACCCGGTCGCACCCCGCGTTCGCGCAGCGCGTTGGCCAGCCGGCTCACCCGCTCGTCGATACCGCGGTAGGTCATGCGTACGGATCCGGAGACGAAGGCCACCTCGCCGCCGCTGGCGCGAGCGTGCCTCGCCAGCTGATCGGACATGGACATGCCGCGGCCGAGCAGCCGGGGCATCGGGACCTCGGGCACCGTCCTCACGCCCTGCGCGCGCCGACGAAGGAGGCCACGGCGGCGATCGCCTCCGGTCTCTCGTGGAAGAGCAGGTGCCCCGTGCCGGGAAACGTCGTCACCGAGGCGTTCGGCAGGGCCGCCTGCCATTCTCGCAGGTGCGCGACGGGGATGAGCCTGTCGCCCTCGCCCCACAGCAGCAGGGTGGGCATGGTGATCCGCGGCAGGACGCCCTTCAGCTCGCGATCATGCGGACCGGGCGCGAAGTGCCCCATCGACTCGTGCTCGCGCGCCCGCGCGGCCGCGAACGCGGGGTCGGGCTCGGCCGGGAAGCGCCCCTGCCAGATCTCTGGTTTGCAGGTCAGGGTGGTGAGGCGCGCCGCCGGGCTGAGCGCCATCATGTTGGCGATCGGGTGCCCTGGCACGTCCATGCCGAGCGGAGCGGCCAGGACGAGCTCGCTGACGCGGCCGGGGTAACGCGCCGCGAAGTTCACCGCCGCCCAGCCGCCAAGCGAGTGACCGACAAGCACGGTCCGTTCGATCCCGAGGGCATCGAGAACTCCGAGCAGGTGCGCGGCCACATCGTCCGGGCCGGTGAGCGGTGGCTCTAGTTCCGACGCGCCGTAGCCGGGCATCAGCGGTGCCGCCGACTGGAAACGGCCGTCGAGGGCAGCAAGGAAATCGAAGCCCTCGATGATCCCGCCGCCGTGCTGGAAGAGCAGCGGCTCACCGGCCCCGGTGGTCAGAACCTCGGTGGGCCGCCCGCCCGCCCGGATCGTGGTGCTCGACAACGTCATTCTTCGCTCCTTCGTAGGTCTTGCGGCATGCACGGTCAGGCGGGGAGGGCGACGGCCTCCACCTCGCGCACCGCGGGGATCACCTCATCCATGAAGGCGTCGAGGGTGTAGGAGACCTCGTCCTTGCTCATGTCGCCGTAGGGGAACATGAGCATGAAGTAGTTGGCCAGCCCTCGCGTGGCCGTCTCGACGTAGTAGTCGCGCACCCGCTCCGCCGTTCCCGCGATGATGAGGCCCGCCTCGATCGGGTCGCGCCTCAGCTGCATCTCGGCGACGGGATTGTCCATCTCGGGAACTCCGGCCTGACGGTGCGGCGGGATGATCCCGTGCGCGCGCATCAGCAGCTCCGAGTAGCCCTTCCAGGTGCGGCGCGCGATGGCCTCCGCCTCTTCGTTGGTCCGCGCGATCACGATGCCCTGGGACTGGCCGATCCTCGGCTGCGTCACGTGCGGGTTCTGGTGCCCAGGTACCGCCCGGCTCTCGGTTCTGAGCGCGTCGTAGCGGCCGCGGATCTCCGGCGAGATGGCCACGGGAAAGACGAAGTTGTGCCCGTTGCGCCCCGCGGTCTCTACGTTGCCCGCGGTCCACAGCGGCGGGTACGGGCGCTGGACGGGCTCGAACGGCAGCTTCATCTCCAGGAAGTCGTAAAAGGCGGAGCCCTCGCTTGAGATGATGCCCGTCTCCCATGCCCGCAGCAGCATGGTGAGGATCTCCTTGCTGCGAGCCGCCGCCTCATCCGCCGGGTGCCCGAACATCAGGTGCTCGAATGGGGTGATGCCCTTGCCGACCCCGAGTTCGAGCCGGCCGTGCGAGAGCACGTCGAGCATCGTGAGTTCTTCGAAGAGGCGGACCGGGTCATGGAGGGGAAGGCAGACCACCGTGGGGATGAGCTTCAGCCGCGTTGTCTCCCTGGCGACGGCGCTGAGGAAGACCGCCGCCGAGGGCGCGATGGACAGCGTGTGCCCGTGGTGCTCGGCGAGGTGGAATGCGTAGAATCCGCCCTCCTCGGCCTTCTTGATGAGCGCGATGCGATCCTCATAGACCTCCACCGCGGGCGTGGCATCGCTCACGTCGATGTGGTCGAAGATCCCGAATTCGATGGCCAACCTGTGCTCCTGTGGTGTGTCGGCCGCTGGCGCGCGGCCCGGGTTATGAGCGGTTACTTCGGCGCCGCCGCGGCGCTCCAGGTGCGCGCGGAGCTCGGTTCCCGTGTCGTTGAGCCAGCCCTTCGACGCGGCGTAGTCGATCATGGCCGCGAAAGCCAGGGACCAGTCGGCATCGGTGTCGCGTCCGCAGGCGGCGCGGAGCAGCCCGACCGACACCCAGGCATGCTCAGGCGATTCAAGCCGGGCGAGCGGAGCCAGCGCGCTGGCGACCTGATCGTCGGTCGCGCTGCCCGCGACCACGATGGCGAAGCTCTTCAGGTCGCCTGCTTCGCGGACCTCGGACCGCTGACGGCCGGGGTCGACGTGGATGTACATGTGATCAGGCCTCTCATTCAGCCAGGGGGAACAGAAGGTTCACTGTGTCCGCCACGCACACGGGCTTGGTCCCGCCGTCGCGCTCGACGGTCACCCTCGTGACCAGCTGGTAATCGCCGCCCCTTGGGTCGAGCGAGACCAGTTCCATGCCCGCCCTGATGCGTGACCCAACCGGCAGCGGCGCAGGAAACCGGACCTTGTTCACCCCGTAGTTCACGCCCATGCGCAGCCCCTCCACCGTGTAGACCTGCATCATGAGCCTCGGGATCAGCGACAGGGTGAGGTATCCGTGGGCGATGGTGGTGCCGAACGGCCCCCGAGCCGCCCGCTGCGGATCGACGTGGATCCATTGACTGTCGCCGGTGAGCTCGGCGAACACGTCGACCTGCTGCTGGGTCACGGTGTGCCAGCCGGACCAGCCGAGGTGGGCGCCCACCGCCTCCTCAAGCTCGGCCAGGTCATGAAAGATCCTCATCCGTGCGTGCTCCTCTCTCGTGTTGCCTGACTCAGCAGACCGGGCCGCCGGCCGCGTAGATGACCTGACCGGACACGAAGCCCGCACCGTCACTGACCAGGAAGGAGACCAGGTGCGCGATGTCCGCGGGCTGTCCTACCCGCGCCACGGGGGTGTGCTCGGCCGCTCCCTTGACGAAGTCCTCGAACGGGATGCCCATGCGCTCGGCGGTCCGCCTGGTCATCTCCGTCACGATGAAGCCGGGGGCGATCGCGTTGGCGGTGACACCGAACTTGCCGAGCTCGATGGCCAGCGTCTTGGTGAAGCCCTGCAAGCCCGCCTTGGCGGCGGAGTAGTTCACCTGGCCTCGGTTGCCGAGCGCGGCCGTGCTCGAGATGTTCACGATCCGGCCCCACCCTGCCGCGGTCATGTAGCGCTGGCATGCCCGGCTCATGAGGAACGAGCCCCGCAGGTGGACGTCCATGACCGTGTCCCAGTCGTCGAGGCTCATCTTGAACAGCAGGTTGTCTCGGGTGACGCCGGCGTTGTTCACCAGCACGGCCGGCGCGCCGAGCTGCTCTGCCACCAGCTCGACAGCGGTCTGCACCGCCTGCTCATCGGTGACGTCGATCCCGACGGCGACGGCCCGGCCGCCTGACTGCTCGATCTCGGCGGCGGCACGCTTGCCGGCCCCCTCGTCGAGATCGAGGAGGGCGACCGCGAAGCCGTCCGCGGCAAGCCGCCTGGCCACGCCGAAGCCGATGCCGCCGGCCCCGCCGGTCACGATGGCGGTGCGGTCCCTTGGACCGTTCATGTCGGTTCTCCTACCAGGTTCGAGCCCGCGGGCCCCGGTGTGCCGCTCCTAGTCCCGCCTCGGCGGCGACGCGCTGGGCCTGCGCGACGATGTCGTCAACGCTTTGCGTCGAGGGGACCCCGGTGCGGGCGGCGTTGCGCTCGTCGTCGAGAGCGCGCCTGCGCACGCCCTCGCCGATGATCGCGATCTTCCAGAGGCCGAGGACGTGCCAGAACGGCAGGGCGGTGAGGTCGCGCCCGGTCTCGTCGGCGTAGGCCCGCGAAAGCTCCGCGCGTGAGGGGAAGTCGGGCAGCAGCGACGCGCGGAACGGGCCCACCGTCGTGTCGCCCGGCTGCGGCCAGTAGGCGAGCAGGCCGCCGAGGTCGGCCAGCGGATCCCCGAGGGTACATAGCTCCCAGTCCAAGATGGCGCGGATCTCGCCGCCGTCGGGCGCGGCGATGACGTTAAGCAGATGGAAATCGCCGTGGACAAGCGCCAGCTCTCGCTGCTCGGGTATCGCCGCTAGCAGGCGATCAGCGAGCTCGTCCACGGCCGGGAGCTCGCGCGTGCGCGAGTCGTTCCACTGCCGGCGCCAGCGCTTGAGCTGCCGCCCCGCATAGTTTTCGTGCGAGGCGAGATCCCGCAGTCCAGTGGCGTTCAGGTCGACGTCGTGCACGCTCGCGAGTGAGCGGGCGAGGACGCGTCCAAGCCGCGACCTGACGGCGGGATCGAGTTTCTCTGCCACGCTCGGGTCGTCGAGCGTCATCCCGTCCACGTAGGCCATGAGAAGCAGCGGCGCGTCCGTGATCGCCGGGTCGTCGGTGAACCCGTGCACGGCCGGTGTCGGGACCGCGGCCGGTTGCAGTGCGCTCAGGATCCGGTACTCCCTGGCGACGTTGTGGGCCGATGGCAGCAGCGGCCCGACCGGGGGGCGGCGCAGCACCCACCGCGCGCCCGCGCCGTCGGTGACGAGGTACGTCAAGTTGGAGACGCCCCGTCCGACGCGGGCGAAGCGCAGCGGTGCCATCGCACCGAGCCCAAGCCCGAGTATCCACTCACCGACCGCCGCGCTGTCGAGGCCCACGACGGCCGGTTCAGGCACCATGACCGGCTCCGTTCATGCCGTCCGGTCCCGCGGGTCTAGTGGCGGGAAGGCCGGCGGCCGCCGCTCCAGATAGCTCTGTACGCCCTCCGCCACGTCGGGGCGGAGGAATCCGGCGGCCATCAGCTCATAGGAGGCCGCCACGGACTCGGCGAAGCCGCGCTCGAGATCGGCCCGTACCTGTGCCTTGATCGTCGCCATCGACCAGGGCGAGCTGTGCACCGCGAGTTCCCGCGCGTACCCGACCGCGTCGTCGACGAGCTGCCCGGGAGGGCTGAGGCGGTCGACGAGCCGCAGCCTGAGTGCCTCATCCCCGAGGATGGTCCGGCCCGAGAGCAGCAGGTCAAGCGCCGTGCTCGGCCCGACGAGGCGCGGCAGGAGCCACGAGATGCCGTACTCCGCGATCAGGCCGCGGCGGGCGAACGTCGTCGAGAGCCTCGCGTCCGGCGTGGCGAACCTGATGTCGCAGTACAGCGCCTCGACCAGGCCGAGGCCGACGGCCGGGCCGTTGATCGCCGCGATCAGGGGCTTGCGCACGGTCAGCGGAAACGCGCGCGGCCGGCGCCGCTCGTGCCGCTCGGCGTCGATCGCGCCCGTCGCCGCCTCCTGGAGGTCGGCCATGTCGGCACCCGCGCAGAAGCCGCGGCCGGCGCCGGTGACCACGATGGCGCGCACCTCGGGATCGCCGTCGGCGGCGTCGAGCGCCGCGAAATAGCTGTCCTCGAGCGCGTCCGTCCAGGCGTTCATCCGTTCGGGACGGTTCAGGGTCAGGACGAGGACAGGGCCGCGGCGCTCGGCGAGCACGAGGACGGCGGGGGCCTGCGTGGTCATGCCCGCACCGGCGCGAGCGCCGCCTCGCGGGCCGCGGCCTGCCGGTTCAGCTCATGACGGGCAAGGGCGTTCTTGTGTACCTCATCGGGGCCGTCGGCGAGCCGCAGGGTGCGGATGCCGGCGAAGTGGCGGGCAAGCGAGAAGTCCTGTGAGAGTCCTCCCGCGCCGTGCACCTGGATCGCCTTGTCGACGATCCACTCCACCGTGGCCGGCGTCGCGATCTTGATGGCCTGGATCTCGGTGTGCGCCCCCTTGTTGCCGACGGTATCCATCAGCCAGGCGGCCTTGAGGCAGAGCAGCCGGAGCTGCTCGACCCTCACCCGCGACTCCGCGATCCAGTCCCTGATGACGCCCTGCCGCGACAGCGGCTTGCCGAAGGCGACTCGCTGATCCGCGCGGGCGCACATGGCCTCGATGGCGTGCTCGGCCACGCCGAGCGACCGCATGCAGTGGTGGATGCGACCGGGGCCGAGGCGGGCCTGCGCGATCGCGAACCCGTCGCCCTCGCCCGCGATGAGGTTCTCGGCCGGCACCCGCACGTCACGGAAGACGATCTCCGCGTGGCCGCCGTGTTCGCTGTCGGTGTAGCCGAGCACCTCCATGCCGCGGAGTATGTCGACACCCGGCGTGTCCCTCGGGACGAGGATCATGCTCTGCTGCCGGTGCCGGTCCGCGGCGGGGTCGGTCTTCCCCATGACGATGAAGATCTTCGCGTCGGGGTTCATCGCGCCGCTTGAGTACCATTTGCGGCCGTTGATGACGTACTCGTCGCCGTCGCGCTCGATCCGCGTGGCGATGTTGGTGGCATCGGAGGAAGCGACATCGGGCTCGGTCATGGCGAACGCCGAGCGGATCTCGGCCCGGAGCAGCGGGTCGAGCCACTGCTTGCGCTGCGCGTCGGTACCGAACATCGCCAGCACCTCCATGTTGCCTGTATCAGGCGGTCCGCAGTTGAGGGCGGGAGCCGCCAGGTAGGCGCAGCGCCCCGTGATCTCGGCGAGCGGCGCGTACTGCAGGTTGGTGAGCCCGGCACCGTGCTCCCCGGTGAGGAACAGGTTCCACAGGCCGCGCCGGCGGGCCTCGGCCCGGAGGTCAGCGATCACGGGGACCCGGCTCCAGGCCCACGGGTTCGCCATGCGGGCGTGCTGCTCGGCGAAAACCGGCTCGGCCGGGTAGACGTGTGTGGCCATGAAGTCGAGCAGGCTTTCCCGCAGCTCTTCTGTGCGGGAGTCGTGCGCGAAATCCATCAGGGGTTCTCCTTCATCGGGGATGACCGCGCAATTCACGGCAGTTCAATGCACAGATCCCGAACGGTTCCGTGCTTCGCGCCCCACTCATCACTTGTCCGTCAGGGGCTGGTCAGCGTCACGCCGCCGTCGATGACGAGAAGCTGCCCGGTCACCCAGCCGGCCTCGTCTGACAGCAGGAACGCGACGCATGAGGCGACGTCGGACGGCACGCCGAGTCGCTTCAGCGGGTACGTCGCGGCCACCTCAGCCTCGCGCCCCTCGTAGAGCATGGTGGCGAACTTCGTCTTCACCACGCCGGGCGCCACGGCGTTCACCCGGACCGCCGGGGCCAGCTCGAGAGCGAGCTGGGCGGTGAGGTAGTTCAGCATCGCCTTGCTCACACCGTAGAGACCGAGCCCCTTGGCGTGCCCGCCCCCGGCCAGGGAGGAGATGTTGACCACGGCGCCGCCGTGTTCCCCCATCCAGGCCCGGTGCGCCTGCTGCACCCAGGCCAGGGCGGCGAGACAGTTGACCTCGATGACCTTGCGCGCCACGAAGAGGTCCGTCTCGGCAAGCGGCGCCACGACGGGATTGATGCCGGCGTTGTTGACCAGCAGGTCCACGCTGCCGAAGGCGTCGATCGCCCGGCGGACGGTCTCGGCCTGGTGGTCGGCGTCGTCGGCCTTCCCCGCGACCGCGAGCGCGTGCCCGGGACCGCCGAGCGCGGCGACCGCCTCATCCAGGGCCTCCTTCTTCCTTGCGGTGATGACGACCCGGGCACCCTCGTCCACCAGGCGCCGCGCGATGCCGAGCCCGATTCCCCTGCTCGCAGCGGTGACGATCGCCGTCTTTCCCTCGAATCTGCGCGTCATGACCAGGGCCCTTTCAGCTCAGCCGCTCGATGACCATGGCCATGCCCTGGCCGCCGGCGACGCACATGGTCTCAAGGCCGAGCTGCTTGTCGCGGTGGCTGAGGCCGTTGATCAGCGTGCTGAGGATCCGGACCCCGGTCATGCCGAAGGGGTGGCCGACCGCGATCGCGCCGCCATGCACGTTGAGCCTGTCCTCGTCGATGCCCAGCTGCCTGGCCGAGGGAATGACCTGGGCGGCGAACGCCTCGTTGATCTCCACGAGGTCGATGTCGCCGATGCTCAAGCCGGCCCGCGCGAGCGCCCGACGCGACGCCTCCACCGGACCGAGTCCCATGATCTCCGGCGACAGCGCACTGACTCCGGTGCTGACGATGCGCGCGAGCGGGGTGATCCCGAGCTCGCGGGCCTTGGTGTCTGACATGATCACCGCCGCGGCGGCGCCGTCGCTGAGGGGGCAGGCGTTGCCTGCGGTGACGGTGCCGTCCGGCCGGAAGACCGGCTGCAGCCCGGCGACCGCCTCCATCGTGACGCCGGCCCGGGGGCTGTCGTCCCGGCTCACGACCGTGCCGTCGGGCCGGGTGACGGGGGTGATGTCCCTGGCCCAGAAGCCGTCAGCGATCGCCTTCTCCGCGAGGTTCTGGCTGCGCACGCCGAAGGCATCCTGCTCCTCACGGGTGACGCCGGTCAGCTGGGCGACGTTCTCCGCGGTCTGGCCCACCTTGATGTAGGCGTCGGGGAGGGCACCCACCGTCCGCGGATCGCTCCAGCTCCCGCTGCCCGAGGCGAGGTCGGCGGTGCGCTCCTCCGCCGCGGCGAATGCCGGGTTCTGTGAGCCCGGGTGGTAGTCGGCGGCGCCCGTCGGATACTGGCTGACCGTCTCCACCCCGGCGGAGATGAAGACGTCGCCCTCCCCCGCCCTGATCGCGTGCAGCGCCATCCGGCTGGTCTGCAGGCTCGATGAGCAGA